>DAOTUK010000343.1:0-13485 GCA_034437375.1 Chloroflexaceae bacterium | reverse complement strand
ATACCAGAGAGAAAGAGACTATGCATCTTTCAGTTATCTATATCCAGGCGCTGTGGTTGTTGCTGCTGCTGCCGTTGCTGTGGTTCTTCACGCTCACGGCAGAGGCGGCCCGCATCCGGCCCGCCGCGCCTGCTGCCACGCCCCCGGGCCGTTTGCGCGGACTGCTGCGCCTGCTCAGGTCTATGCGCCGCCGCGCGTGGGTGTCCCTTGTGTTGCGCACCGCGTTGTTTGTAGCGCTTATTCTAGCGCTGGCCGGTGCCCAACTCATCCGCCCGGTCGAAAACCTCACGGTGGTCTTTTTGATAGATGGCAGCGACTCGGTAACCCCGGCGCAGCGCCAGTGGGCGCTCAACTATATGAACGACGCGCTGGCCGAACAGGAACCGGCCGACAAGGCCGCGATTGTCGTTTTTGGCGAAAACGCGCTGGTAGAGCGGGTGCCCATCTCGCTGCGCCAGCAAACGCGCCTCACCTCTGCCCCCGTCGGGAGCCGCACCAACATTGCCGACGCCATCCAACTGGGTCTGGCGCTCTTCCCCGCCGATACGCAAAAACGGCTGGTTATCTTTAGCGATGGCGAGGAGAATACCGGCCGCGCGACGGAAGCGGCCCGGATTGCCGCCGTCCGCGAAATCAACATTGATGTGTTGCCGATGCCAGAGGAGAGCGGGCATGACGTGCTGGTCAGTACCCTGGATGCGCCCGACACGGCCCGCCAGGGCCAGCGCATTACGCTTGAAACCCATATCCAGAGCAGCATAGATACCCGCGGACAACTCCAATTCTTTGCCGACGATGAGCTTATCGCTACCCAGGAGGTTGATATACAAAAGGGGAATGCAACCATTCCGCTGACCATCCCCGATAGCGCGCCCGGCTTTCATCGTTACGAGGTGCGCCTGGAAGCGCAGGAGGATACCCTGGGCATTAACAACCGCGCCGCCGCCTTTACCACGGTTGAGGGCCCGCCCAGGGTGCTGCTGGTTGCGACGGAAGAGGACACCGCCGCGCCGCTCAAGCGCGTGCTGGAAGCGACCGACGCGCAGGTTGACGTGCGCCCCCCGGATGGTGTCCCCGCCGAGCAGGCACAGCTTCGCCAGTACGCCGCCATTATCCTGGTAGACGTACGTTCCTACGATGTCCCCCGCAGTGTCCAGGAGGCGTTGCCCATCTACGTGCGCGAACAGGGCGGCAGTCTTTCGATGATAGGCGGGCGCAATTCGTTTGGGGCCGGCGGGTGGCGGCGCAGTCCCCTCTCCGACGTGTTGCCTGTGGAGATGGAGCGGCGCGATACCCAACAGCGCCCCGACCTGGCCCTGGTGCTGGTGCTAGATCGCAGCGGTAGTATGTCGGAGAGCGGCGGTACTGGCCTGACCAAACTTGACCTGGCCAAAGAGGCTGTCTACCAATCTACGCTTGGTCTGGAACAGAACGACCAGATAGGCGTGGTGGCGTTTGATGATATTGCCTCGTGGGTGTTGCCGGTACAGGCGTTGCCCGAAACGGTGCAGATTGCCGAGGCGCTCAGCCAGTTTGTGGCCAATGGCGGCACCAATATTCGCAGCGGCATTGAGCCGGCCGCCAACGCGCTGGCCGGCACGGACGCAAAGGTTAAGCATGTTATCTTGCTCACCGACGGCCAGGCGACCAGCAACTACTCCGATCTGATCGCGCAGATGAATAACAATGGTGTGACCATAACGGTTGTCTCTATTGGGCGCGGGGCCAACCCGGAGCTGCGCCAGATAGCGGAGCTTGGCGGGGGGCGCTACTACCAGGTGAATACGCTCTCCGACGTGCCGCGTATCTTCCTTTCTGAAACGGTGATGGTGGCCGGGCGCGATATTGTGGAGGGGACGTTTACGCCAATGGTGGCGCTTCCGGCCCCCATCGTGCGCGGGTGGGAGGACATCCCGCCGCTGCACGGCTACAACGCTACCCAACCGCGACTGGCCGCCCGTACGGTGCTGGTGTCGCCCGACAGCAAGCCTATTCTCGCGCAGTGGCAATATGGCCTGGGGAGTAGCGTCGCCTGGACAAGCGACCTGAAGGGGCAATGGGCCCGCGACTGGCTCACCTGGGAGCGCTTCCCGACGTTTGGGAGCGATTTGCTGGATATGATGTTGCCCCCACAACGCACCGAGGGCCTGGCGTTGGAGACGCGCACAGAGGAAGATCGCGCTATTCTTGAGCTTGATGTGCAGCAGGATGGCCGCCCGCTGGAAGATGTGGCTATTGAGGGGCGCTTGCTTGACCCGGACGATAGCGCGTCGTCGCTGAGCTTTGACCAGGTGGGGGCCGGCCGCTATCGCGCGGTGGTGCCGGTGGCCGACCCCGGCGTCTATCTGGCGCAGGTGGCTGTGCTGGACGATGCGGGTAAGCCGGTGGGCAATGTGAGCAGTGGTCTGGTGGTGGCCTATTCGCCCGAATACCGCACGCAACGGAGCACGCCCCACCTGCTCAGCGACCTGGCCGCTATCACGGGCGGACGTACCACCCCCCAGGCCGCGGCTATCTACGATCCCGCGCCCCAGGAGGTTGGCTCTATTCAGGAGATAGCTCTGCCGCTGGTGTGGCTGGCGCTGGTGTTGTTACCGCTAGATATTGCGACGCGCCGCGTGCTGATGCGCTGGCGCGATTTGCAGCCGATTGGGGCGCAGATACGCGGCCTCTTCCGCCGCAAGCCGGCCCCGCAAGCGAGTGAGATGGATGCGACCATGGCGCGGTTGCGGGCCGCGCGTGACCGTGCCCGACGGGAGCGGGGGGGGGAGTGATACCAGTGAGGCGGGAGGCCGGGAGGCGGGAGGCGGGGAGGATGCGAGATGTTCTCAGGAGGGAGGATGCCAGCCGTTTCTCATATTCAAATCTGGTACCGTATGACCACGCAACGCAAGCAGTGCAAAAGCCTGGGCCCGACGCAATACCGCCCGATCATACGCAGACACATACCCGCGTAGCTCATCCTGTTCGACGGGAGACAACACACGTTCCTGCTGTTCCTGGGACAACTCCCGCATACGTTCCTGCTGCTCGGTCGAAAGGATTGGCTTTGTGGCGTCCCATAATGCCTGATCACTAAACAATTGCATAGCGGCCAGTTCATCGGCCAGTTCATCAGGTAAGCCCGTATCATCTGTATTTCTGGCAAACACGGCCTCGGTCGTAGCGATAAGCACATCTGGAATAGCTCTGTTGGTTGCTTCAGATACCCATTGCAAACGACGGTACAATCGTTCGGGTATATCAATCGTTACTGTTGTTGTTTCCATCATTCCTCCCCTTCTCGAACGACACCGCACGATAGTGCAGTATAATGCAATCACGTAGCCAAAGCAAGAAGAAAACGGCCCTTGCTCATGCCCACACTGATAGACGGACATAACCTTATAGGCCAGATACACAGCATCAGCCTTGCCGCCCCCGACGACGAAGCGCAACTGGTGCTGCTACTGCGGCGCTACGCCACCCGCAAGCGCGGCCGGCGGGTGGTCGTCGTCTTTGACCACGGCGTCTATGGCCACCCCGGCAACCTCAACGGGTACGGCGTTGAATGCCACTTTGCCAAGTCGCCCGCCGACGCCGACAAAGAGCTGATCCGCCGCATACGGGCCATCAAGCGCACGGATGTATGGCAGGTTGTTACCTCAGACCGCGCCGTCGCCGGGGCCGCCCGCGCCCGGCGTATTACGGTCATCTCCTCGCAGAACTTTGCCCGCCGCCTCTTCTCCCACGGCGAAGACCACGAGCCAGAAGAAACCCGCGCAGACCCCGAAAAGACGCTCAAAAACCGCCAACTCAGCCAGCGGGAAATAGAGGAATGGCTACGCCTCTTTGGGGCCGAGGACGAGCCAGAGGATTTGTACTAACTGGCGCGGTTGGTTATGTCACGCACACGCGGACGTGCCGTTTCGCCTCCGCTGGCCCGTTCCATCGTAAACAACAAAATCGCCACATCAGACGGATTGACCCCCGCCAACCGCGACGCCTGCCCGATGGTGGCCGGGCGAAAGCGGAGCAGCAGTTGTCGCGCCTCGGCCCGCAGACCTTTGATAGCCTCATAGTCCATATCGGGCGGAATGGTGCGGTTTTCCATCTTGCGCACACGCTCGGCCTCGCTCTGTTGCCGCGCAATATAGCTGCCATAGATAGCCGCCAGTTCCACCTGTTCGACCACATCGTCGGGGGCGTCTGGTAGCCCAAGCGCGGCTTGTAGCTGGCGATAGCGCACGCCTGGACGGCGCAGCAGTTTGTCGGCGCTGGCGTCGGTGGAGAGGGTCGCCAACCCGGCCCGCTCCAGAGCGGCGTTGGTTTCGGCGCCGGGAAAGACGCGCCACCCTGCCATGCGCTTGATGAGATCGGCGCTCCACTGGCGCTTTTCCTCTACCACGGCCGCCCGCGTTGCATCCACCATCCCCAACTGGTGGCCAAGCGCCGTCAGGCGCAGGTCGGCATTGTCGCCCCGCAAGAGTAGGCGGTGTTCGGCCCGGCTGGTGAACATGCGGTATGGCTCCCGAATATCCTTGGTGACCAGATCATCCAGCAACACGCCGATGTAGGCCTGGTCGCGCCGCAACAGTATGGCCGCCTCCCCGCGGAGCCAGCGCACCGCGTTGATACCGGCCATCAACCCCTGCGCCGCCGCCTCCTCATAGCCGGTTGTGCCGTTAATCTGCCCGGCCAGAAAGAGGCCCGGCAAGCGCCGCGAACGCATGTCGGCGTTGATTTCGCCCGATGCCACCGCGTCATACTCAATGGCATAGCCAATGCGCATCAATTCCACATTGCGCAGGGCCGGGATGCTCCGCAGCATGTCCCATTGCGTATCCTCTGGTAGCGAGGTGTTACACCCCTGTACATAGACTTCGCTGGTGCTCCATCCCTCTGGCTCAAGAAAGAGGTTGTGGCGCTCTTTATCGGCAAAGCGCACAATCTTGTCTTCAATGCTTGGGCAATAGCGCGGCCCCACCCCCTCGATAATGCCGCTGAAGAGCGGGGCCCGCCCCAGGTTGGCCCGTACCAATTCGTGGAAGCGCGGCGAGGTGTGGATCAGGTAGCAGGGCAACTGTGGCCGCCAGCTATCCAGCATCGCGTGGGGGTACATGGGGGCCGGCGCGGCTTGCTCGAAGATGGGCACCGGCGGCGACTCAAGCGCGTTCGCTGCTCTGGCATAGTAGTGTCCGAAGAAGAGCGGTACGCGGCTGCCGTGCTGTATTTCTGTCGCGCTAAAGTCAATCGAGCGGGCATCAATGCGCGGGGGGGTGCCCGTCTTGAGGCGTACCAGCGGAAAGCCCAGTTCGGCCAGGTCTTCGGCCAGGGCTATAGAGGGAGCCTCGCCAATGCGTCCGCCGTTCCATATCGTCCGGCCGGTAATGAGCCGCCCGCGCAGGAAGGTACCCGTCGTCAGTACGACCGTGCGGGTGTAGTAGACCTGTTCCAGGTTGGTGACAACCGCGAAGAAGCGCGAACCGGCCGGCAGCGCTTCGGCGACCCACGGCGGGAAGCTCAGCCGTTCGTCGCCCGCCGCGACCCCCTCCGAGAGTACCATCGGTACAATGCGCTCAATCATCGCCTGGCGCAACAGCAGGTTGGGGCAACGTTCCAGCGTCTCCTTCATCAGCCGCCCATACAGGCGCTTGTCGGCCTGGGCCCGCACCGATTGCACGGCGGGGCCCTTGCTCTCGTTGAGCAGGCGTATCTGAATAAAGCTGCGGTCGGTGATGCGCCCCATAATGCCGCCGAGGGCATCTATCTCGCGGACTAACTGGCTCTTGGCCGGCCCCCCAATACTGGGGTTGCACGACATCTGCGCCACCTTGTCCAGGTCTATGCTAAATAGGAGCGTGCGGCATCCCATCTGCGCCGCGGCGTGGGCCGCCTCGCATCCCGCGTGCCCCGCGCCAACGACCACCACATCATACAACGGGTTGGGGCTATCCTGCATTGTCTACGTTCTCCATTCTTTTCGTTCCGCGCCTCGCCGCCTCACACCTCACGCCTCACCGCCTTACTCCTCGCCGTAGCCGTGCGGGTGGGACTGGTGCCATTCCCAGGCGCTCTGGACAATATCGTCTAGCGACGGGTAGCGCGGGTTCCAGCCAAGCTCTTGCTGGATACGCGCCGACGAGGCCACCAGCGTGGCCGGGTCGCCGGGGCGGCGCGGGCCTATGGTGTGGGGGATGGCGTGGCCGGTGATGCGGCGGGCACTTTCGATAACTTCAAGCACGCTAAAGCCCTGGCCATTGCCCAGGTTATAGGTGCGGCTCCCCAGATTGTCCAGTGCCTCCATCGCCAGAATATGCGCCTGGGCCAGGTCAACAATGTGAATATAGTCGCGGACGCATGTTCCGTCGGGGGTGGGGTAGTCGTCGCCAAAGACGGTAATGTGGTCGCGCTGGCCAAGCGCCACCTGAAGCACCAGCGGGATCAGGTGCGTCTCCGGGTCGTGGTCTTCGCCGCGCCCCGGCGTGCCGCCGGCCGCGTTGAAGTAGCGCAGACAGGCATAGCGCATGCCGTAGATGCGGTGGAACCAGTGCAGCAACCGCTCAATGTGATATTTCGACTCGCCGTAGGGCGAGCCGGGTACAATGCGCTCCTGCTCATCAATGGGCATACGCTCTGGCTCATCGAAGAGGTTGGCGGTGGAGGAGAGGATGAAGCGGTGGACGTTGTGCGCGTGGGCACACTCTAGCAGGTTGAGCGCGTTGCTCACGTTGTCGCGCAGGTATTTCAGCGGGTGTTGCATACTTTCGCCCACCAGCGTATAGGAGGCAAAGTGCATAATACCGTCTATATCCGGGTGCTGGTTGAAGGTGCGCTCAAGCGCCACCGGGTCGGCTAAATCGCCAATAACGAGCGTTGCTTCTGGGGGCACGGCCCCGCGGTGGCCCTGGTACAGATTGTCAAACACTACCACCGTATGCCCGGCTGTGATAAGCTCGGCCGTGGTGATGCTGCCAATATAGCCGGCACCACCCGTAACAAGAATTTTCATATCCCCTCTGCTCTCGTGCTCAAATTGTCTCGTAATCTGTCGCTGAATAGGCGGCTAGAACGTGGTTCCGCCCCAGACATATGAAGTTGCGGACAATGGGTTTGCCGCCCTGGTAGGGGTAGATATGCACTTCGTTGAGCGGAATAAAGGTGGTGTTGATGCTCTCCAGCGCTTCGTTCAACGGCTGCGTTGGGCGTTTAAAAAATGTCCCTCGGATACCATATTGCGGGGTAAAAAACATCACCTGCTGTGTCTCGCGGAGAATAGCCATTTGTTCGCCGGAAAAGTCTTCGGGTGGCTCTGGTTCCTTCAGGGTTGCGACAAACAAAATTTGCTTCCGTTCAACGATAAGTTGGGAAACTCGTTCGGCGATCTGGGGGCGGTTCTGGGGGCCAATAATGGCCCGATACAAGGTAATAAAGGGTTTGAGATCGCTGTTCAGCGCGTCGCTGAGACGCTGGTATCGTTCAAGTTCATAATTTCCACTAATCAGTAATTGTTCTGTATAAATTTCAATGCGAAAGATAAAGGACATCAGAATAGATCCTCTGGCGTTGTGACCAGTTTGTATCCAAAACCACGTTGCGTTAAAAGGTAGCGTGGTTTGTTGGGGTTGGGTTCTATGCGTTGGCGAACACGGTATACCAGCGCATCAATAGCGTTATAATCAAAAACCTCGTAATCCCACACTTTGCGGGCAATCTCATCTTTACTCACAACCTGTTCCTTGCGGTTGTACAGTAATTCGAGCAGTTGAAATTCTTTGACGGTCAGGGGGGGCTTGAGGAGGTCGCCCTGGATATAGACCGTTTTGGACTGGCTATCAACGCGCACATCCTCTTGTGAGGCCCGCAGCACTTCGGCCGGAAGGGGCCCCCTGGCGGTGGCGTCGGAATCGTGAAATGTGATAACGGTATCGGCGACAATGACCTGATCCTGGTGATGCATTGGTTGCACCCCTTCGATAGCTTCCCCATTCAAAAATGTGCCGTTGGTACTGTTCAAATCACGGATCGAGTATCCTGTCTCGTCACGTTCCAACCGCGCGTGGCGACGCGAGGCCAGCGGGTGCTCAATAATGATGTCGTTGGCGCTGTCACGCCCAATCGTTACCGCCTCTTTGTCCCACTCCATTTCGCGGTAGCTGCCATCCTGACTTTTTATTGTTAGTTTCGGGGTAGAGACAGGCTGCATATCAAGTTATCCTCCGAGCCTTCAGCTTCCTTCCGACAAGGGTAGGTATACTACTCTCATCGTACCATTCTATAGCCTATAGTCGCAACAATTTCTTACTTCTCTTTGATTATACCATCAGATTAGCAGAGATGCTACTGAACGCCTGCAACATTCTCGCCTGTGCTGGCGTCCAGTCTGACACAAGAAAACAGCCATCATTCTGCACCACTCAAAAGTAATGAAAGGACTATCATGAGCGACTATCAATATCAACAGCATGCCTTACCCCCCAAGCCGGGCAAGGTTCAGGCTATCGCCATTCTTAGCCTGGTAGATGGCATTCTCAATGTGATGTGGGCCCCTGCTCTCGGAATTATCCTTATCCTCTCTCTTATTGGGATTTGTTTTGCGCCGCTGGCCATCTATCCTATGGTGGTCGGTATTTTCGGTATTATCCATGCATCCCGGCTCCTTTCCAGCAACCCGGTTGGCGTCAAGCCCGACAAGACCGTCGCCGTTTTACAGATTGTGAATATCGTCACTGGTAATGTACTTTCGCTGGTGACGGGTATCTTGAGTCTGGTCTTTTACGATGATCCGGAGGTGGAGGCGTACTACAACGCGATTGCTGATTATCGCCGGTAATGCCGTTCCGTCGTGGGGCGGTAGACCGCGGGGGGGGAGCGCGGCGGTACCATGTTCCCTCCCGCGCTCCCAGGACATCGCCACGGGACAGTGCTCAATACCTCCCCCCCAACCCCCTCCCCTCCCCTGTTGCCTTTCATACCAACGAACAACCCGCAGAACGGCCACATAGACCGCTTCGGTGCGGCTCCACTCCCCACCCTGCCCCCCTTTGCAAGTGATTATGGTCTTGTCGAAGCGTTTGGCAACACTCTCAAGTTGTGATATACTGCGTCGTAGTTTACAGGCTTGTATGCTCTTTAAAGCAAGGCCTGTGGTGGCTAAAAGTTGTCTCAACGGTGGAGACTCTCCATATGCTATCTACCTATGCCTTCATTGGAATTTTCTTGGTTTTTGCGTTAAGTATGCCCGTGATTGTGCTGGTCATGGCCTCGTTTCTGCGCCCCAAACGGCCCACCCCGATTAAAGAATCAACCTACGAGTGCGGCCTGGAAGCGGTGGGCGAAATCTGGGTGCAGTTTAAAATACAGTACTACCTCTATGCGCTGGCCTTTGTTATCTTCGATGTCGAGGTCGTCTTTCTCTACCCATGGGCTGTGGCATATAATCAACTGGGATTGTTTGCGCTGGTACAGATGGGCATCTTCCTCTTTATTCTGATATTTGGCCTGATTTACGAATGGCGCAAGGGTGCGTTGGAGTGGGCCTGATACATGGTATCCGGAAAGGGTTACACATTGCCGATACACGCTGATACGAGCCCATACCGACCGTATCGGCGTGTATTTTTGTATTGTGGGGTGCGAACATGAGCGACAATGCCAATACACAAGAAGCGTTGGAAAAACAGGGCGTCTTTCTCTCTACCGTCAATCGCCTCTATAACTGGGGGCGGCGTTCCTCCATCTGGCCTATGTCCTTTGGTCTGGCCTGCTGCGCTATTGAGATGATGGCCTGGGGCTTGAGCCGCTACGACGTGTCGCGCTTTGGAGCCGAACTCTTTCGCGCGACGCCGCGCCAGGCCGACCTGATGATTGTGGCGGGCACGGTAACGAAAAAGATGGCCCCCCAGGTGGTACGGCTCTACAACCAGATGGCCGAACCACGCTATGTTATCTCAATGGGTGCCTGTGCAACCAGTGGCGGGCCCTTCCGCGATGGCTACAATGTGCTGCGCGGGGTAGACCTGTTTGTACCGGTGGATGTGTATGTGCCCGGTTGCCCCCCGCGCCCCGAAGCGCTGCTGCATGCGCTCATCACCTTGCAAGAGCAAATTGACGACCAGCAACTGGGGCGGGTACGCTGGTATGGCAAAGGCGACAAACCACAAACCACCGACTTTCCGATACCAACCTATGGGGCACAAGGGCTAGAGCTGGATGGTAACCTGGTTGACCCGGTGGGCGGATTGCCGATGGTTGGCCCCTATACCTCGCCGCCCCAGGGCGAACGCAAAGAGGGCTTGTTTGAACACCCCGAAGTGGAGCGCATGTTTCCCATTATGGACCCCACCGTGCCCCTGGAGCATGAACGCAAAGCGGCCGGGGTGTCACCAGAGATTGAATCGGATGATTTGAAGTTGAAGAAGTGAGAACTAGAGAACCATGGATGTGCTAAGTGCGGAACAATTGCGTGAGCATCTGAACCGCGATCTACCGGGTGTGATAGCCCCCTCCCGTCAACCAGCAACCAATGGGGGCGAGGCCGAAAAGCCGAAGGCAAAGGGCAAGGGCAAAGCAAAGCCCGACTTTCTCGTTACCAGCGATACGGTTATCGTGACCGAACGACTGCCCGACGTTGTGCGTTACATGTGCAATACGCTTGGCTATGAATATCTCTCTGATGTAGCAGTGGTTGATTATCTTGACGATGGGTTGTTTGAACTGGTCTACCGCTTCTACAACCTGAGCGGGGGCGACAGTCTGGTGCTCAAGGTGCGCGTGCCCCGCGACGAGCCCGACGTACCTTCCATTACCCCCATTCTGCCGGGGGCCAACTTCCACGAGCGCGAGGGGTTTGACCTGTTTGGTATCAACTTTACCGGCCACCCCAACCTGAAGCGCCTGTATATGTGGGACGAGTTTGAAGGCTACCCGATGCGGAAAGATTTTCCGAAACAGGGCGATAAGTATTTGAGCGAGTAGGCACAGCCAGGATAGCATCGTGTGGTGGTTGTGTGAGCCGATAGGTGCGCAAGAGTAAGGGAGTATGGGGCCGTCAGACCTATGAACTACTGGGAAGACCTGGGACTGGAAGAAAAGGTATTGAAAATATTATCAGAGATGCCGCTGTTTGAGCGAGCGCGTCACTTCGGGCGGCCCTTCCTGACCTCCTACCAGATAGCCATTGAATTTGCCCGCCGCTACCCCCACGACTTCGCCCAGATGGCTATGGCCATCGGGGGGGAAGAGCACATCCACCAGCAAGGCAGTCTGGCCCAATACATCGCGCAGCACCTCTCGGCGGCTGTCAAAGCCCACCACCCCCACCTGGAAGGGGGCATCCTGACCTACCTGCACCTGGAAGACATGACCTTTGATTATGAGAGCGAGATTATCCGACCCTCGCGCTTTCCCGTCGCCATGTTTCGGTATCTCGATTAGATTGCCCGATTGCCCGATTGATTGACTGACTGACTGATTGACTGACTGTTCGTACTGGTCTGTTCATAAGCAACGCACGCGGTACCAGCGCGTGTCCATATACTGGAAGCAGCTATGCTCAAAACCCAGGAACTACAGATAAATATTGGCCCACAGCACCCCTCCACCCACGGCGTTTTCCGGATGCTCGTCACGGTTGATGGCGAAACGATTATTGACCTGATACCCTTCTTTGGCTACCTGCACCGCAACCACGAACAACTGGCCGAAGCCAGCAACTACCTGCAATCCATGCCCTACACCGACCGGCTCGACTACTTCAACTCGATGGCCAACAACCACGCCTACGCCCTGGCCGTCGAAAAACTGGCCGGTATTGAAGTGCCCGAACGGGCCGAATACATCCGCATCATTATGGTGGAGTTGACGCGCATTCTCAACCACGCAGGGGCGCTTGGCTTTATGATTAACGATATGGGCGCGTGGCAGACGCCGCTGGCGTTTGGTATCCGCGAGCGCGAAAAAATCCTTGACCTGTACGAGTCGGTGAGCGGCTCGCGGATGATGTGCAACTACTTCCGCTTTGGCGGCGTGGTGCGCGACCTGACGCCCGACTTTATCCCCCGCTTGAAAGAGTTGATGAACGCTATGCCGGTCTACATTGACGAGCTTGAGCGGTTGTTGCGCCAGAACGAGGTATTGCTGATACGCTCCAAAGGCGTGGGCATCCTTCCCAAAGAGGTCGCTATCTCCTACAGCGTGAGTGGCCCCATGCTACGCGCCAGTGGTATTCCCTACGACATTCGCAAAGCCGAACCCTATAGCATCTATGACCGCTTCGACTTTGACGTCCCTATCGGGAGTGTGGGCGATGTGTACGATCGCTTCCTGGTGCGCCTGGAAGAGATGCGCCAGAGCCGCCGCATTCTTGAGCAAGCGCTTGAACAGTTGCCCGACGCGGAGGGCGGCTATATCAACCCCAAAGCGCGGCAAAACGTCAAGCCGCCGGTGGGCGATGCCTATGCCCGCATTGAGTCGCCCAAGGGTGAGCTTGGCTTTTATCTGGTGAGCGACGGCAGCGAACGGCCCTACCGCTACAAGGTGCGGGCGCCATCGCTCATTAACCTGACTCCTCTAGCCGATATGAGCCGCGGCTACAAGGTCGCCGATATTGTGGTTATCCTGGGGAGCATAGATATTGTACTCGGCGAAGTAGATCGCTGAAAGCGAGGGAATATCAATGACGATAGAAATACAACGGGGCAAAGCGTTTGAAGTAGATCGCGGTGGGAGCAAATGGCCCACCGGACAGGGGATGATCAAGGGTCTGGCCGTTATCTGGAACCATTGGAGCAAATCCTGGACAAAGAAACTCACCCGCATGGATGAAACCGACGGCATCTTTACCGTCGAATACCCGGAAGAGCAACTTGTTCTCCCCGAAGCATCGCGCAATATGCCCATTCTGATTTATGATGATGAGACGGGCCACGAGTTTTGTACCTCCTGCTTCCAGTGCGAGCGCATCTGCCCCCCGCAAGTCATCCATATGACCCAGGCCAGAGATCCGAACACCGGCAAGCCAGTGCCGGCCGTCACCGAATTTATCATCGAGTACGACGCCTGTATGGGGTGCGGGCTGTGCGCTGAGGTCTGCCCCTTCGACTCCATCAAAATGGATCACACCTTCGAGCTTTCCACCTTTGATCACCCCTCGCTCACCGTGCATAAGAAAGATTTGATGAAACCAGTTTCCTACTACCAGAGCATTGCGCCAACGTGGTGGGAGGCTGCCAAAGAGAACGCCTACAAGAAACTGGAAGGCAGCAAGAAACGCCGCACCGGCAGCATTGGCATAGCCCCGCAAATAGTCGAAAAGCTCGGTCTGGAACCCACCCCCCACAACCCGGCCCCCACAAAGACGGCCTCCGCCCCGTCGCTGGCTCCGGCTGAAGAGGTCGGCGCTATCTCGAATGTGCGGCCGGGTGCGGTCGTGGCAAAGAAACCGGCCGCTGAGGAGGGCGCAAGTACCCCGACCGACAAGGAAGCAAAACTGGCCGCTATCCGCGC
>DAOTUK010000342.1:0-1821 GCA_034437375.1 Chloroflexaceae bacterium | reverse complement strand
TTGCACAACCCATTTCTGTCCTTCGTGGGTCGCCCGTACATCCACGCCGCCATCGCCCCTACCCCCAGTCACGCTCACGTTTCCCCACCCCAGGTCTTTCAGCAACAACTCGACGCGCTGTTCAAATTGGCGTGCGTTGAGGTCAAGCAATCCTTTGCGAACAAGCCGCCATTGGCGTATCTGTCGGTATAATCGTAGGAGTATGGTAAGGAGCGTTGCTCCAAATGCCAGGAGCATCAAGAATTCGAGGAGGGTAAGCGACAGCAGCCATGTTGCAAGGTAGCCAACGACCACCAAAATGGCCATCGCTTCTCCGTCAGCCTTTGTGGTTTTAAGGCTTTTTCGGCGCTTTGACATCTGTAATGGTGTTTGGTACCAAAGCAAGCAAAAAAGTGGCGCCCCCAGCGGGATTCGAACCCGCGATCTTCACCTTGAAAGGGTGACGTCCTAGGCCACTAGACTATAGGGGCGTATCGCAACCACATCATTGTACCGCAATTTTGACCGCTATGCAAGTAGGGAAAACAAAATATCTGTTCACACGTAAAGGCCCATAACCCAGACACGGAAACCGTTCTGTCGCCCTGCCCCCAGGCGCGGGTTTGCTCCCCACCCATGGGTACGGTATAATACATCAGCATTATCTGCACACAGAGACATACTATGGCTTCACAGGCACTCTACCGCAAATGGCGATCACAAACCTTTGGGGAAATAGTTGGGCAAGAGCATGTGGTACAAACCTTGCACCACGCCATCGTAGAAGAACGGGTCGCCCATGCCTACCTCTTCACCGGCCCACGGGGGGTCGGCAAAACCAGCATGGCCCGACTACTCGCCAAAGCGGTCAACTGTACGGCCCCGGCAACACAGCGCCCCTGTGGCGCTTGCGAATCGTGCCGTACTATAGCCGAAGGGCGCTCGGTTGATGTGATAGAGATGGATGCCGCCTCACATACCAGCGTAGATGATGCCCGCGATTTAATAGAGCGGGTACAATTTCGCCCCACCAGTGGACGCGCAAAAGTCTACATTATAGACGAGGTACACATGCTCTCTACCGCAGCATTCAACGCCCTGTTGAAAACGCTCGAAGAGCCACCCGACCACGCCATCTTTATCATGGCCACAACCGAGTCCCACAAAGTACCCGCAACCATCCTGTCACGCTGCCAGCGCTTTACCTTTTCGCGGCACACCCTTGCGGCCACCGCCGCCCATCTTCAACGTATCGCCGAAACAGAACAGGTCACGCTGGAAGCAGGCGTTGCCGAAGCGCTGGCCCGCTCTGCAACCGGCAGTATGCGCGACGCCATTGGCGTGCTCGAACAGCTCATCTCCTTTTCGAGCGGCACCATTAGCCTGGAACAGGTGCAAAGCCTGCTTGGCATGACCAGCGCCAGCGAAGTCTACGCACTGGTGGAAGCGCTCCTGGATGGGGACGTGAGCGCAGCGCTACGGGCCGTGAATGGGGTCGCCGACCAGGGCGCCGATATGCGCCAGTTTACCCGCGATGTGATAGAACGTCTGCGGGCCCTCATGTTGCTGGTTGCCACCGGCGATCATCGCTTGCTCGATGTGGGACAGGATGAACAGGCCGTGTTTGATGCATGGGCCCAGCGGGCCGACGCGGGCGATCTCACCCACTGGATACGCCTGTTTAGCAACCTGGATTACCAGTTGCGTACCAGTGCCTATGGCCACCTGCCGCTTGAACTGGCGGTGGTTGAAGCGCTGGTAGCACCCCGCCCGGCCGCAGCCCCAACAACCGACACCCCCGCACCAGCGCGCCGTGCGGCGGCCGCAAAACCCCGTCCGCCC
>DAOTUK010000341.1:0-9995 GCA_034437375.1 Chloroflexaceae bacterium | reverse complement strand
ATTGCCTATGGCAAACTGGGCGACATGACCACAGCACAAGACTACTACGAACAGCGGGTACAGATTGCCCATGAAGTTGGCGACCGGTCTGGACTGTCCGAGGATAGTTGGGAGATGGGTCTGCTCTACGAGCAGCAGGGCGACCTGCCCCGCGCCGCCGCATTGATGCAGGGGTGGGTAGACTACCTGCGCGAGATTGGCCACACCGACGCGGAGAAGCGGGCGGAAGATCTGGCGGGGGTGCGGGGGCGGCTGTGAGGCGAGAGGCGAGCGGCGGGGAGGCGGGAGGCGGGGGGAGCGAGGCGGGAGGCGGTAGGTGGGGGAGCAATCCCAGAGGCCAGGCGCTGTCGGACGGTTCGTTGCTCCCCGCCTTACGCCGCGTCGTTCGACAGCAACACCTTCAGCACACCATCCGCCGCCGCAAACGCCGCCAAACCCTCGCGCAGCGGGAAGCGCGCACTGATAAGCGGGGCCGTCTCCACAAGCCCCCGTTCGAGCAGGCGCAGCGCCGGCGCGAAGGGGCCACAGCGCGACCCGATCAGGTATACCTCATCCACTACTACCATGGTGAGATTGAATTGTGTGTCTGCGGCAAAGGTGCTTTTGAGCACCAGGCGCCCGCGGGGGCGCACCAGTGCGCGGGCCGTGGCGAGCCCGGCGGGTTGGCCCGTCGCATCCACGACCACATCAAAGTGCGTGTCTGGCGGTGTGTCGGTGTGGTAGCACGTTATCCCCTGGCGCTTGAACAGCTCCCACCGCTCCGGGTGGCGGCCCACCAGCGCCACCTCGCAACCCGGCAACCGCAACACCTGCGCAATCAAACTGCCCAACTTACCATCGCCTACCACGGCTACCCGCTCGGTGGGCAAGAGGTGGCTCTGCTGTAAAATTTCGAGCGCCGCGGCCAACGGCTCTACAAATACCGCCTGCTCATCGGTAACGCTTTCGGGTACCGCGTGCAGGCACGACACCGGCAACGAGAACGCCTCCGCCATCGCCCCATCGCGCCGATCTATGCCAAGCGTCGTCCGGTTGGGGCAGTGCGACTCGTCGCCGCGCAAGCAGGCCGGACAGGTGCGGCAGGCCGCGTTGATTTCGCCCACCACGCGCCGCCCAACCCACGCGCTGTCGTCGCAGGACAGCACGGTGCCGACAAACTCGTGCCCCAACACCCCCCGAAAGCCCATATACCCCCGCGTTATCTCCTTGTCGGTGTTGCAAATACCGATACGGTGGGGGCGGATAATCGCCTCGCCCGGCCCCTCCTGGGGGTAGGGGTAATCGTGGGCCAGGCGCAGTTCTCCATCAAAAACCAGTGCATCCATACCAAGAACCTCGTTTCCTTCCGGTTTGTCTCTCATACGCGCTCTGTGATAGTATGAACATACCCCCAAGTATAGAGGATACCGAACCTTTTTGGCAAGCGAATATCTGCTATACTACCTGGTACACACATATAGATGCCTACGCACGATCCGATTGGCGGTATGTTACGATATACCGTTTCGGATACTTCTAGCGGGCATGTTCTCAAGCAGTGGGGGCCGTAGTAAGCGTTATGGAGCGGTAGTGTGAACATACCCTCGTTGCCCTATAAAAGCGTGGTGCTGGTATTGGTTGCGCTGGTTATCAGTGGATGTGTTCAGCCGGTACAACAGCAGATGAACCCGCCAGATAGGCCCGACCCGACAGACTCGCCGCAGCCGGTACCGTCGGCGGAGGATACGCTGCGCCTGATATATTGGGAGGCACCGACTATCTTAAATCCGCATTTATCGGGGGCTTTCAAAGATCACAATGCCAGCCGGGTAAGCTATGAACCACTGGCAAGTTTTAATCAAGATGGGGAGATGGTGCCCTTTCTCGCGGCTGACATTCCCTCGCAGGAAAATGGCGGCCTTGCGCCAGATAAAACATGGGTTATCTGGAAGCTGAAAGAGGGGGTGCAGTGGAGCGACGGCCACCCCTTTACGGCCCACGATGTCAAGTTTACCTATACGTATATCACCAACCCGGAGGTGTCCAGTTTCTCGACTATTGCCTATGACCAGGTTGAACGGGTTGAGGTTCTGGATGATTACCGCGTCAAGGTAGTGTTCAAGGGGCCAAACCCGGCCTGGTATACCCCCTTTGTGGGAGTTTCTGGTATTATCCTGCCGCGTCACCTGTTTGCTGACTATAACGGCCCCAATGCCCACGACGCCCCGGCCAACTTCAAGCCGGCGGGAACGGGGCCCTACTGTGTAACCTCCTTCGAGCAGCAGGACACCGTGATGCTGCATAGTCAGCCGGTGCAAATGGTGCGCATTGTCTATGAACGCAACCCCTTTTTCCACGAGCCAGGCAAGCCCTTCTTTAGCCGGGTAGAGTTGTGGGCCGGCGGGTCGTCGCAGTATCCCCCCCGCGCCGTGCTTGAGGAGGGCAGCGCCGATTTTACCTCTGATATACAGGTGTTTGATACCGATCTCGAACGGTTGGAGGCGATGGGCCATGCGCGGGTTTCCCTTTCCTTTGACAGCAAAATCTATATTCTTGACTTGAACCACACCGACCCGTCCAGAGGATCGGTGCTGGAACACCCGCACCCCTTTCTCAGCGATAAGCGGGTACGCCAGGCGTTTGCGCTGGCCATAGACCGCGAGGCGATAGCCAACCGAGTCTATGGCGATATTGCCCGCCCAATCAGCAATGTCTTGATTATGCCGCAACGGTACCATTCGCCCAATATGTCCTATACATTTAGCCTGGCAAAGGCGGCGGCCTTGTTGGATGAAGCTGGATGGCAGGATAGCGATGGCGATGGCGTGCGCGACAAAAATGGCGTGCCGCTCAAGGTGCGCTATCAAGCTGTCGTCAACCCCCCCGAACAGGAGATCCAGCGTATGATCAAGCGCAATCTGGAGCGTATCGGGGTAGCGGTTGAGACAACCGTAGTTGATGCTGGCGTGTTCTTTGGCGGCGACGTTTCGCGTAGGCAAGACACCGTGACCGCCTTTCGGGCCGATCTCCAATCCTTCCATCTGCTGATGGATTCGCCCGATCCAGCCCCCCATATGGGTATCTGGACGTGTGCGCAGATACCCCACGCTCCCGAATGGTCGGTCGGGTTTAATACGGCGCGCTGGTGTAGCCCGGCCTACGATGCGCTCTATGAGCGGGCGGCGAATGAATTGGACGCCGAGCAGCGCCAGCGCCTGTTCATAGCGATGAATGATTTGTTGATAGAGGATGTGGTGGTTATTCCGCTGGTACACATAGCCGATTTGTATGCCATCAACACGACGTTGCATGGTGTTGCGCTCACCCCCTGGGATGTAGACGTGTGGAACATCAAAGACTGGGCCCGCCGCTAGAGCCTTGCTGACGGCGCTCCGAAGGAAGGGGTATCGTTGATACGCAATCTCAGTATAGGAAACAAGCTCTCTGGGGGGTTTGGTGGTCTGGTACTCCTGATACTTATTGTGATGGGGCTCAGCTATATTGCGGGCTACCAGGCCATCAAGACGATTGATACAACCGACCAGGTACGGCTACCAGCGGCCCTGGCTTCGTCGCATGCCCAGGTACACCTGCACGATATGGTGGGCAGTGTGCGGGGCTATCTGGCGCTTGGCGATTCCTTGTACCGCGAAGAGTACTACCGCGCAGAACAGGATTTTGAGGATGATCTCAGGACGCTGCAACAGCTTTCTGCGACCTTTGATGAGAACGACAGGCAACGGTTGGAAGCGTTACAGCACTCGTTTCAGCAATGGAAACCGCTGCCCAACACGCTCTTTGCACTACGCGATAACCCGATGCAGCGAGAGCCGGCCTACCAATGGCTCAATAATGTCGGATTGCACCATGCCAGTACGGTGCTTGTCACAACGAAAGATCTCATTCGTATGCAGGCGGAACAGCCGGTATCATCCCGCAACAATGCGCTTTTGCAAACGATGGCCGATTTTCAAGTGTCATTTTCCGAGATGGTATCCAGTTTGCGGGGCTATGTGACGACGAAGAATGCCAATTTTCGGTTTGAATATACCACAAATGTGGCTATCAACGAGGATGCGTGGGTTGAATTGTCGCGCAAAAAGGTGTTTCTGACACCTGAACAGCAGGCCTTGCTCGATACCATTGAAGCGGAACGGCGGCAGTTTCTGGACGAAGTGCCAGCGGAAGTACTTGCGGTGCTGGATAGTGCGCGCTGGCGCGAAGATTTATACCTCTTCCGTACCGAAGCTGTGCCGCTCACCGAAGAGATGCAAGATCTTCTGGGGCACATAGCCGATAACCAGCAGCAAACGTTGCAGCATGATCTAGCCCACGGCCGCCATGAATTAGCCGAATCGCAACGCCAGGCGCTGATGGGGGGGGTACTGGCGGTAGTGTCCGGGGTGCTGATGGCGATGGTCTTGCGGCACATTATCCTTACCCCCATCCGCCAATTGACGCGCGCCGCTTCCAGCATCCAGGCGGGCAATTTGCATGTGTCGGCGCCGGTGGTATCCAACGATGAAATAGGCATGTTTGCCGCAACGTTTAATGAGATGACCAATCAACTGCGCTTGACGATTACCGAGCGGTTGCGGGCCGAAGAGGCGTTGCTGCGGGCCCACGATGAGTTGGAGCAGCGCGTACAGGAACGCACGGCGGAGTTGTCGCGGGCCAATCGGGCGCTTGAGCATGTTATGCGGCATCTAGAGCTTATTCTGGAAGCCGCCGGCGAGGGCATTATCGGCCTGGATGAGCGCGGCTGTATGACCTTTGTCAACCCGACGGCCTTGCACATTCTGGGCTATACGGCCGGTGAACTGATCGGTCAACCCTACCAGATGTTGCTGCACCCCCTGCGCTCAGAAAGCCTTGCGCTGGTGTGCCCGGTATCCGGCTTACCCGGCGACCAGCAACTGGATCTGGTGCATCGGATAGACGACCAGGTTTTTTGTCGGAAGGATGGTACGTCGGTGTCTGTTTCCGTTATCAACACGCCGATGTTTGAACAAGACCGGCAGGTTGGGAGCGTGATCCTCTTTCAAGATATTACCGAACGCAAAGTCTTTGAGCAGCAGTTGCGCCACCGGGCCCTGCACGATTCGCTCACCAATTTGCCCAATCGGACGCTTTTTCTCGAATTTCTGGGGCATGCGCTGAAGAATGCGCGGCGCAACGACGCACACCCCTTTGTTGTGCTCTTCCTCGATCTCGATAATTTCAAAGTGATTAACGATAGTCTGGGGCATTTGTCGGGCGATCAGTTGCTCGTTATGGTGGCCGGGCGGCTCAAGGCCTGTCTGCGAACGAATGATATTATTGCGCGGTTTGGCGGCGATGAATTTGTTATTCTGCTGGAAGATATTACCGACCCTTCGGTCGCTATTGAACTGGTGGAGCGCATCCAGCACGAAATCGCGTTGCCCTTGCAACTGGGGGGGCACGAAATTACCCCTTCGGCCAGTACCGGTATCGTTATCAGTTCCAGCGATTATACCTATCCAGAGGATATTCTGCGCGACGCGGATACGGCGATGTACCGCGCAAAAATGGTAGGCCCAAACCAGTACGCGGTGTTTGATACGGCGATGCATGCCCAGATGCTCAAACGGTTGGATACGGAGGAGAGTTTGCGGCGGGCTATCGAGAATGACGAATTGCGGTTGCACTATCAACCGATTGTGGAGCTTGCCAGTGGAAGGATTGTCGGGTTTGAGGCGCTGGTGCGCTGGATGCACCCGCAGCGGGGTATGCTCTTTCCCAATGAGTTTCTGCCGGTGGCGATGGAGACGGGCTTGATAGGACAGCTTGACTGGTGGATCGTGCGCGAGGCGTGCCGCCAGATGTGCGTCTGGGTGGTGCAGTTTCCCCATAGAAACCCCTTGACTATCAATGTCAATCTTTCGAACCAGGCGTTTATGGATAAGGCGATGGTAGAGCGGGTGTCTGCTATTCTGGAGCAGACCGGGTTGGATGCGTCGCGGTTGAAGCTAGAGATCACCGAGCATATTATGATGGAGCATGTCGAAAATACGGTTGTTACGCTCAATCGCCTGTGCGATCTGGGTATCCAGCTCTGTATTGATGATTTTGGTACGGGCTATTCGTCGCTGTTATATCTACATCGCTTCCCATTTCAGACGTTGAAAATTGACAAGTCGTTTGTGTTTAATTTGAATGGTGATGCGGAGAGTGCGGCTATTACACAGAGTATTGTCTTGCTCAGCCATATGCTACAGAAAGACGTGGTAGCCGAGGGCATTGAGACGGTGGAGCATTTGACCTATCTGCAAGGGTTGCATTGTGAGTATGGGCAGGGGTATTTGTTTGCAAAGGCGGTGCCCCCCGACCTGGCCATGCAGTTGCTTGAGGTGGGGGTGCTGTTTGATCATGCGGTCGAGTCATCGGCTTGAAGCGTAACCGGTGGTTAGTGCATGATCGCCAGCATGATAACCGGTGTGTGGGCGGTGGCCGGTTCGCTTTTGACCAGGGTGAGAAAGGATGGGTCGGTCTGGTCGGGCGGGAGGATGGGGTAGGCTATCGCCGTGGGGTGCAGGTCGCGTACTCGTTGCAGCCCTTCGGGGCCGCCGGGGCTTGTTTCCGTGTCCAGGCCATTGCGCTGGAACCAGTGCGATATGGTTGTGCGTAGGGCCGGGTCGTTGTGGATAACCAGGATGGGGCCGGCCGTGAGGGGTGCTATCTGGGAAAGGGGCGTGGGGTAGAGCGGCAGGGCGGGGGAGGAGTCGTTGTCGGGTTTTAGCGGGGTGGCTTTCGGTTGTTTGTCGCTCTGGTGGGCAAGCAATTTCTGGGTTGCAGGAGTTGGCTCGTGTTCCTGTATTATGGCCGGTTCTTCGGGGGATTCCATTTCGAGCGGAAGGTGAACGGTAAAGGTTGTCCCCTGGTCGGGGGTGCTGTCTACGGCGATAGTGCCGCCCATCATCTGGCAGAAGTGGTAGCTGATGGCCAGACCAAGGCCGGTACCGCCATATTTGCGGGTGGTGGAGGCATCGGCCTGGGTAAAGGCCTGGAAGAGCTTTTGTACTTGCGTCTGGGTCATACCGATGCCAGTATCGCGTACTTCAAAGACAATCCAGTCGGAGGCGCTGGTGGTGGCTGGCTTGCGGGTAATGTGCAGCGATATATTCCCTTGTTCGGTAAATTTGGTGGCGTTGCTCAGCAGGTTAAATAATATCTGGCGCACTTTGGTCTGGTCTGCGTGCATGGTATCTATGGTCTGGTCGCATTGGACGTGCAGGGTGTTGTCGTTCTTTTTGAAGAGCGGTTGAATGGTGTTGACGACGTTGTTCATCAGGGTGGGGAGGGAGAAGGTTTCCAGGTAGAGTTCCATCTTGCCGGCCTCTATTTTGGAGATGTCCAGAATGTCGTTGATGAGGGTGAGCAGGTGGTTACCGGCGCTGCGTATCTTTTGCAGGTCGGGGATAAAGGTCGTGTCGCCCATGTCTTCGGCCTCTTCGGTCAACATTTCGCTATAGCCGATGATGGCATTGAGCGGGGTGCGTAGTTCGTGGCTCATGTTGGCAAGAAACTGGCTTTTGGCGCGGTTGGCCTCTTCTGCAATGTTGGTTGCTTCCTGGGCAGATAGCACCGCTTGTTCCAGGTCGGCTGTGCGTGCTTCCACCTTTTGCTCAAGCGTCTGGCTATATTCTGCAAGTTCCTGGTGGGTCTGGCGCAGGTGGTTGGTCATGCTGTTAAAGGTGCGGGCCAGGGTGCCTGTTTCGTCGTTGGATTCGACCGGGGCCTGGGCGTTCAAGTCTCCCACAATAATACGTTCGGCAACGTGGGTGAGCCGCCGTATGGGGCGCACAATGTTGTAGCGGAAGACGAAAGCAAGCCCCATGCCAAGCAACAGGGCGGCCAATCCGCCGGCCAGGGTTTGTTGTTGGGCCTGGAGGAGGCCTTCGCGGCCTTTGGTGAGGTCGGTCTGGAGCAGTTCTTGCTGGTCGGTGGTCATATCGTTGAGCAATTGGAGCATGGTATCGGCCAGGGGCACAGCGCTAAACCGAAATAGGAAGAGGTCTTCGCGGGCTTGCATGCCTTCTACGGCGCTTGCCATACGGCCAGGCAACGGGAGAAAAGCGCTGTGCTGTTCTACGATGGTGTCCAGGGTGGTTTGTTGGGCGGGGGTGAGACGGTCGCGCTTGCGGATGAGTTCTTCAAGCATTTGCTGGTTGGTTTCCTGGTGCTGCTCGTATGCGGCTTTGAATTCGGGCGCGCCGGTCTGGGCATAGCCGCGCAGGTTGGTGACCAGCAATGCAAAGGAGCTCTGGAAGGTGTGCATGGTTGTGAGCAAGCGCACGGTATCGGTTGTGGGTTGCTGTTGCGTTTGCGCTGCTATCAAGGCGTTGCTCTCTTCCAGAATGGCGGCAATGGGTGCGTCTCCATCCTGGTTGAGGATGCGCAGGGCCTGGTGGTTTTGCTCCGGGTCGTCGCGCAGGGTGAACATCCGGTCGGGGAGTTTTGACCATGTGTCGAACGTGGTTTGCAATTCCTCGAGCCGGTGGTTATTTTGTGGGTTTGTCCAGTGGGGCGAGAGGGCTTGCATGGCTTCGAGATCGTCCTGGAATTGTTGGCGCGATTCGTAGTAGTCGGTGCGGTATTCCGATTCGCCCAGGATGAGGTAGTTGTGGATATTGCCAAGCATGCGGAGCAGGTTGGTCTGGGCACTCGCCGTGGTCAGGGCCGTGGGGGCGTGCAGGTTGTGGGTGGTGTTGATGTAGGCTATGGCGGTGTTGCTGCTCAGGTAGCTGAGGGTGGTCACAAAGATAGTGAGTATGACGAGAATGCCGAACCCGACGGTGAGCCGTCCACCGATGCTGAGGTTGTTGAGAAATTTTGCTTCAGCGATGTTGCTTATGATGGTACGGAGGCGTTGTCTGGTTGGGGCCGGGGCTTTGGTCTGATGATTGGAAGGAGCCATAGTAGTTGTTCCCTATCTTCTACCGAAACCGGGTAATACCAGTGACGAGTGAGGCTTGAGGCGATGCTCCGTGATGCGTATGCGTTCGATGCTGAGAAATATGTAGCAGTCATCACTCGAACTTGGTATAATGCTTGAGTTTATAAAAAAGAACGCAGTTGGTATTGGGATTGGTTTATAGGCGCTGCTTTGTATAGTATACTATGTTGCAAAAGATGTCTTTTTGACACTATTACGAATGGCGAATAGGCCTGGCGAATAATCGCCAGGCCTGCGTTCGAGGGGAGGTCTGGGGGGGGCGTGGGCGGGGCGTTAGTGTAGGGTGTCCCGCCATTCGTTTGCCAGGTCGCCAAACGATTTGCCATAGACGCCCTGGTAGTTTGACGAGCCGGGCGAGCGGCCCTGACCGCTCTGGTAGACAGCGTGCAAGTTTTCCCATCCGTAGGTGGTGATGAGATAGTCTACAAAGCCGGCCCAGAGTTCGTAGGCAATATCCGGGTCGGAGTAGAGCGAGCCGGCCTGGGCCAGGTTGTGGCCGTCTACGTGTAGCGAGCAATCGTAGCCTGCGCTCATCAGGTGGTGGGCGTGGGCTTGCCAGCTTTCTGCGCCATAGACGCTTAGCCAGTAGTCGCCGGAGATCCATGTGGCCAACCCTTCTAGCAGTACCAGGTCGGAGGTGCGCTGTGCGTCTGCGCCATAGGCGTCGGCCTGGAGCTGGTGGGCCAGTTCGTGGGCCAGGATGGCGCGGGCTTTGTGGGTGTCTTCGCCGGAGTTGTAGAAGATGTGCAGGTAGTTTTTGGGAGAGTAGGCGATGCCGCGGGTGCTGCGGTTGGGGGCTTTGCTGCGGCTGTAGACTCCGACGGCTACCCGTTCGGTCAGGGGTTGGTCGAAGCGTTGTTCCATATATTCCAGGGCCGTTTCGGCCTCTCTGCTCAGCGTGATAACGTCGGTGATGCTCAAGGTGTTTTCACCAACGTATACATCTATGGCCCACCCGGAGTAGACCAGTTCGCCGGGGAGTTGTTTGCTCTGGCCCGGCACACCTATAGTTTCGTGTTGGGGCGGTTCGGGGGTGGGG
>DAOTUK010000340.1:0-55511 GCA_034437375.1 Chloroflexaceae bacterium | reverse complement strand
GGTACACGTCTGCACTTCTTGCGCTATATGTTGTAGTTTCTCTTCTGGGGTCACGCTGGACACCTTTCTTGTTTCTGGGTATAGAACGCACCTTATTATAACGCATTAGCACACCCTTGTTCAAGCCAGTGTATCCATTCGCGCCTGGGAAAGCAGTTTCCAGGGGGACAATACCATCGTCCCCCCCCCGACCAACTACCCCGCTGCCCCCCCTCGCCCAGGCCATGCTGAATAGCAATCACCGCCGCCTGCGTCCGATCAGACACGCCCAACCGCCCAAAAATCGCGCTAATATGATTACGCACTGTGCCCTCAGAAAGATGCAACCGCGCCGCAATATCCGCATTGCTCAAGCCCCGCGCCACCAGGCGCAGCACCGCTACCTCACGCTCGGTCAATTTATCGGTCAACAACGTTGCCGGTTGGCTCTGCTGCCCCGCCACCTGCTGCATGAGCTTGCCGGCCACCGACGGGTCAACAAACGACTTCCCCTCCACCGTTCCACGCACAGCCTTGATTACCTCTTCGCGCGGCGTATCCTTGAGCAAGTAGCCCGACGCCCCGGCCCGGATAGCATCAAACACCCATTCGTCATCATCGTACGTGGTCAACACCAGCACTTTGACATGCGGATAGTGGGCCCGAATCTGCCGCGTTGCCTCAATACCATTCATACCCGGCATCTTCAAATCCATCAACACCAGGTCGGGGTGGTGTCGGGCTACCTGTTCTAGCGCCTCGGCCCCATCCTCAGCCAACCCCACAATCGTCACATCCTTTTCCAACGTCAACAGCAATTCCAGACCATCCCGAATTAGCGCCTGATCATCGCAAATCACCACGTTCATGAGCACCCATCCTCAATTATGCTATACGGTACGCCAGGCACCACTTGCTGGCGAAAGGATAATTGCACTGTGGTACCAGCGCCCGGCTCGCTGGTAATATGTACCTCACCCCCCACCAGCACGGCCCGTTCGCGCATGCCCGCCAGGCCAAAATGCCCCGCCGAAACCGTCTGGTTGGGGTCGAACCCGCGCCCATCATCGCGCACCAGTAGCGACACCCCGTCGTCATGCACCGTCAGGTGTAAGGTAAGCCGGCTGGCGTTGGCGTGGTGGGCTACGTTGGCGGTTGCCTCCTGAGCCACGCGATACATACACTGTTCCACCGCCGGCGCGAGCGTTGGTAACCGCTCTGGCACCGCGAGATCTAGTTGAAGGCGGGCCCGTTGGGCCGTCTCGTTGGCCAATTGGCGCAACGCCAGCGCCAACCCCAGATCGTCCAGCGGACTGGCCCGCAACGACTTGAGCGCCCGCCGCGTCTCTTGCAACCCGGAGCGCGTCGCCGTCAACGAACGGTCTACCAGACGGTGCGCGGCGTCCGGGTCAACCTCCCAATAGGCTTTCACTGTTTCAAGCTGTACACTCAAGGCGCTGAGCGTATGGGCCAGCGTATCGTGCAACTCGCGGGCCATACGGTTGCGCTCGCGGCTAATCGTCAACTCCTCCAACGTCGTCGCATAATCGGTAAGCTGCTGGTTGGTCTGGGCCAACACCTCCTGCTGCCGCTTGAGCCGCCGTATCAACGTGGAGATGAAATAGCCCACCAGCAAAAAGCTCACCGTCTGGATAGCTACCACCGTTAATGGCGGCAAGAGCGGCGCCCCACCGCGCCGAAAAAAGGCCAGGTGCAAGCCCGCCGAAAACAGGGCTATACCGCCACTAAACAGGAGTACCGACCGCCAACCATAATGCCAGGCCGTCACTATCAACGCCATAAGCAAGAGCGGCATCGTCCGTACCAGCAACGCCTCCGGGCCGCTCGAAGGCTCCGGTGGCTGATACCTGGATAGCACCTGGGCCAGCAGCAACGGCACCAGCGCCATCAGCACAATAACTAGCGGTAGAAAGGCCCGCCCCATCCAGGCGCGGCCATGATCCCATAACGTGAGCAGCAATACCAGCAGCGCCCCGCCCCCATTGATGAGATAGTAGGCCGGCGGAAAGACGGGGCGGGGGAAGAAGAGGCGGTCTATGAGCGCCAGGGCCAGCAAGTAGCCCAACCACAGCACGACCGTGAGCGGTAAGACATCTATGACATCAGGTTGCGTCTCGTGTTCCATCATATGCAAATCATAGCACAGAAGCGCGGGGGATGCCTCTGCGCGTCGTCACGATGCTGGCGCTCCACCTATGATCATTGTCATACCAGCTTGTGCAGATGATCACGGGGAACAAACGGAAGTCGTGACTGGCGCAACTAGTACCCAGGGCTACCGTTTGATACACTGGCGACAACACGACAGACAACGACTTCCACAGTCATAATGGATAGATAATCATTAGTTCAAAACAGAGGTAAACAAATGAAAGCGACTACTCGATTCACCCACCTGTTCATCAGTCTCTTGACAATGCTGGCCATGGCACTGGTGGTACTACCGCAAACGGGAAAGGCCCAGACAACCAGTTATCCAATCGTAGATAGCGGACAAACGACCTGTTACGACGCCAACGGCATGGCGATGACATGCCCCACCACCGGCCAATCCTTTGCCGGGCAGGACGCACAGCACACCGGCAACACGCCGAGCTATACCAACAATGGGAATGGTACCATCACCGATAACGTCACCGCATTGCAATGGCAACAAAGCCCCGATACCAACGGCGACGGAACCATTGACGCCGACGACAAGCTATCCTACAACGAAGCTACGACCTATTGTCAAAACCTCTCGCTGGCCGGCCAGAGCGACTGGCGACTGCCCGACATCAAACAACTGTATTCACTGATAGACTTTCGCGGCACCGATCCGAGCGGCTACAACGGCAGCGACACATCGGGCTTGATCCCCTTCATTGACGCCAACTATTTCGACTTTGCCTACGGCGACACGTCCGCTGGCGAACGCATCATTGACGCGCAGTATGCCTCTAGCACGCTGTACGTTTCGACAGACAATGGGCAATCGCTCTTTGGCGTCAACCTGGCCGATGGGCGCATCAAAGGCTATGGGTTGACCATCCAGGGGCAAGATAAAACGTTCTTTGTCCTCTGCACCCGCGGCAATACTAGCTATGGGCAGAATAGCTTCTCCAATAATGGCGACGGCACTATTACCGATAGCGCCAGCGGTTTGATGTGGGCACAGGAGGATAGCGGCACGGGGTTGAACTGGGAAGAAGCATTGGCCTGGGTGGAAGCCAGCAACAGCGCAACCTACCTGGGCTATAACGATTGGCGCTTGCCCAACGCCAAAGAACTGCAAAGCATTGTAGACTACACCCGCTCGCCCGACACCACCGGTTCAGCCGCTATAGACGCGCTGTTCCAGACGACAAGCATAACGAATGAGGCGGGACAGACCGACTATCCCCAATACTGGAGCAGCACCACCCATCTGAACTGGACAGAACAGCCCGGCACAACCGGCGTATATGTCGCATTCGGGCGCGCCCTGGGGTATATAAATGGCTCCTGGCAAGACGTTCACGGCGCAGGCGCACAGCGCAGCGACCCGAAATCGGGCGACCCGAACGAGTGGCCCACCGGCCGCGGCCCCCAGGGCGATGCTATCCGTATCTACAACTACGTCCGGCTGGTGCGCGACGCCGATACAAGCGCCCCCCCAACGAATACGCCGACCAGCACCCCCACCACCGCCCAACCCACCAGCACGCCGACCACCGCTCCCTCGGACACCTCACCAACAGCAACCGCTACCCATCCTACCCCCGGCGGTCACCATATCCACCTGCCGCGTATCCACCAGCAGCGCAAAAACAGGCAATCACCCACGCAACCGTAACTATTCACACGTAGGGGAACGCTTTCTGGGAGCGCGAGCAAGATGCCCGCGCTCCCAGGTACGGATGCACAAATCACATAGGATTGCTATAGGGGGACAGAGGAACCATAGCTACCTCCTCCCCGTCGCCCACATATGCGGCGTAATTGGACAGAACGATGCACAAAAGCGCCACGGAAAGCCACGTCTCTGTGCGTATAAACCTTTTTTAAAGATAACCGCCCTTTTTTAACGAAATTTAAACCACTGTTGTTACGACAATTCTTGTAAAAAATAATAAATTTTAAACCCCTACTATCATTTGTTGTAACAATTTCGCTTCAGAAAGCAGAAAAACCCTTATTTCTGATCCCTTTTTATGCCATTTTTGTATGGACAAATCCTGAAATTCGCCTTAAAATACCAATATCATATGTCTGGGATATACCAAAAAAGGGGAAAATACATGAAAGAGCGACAGACCGTTGTTGTGTATGGCAAGCCATTGTTTCTGGCCGGGGTAGAAATGGAACTTTGCTTGCGCCTGGGGCTAACCCTGGTACGGGTAGACGCATCGCTACCCGACTCCGACAAGCATGTCAAGATGCTCATGCCCGACATCATCATCGCCGATCTTATCTCGCTCAAGCCCTACAAGGTGCTCTCCCTCATCCACAAGTACCCGCGCCTTACCATGGTCGGGTTTGACCTGCACGGCGACATCGTAACGATGCTGGCGGCCAAGGCCGTTTCCCCAGAGGCAACCGACGAACTGAGCCAGGTTATTCAAGCGCAACTGATGCGCTGGCGCACCAGCAATACCTACCAGCCGGTGCCGCAACCAATGCTAACGGTAATGTGAAATCTTCCCAGACCACCCGAACGCGACCCGGTATCGTCTGTATACTCTTAGCGCTGTAAACTCAATAACAACGTGAGACTCGTTTTGCGCAGTATCTCAGACTGGTTGGGCAAGGCTTCTTGCGGTGTTGCTGCGGGTGGTTCGCTCCCCTCATACAACGCTCCCACCGCTGGCTGTTCCGCGAGCGTATGGCCGGGTAGCGATTGCATCAACATGCGGTAAAACGATGTTTTGTCGCCATCGGTCGGGGTATCCTGGCGGGGATGATCTTGGGGATGCTCCAGATCAACAGACAGCGAATCGAGCGCGGGCAGCAAGGATTGCAGGATCATCAGGATAATGGTTTCTTCTGATTGATCTGTTACCTGGGCTATGTGATGCACTGAGCCGTAGAGCGTATCGGGTAAATGGAGGTTGACCATCTGTGCCACAGTATCATGACCTTTCTTCTTCACCAGAGTATTACACTGACACGGGATCTATCGTACCTCCCATGGTACGCAGATGGTACGTATCAGACATCTGCTACCTGGCTACTCTGGCCTATGCCATGTGGCATATTTTTACCCTGTTATGAGACACCAACGGCCCCCTGTGAGCCGGTACCTTCCCACACCGCCTGAAGCCGGCTGCACACCGTCTCAATACGCGCCGACCAGTCGTTTGTGCCCAATCCAGCGAGCCAGCGCCGCGCTAACCTTGCTTCTTGCCCCTCTCCCCGCGCCTCACGCAATGCGGCCAGGAGTATTTCTTCGGCTAATAATTGAATATTCATAGATGATTCCTGCTCCATTTCTTGCGCTCCTCTGTTGCCTTGCCAGAGACTGTGTACTACCGCCCTTCGTTTTCTATTGTACGGCAGGAGCCGTCGCAACCAAATGAGCCATACCTGATATTTGCGTTATGCGGGGGTGAGCAGGGTACCACGTACGTGCCCATTGCAATGGGTAAAACCTGGGCACAACAACGCAGCGGCCCCGTCTGGCAGAGCCGCTGCTGAAAATGGCCCACGGGGTTGCTGTGGGTATTAGCGTCCGAGCGTTGCAGGGCGGGTCGCAAGCGTAACCTTGAGCGTGCGTTCTTTGCCGTTGCGCAACACGGTGAGGGTTACAGTTTCGCCGGGTTTATAGTGCATCAATTCGTAGCGGAGCGAATTTTCGAGCGCCAGCGACACGCTATTGATTTCGGTAATAATGTCCTGGTCTTGCAGGTCGCCGCGACTGGCGGGCGTGCCCGGCACAGTTTCGAGCACCAGGGCCCCCTGCTGGACAGGCAGGTTGCGCTGGGCCGCAATTTGCCCATCTATCATCATGTAATGAATGCCCAGGTAGGGATATTTCACTTCGCCCTGGCTGATGAGTTGTTCGCTCACGTTTTTAAAGATGCTGCTTGGTACTGCAAAGCCAAGCCCTTCGGTTGGGGCCACACTATCGAAGCTGTTGCCGCGCACCACCAGCGTATTGATGCCCACCACTTCGCCGCGCAGGTTGATGAGGGGGCCGCCGCTGTTGCCGCGGTTAATAGCCGCGTCGGTCTGGATGAGGCCTTCCAACGAGCTAACGGAGCGGTTCAGCGCGCTAACCACCCCGGCCGTGACGGTGTTGCGAAAGTTGCCAAGCGGACTACCAATAGCCAGCACTTGCTCGCCGGCCTGAAGGTTATCGGAATTGCCAATAACGGCAACGGCGGGCACCGAGTCGTTCACTTGAATGACGGCAATGTCGGAGAGGGGGTCGGAGCCAATCAGCCGCGCGGAGTGTAAGCTACTGTCGGCAAAGAATACTTCCAGGCTGGTTGCGCCTTCGACAACGTGGTGATTGGTGAGGATATAGCCATTCGGGTTGATGATGACGCCGCTCCCGCTGCCATTGATGCCCTGCTCGCCGCGGCCCGTGCGGTTCAACACGGTCACGACGGCGGGGGCCACTCGTTTGACGGCAGCGACCATCGTTTGTGAGGTATCGTCGGCTACGTCGGTGGGTATGGAAGGGATGGCGGGAGCGCTGGTCTGGTGTTGGGCGGGGGTAGAATTGGCGTCCGTATCGTTGCGGATAGGTTCGGCATCTACCGCGTGGGCGCCGGAAACGAAGACGTGGTTGGCCAGGTAGAAGCCGGTGATATTGCCGGCCACAAAGCCGGCTGTGATGCTGAGGAAGATGGCGATGACCAGCGTGATGATAAAGCCAATATATACCGAGCGTTTTTCTCGCATAGGTTGTCTCCTGATGAGGGATTGGTTTTTTCCTTGTCAGGTAGTATACCAGAAAGGGGGGGCGGTAGGCAGGGGGGGAAATAGCGTATGGGAGGGAATCTTACCAGGTACGGCTACGGATAGCTTCAAGCTCTTCACTGCTCCACCCCATCACTTCCTTGAGAAATCGTCCGACGGTTATAGGGTGTATCTGCGCTCTTAGCTCGGATGTTGTTGCATCCACATCCGTAAAATCTTTATCATTTGTCACCAGATAGTCTACACGTGCAACAATAGCGGACAGGGCCAATGGTACATCCTTTGGATCACGCACCAGGTCAATATGTTTTTCAACACTTTCTTTGTCTGGCAAGGGGATTTCTTCATAGTCACATTGAGCTAAAAATTCCTCCAACGCTACCCTCTGTGCCATGGTACCACGTTCCATACGTTTACGGACTTCCTGAATGGTATAAGACGACAGCACCAGTTTGAAATCACCACGCAGCGCATGGCGTAAGAACTCGTGAAACCAACGAGGGAAGAAGATACCAGCAATCAGAATATTTGCATCAGCCATAACCCGTAATGACTTTGTTGCTTCAGCCATACAACTCCTGATACAGTTGTTGCTTTATCTCTTCCATCTCCTTAACTACCTGTTCTTCTGTTAATCCCTGTTGTAATGCATCCTGCCCGGCTGCCTGACAAAGATGTTCAAAGACAGACAGCCCGGCTTTTTGCAACAATTGCTCATATTGCTTCAGAGATAGAACAACAACAACGGGCGTGCCATTACGTTCAAGAACAATGGGCTTTTGTTCAATAGCCACCCGTTGAATGACGTCTTCCAGGGGTATCTGGGTATTGCTTGCAGAGAGAGAATATGTGTCATGCTGGTTGCTCATAACATTGCTCCGATAACTTTAGATTTTGTTTTACCTATGCTCAATGTACCGAAACGGTACCCCCTTGTCAACCCCCTACACACTCACCGCCAGCGAGCAGTAGCGCTGCTCCGCCAGCCGGCGCTTCTCAGCTATCGTCGCTTCGGTAATCTCCTGGCCAAAGCTCCGCAGGTTCGCCAGTTCCAGCCCATGCTTCTTCATCAAACGGTACATCTCCTTCACCTGCTCCATCGCTATCTCGCGCCCCAGGGTATAATCCGCAAAGCGGCCATCCATCGCCAGCAAGGCCGTCTCGGCCAGGCAGGCGTAGGCCGTACCGGGCGGCAAGTCTATGTTAAAGCCAAAGTCGGGCTCGCCGGGCAAATGCATCTCGCCGCTTTCAATAACCAGCACATCGGGGCGTCGTTCGGCCTCCTCGCGCGTCACATTGGGCGGGCGGGCTACATCGCAAATAACAGCCCCCGGTTTCACTCGCTCAATATCCAGCACGCGCCCCTGAAACGAACTGGTCGTCGTAATAATCAAGTCGGCGCTACTGATGTACGCCGCAGACGACGTGGCGGCTATCACCACCGCGCCCGGTGTTTCCTGCTCTATCTGCATCTTGAGCGCCAGCAAACGTTCGGGGCGCGGCGCTATCAACACCACGTTGCCAATGGCCTGGGCCAGCAAGCGGGCACAGACCGCCCCAATGCTACCCGTAGCGCCAATGACAATAGCGCGGCCACTATCGGTGCGTCCCCCCATCAACCGCACGGCCCGCTTGGCCGCCTCTAGCGTCGCCGCAACCGTAAGCGAGTTACCGCTGGTAACCCCAATATCCGTTTGCTGCGCCACCGTCACGCCAGCGTCGCCCACCACCGACGTAAACGCCCCCAGTCCCATAATGCGGGCTCCCTTGCGTTCGGCAATACGGGCGGCCTGTACCAGGCGCTTGTAGGTAAAATGGGGCGAGCGGCGCATAATCTCGCGCGGGGTAGAACCAAGCGAGAAGAGCAAACCCTCTACCTCTTCGCCCGTCGCATTGCTGCGGATACCGCGTATGCGCGATAGATAGAGCGGGGGCATATAGGCCGCGCCCCACTCGACCAGCCGTTCGGGCAGATAGCGCATAAAGCCAAAGCGCGGATGCAAGAGCAGGTGGCTGGTACGCAAGGGATGCACCACAAAGGCAAACCGGGGCCGGGCCGTGCTCTGGTTCAAGTGCTGCACGGTTGGCTCCCAACGGTTGCGGCTAATGAAATCGAGCACTTCGGCTTCGTCCGGCTCGCCCTTGCCCAGAGCAACCGTCACCAGCGCTTCCAGCACATCGGTTGAGACAAAGGGGCGCTCGCCGGGCAGAGGCGGCGTCATCGTCACAAGCGTTGTCACGCCACGCTCGCGTAGCTCATCTATCTCGGCGGGGGCGGGGTCGTCGGTAATAATCGTACGTCCACGCAAATCATCGGGCGCAAAGCGGTAGATCGTTTCGTAGTCGCCGACAATGATATGGGCCCAGTTAAACAGTTTTTCCAGGTGGGGATTGTGGCTGCGCGGCTCTTTGCGGCGGCGCTGCACAAGCCGATGGAGCATGCGATAGGAAGGGAAGGCCGTCAACGGGAGCATAGCGGAAACGTAGCGCTCAAGCTGTTTGAGCGAACGGAGGGGCGGTAGATAGGGTACCCCCATCTGGACAAGGGGGTCGGCAAAGCGCAGATGGGAGGTATGCGCCGCAATGGCCTGGGCCAGGGGATAGCGGTCTATGCCGCTCAGGAACAACACCCGCCGCGACCGAAAGAGGCCCGGCACAATATCGGCGGCCCGTTTGACCGTCCAGCGCTCCAGGGTCGCCTTGAGCTTGCGGCCATCTAGCACTGGCGTGGTACACGCCTGGGCCGCCACATGAATAGCTTTGCAATGCAGATAGCGCACATTCCCAATATGAAACACCGGGGTAAGCCCGGTCAGGCTGATGGCATCTACCGTACCATCGTACGCCTGCACCAGCTCGGTAGCGTGCGCAACGTTTCTATTGGTACCAAAACGCTCTATCACAATGGGTTGCCCATGCACCGTCGTTTGGGTGCGATAGTCGCGCCGCGATGATCCAAGACTAATACTGATAATTCGTTTCACAATGACTCCTCTCGTTTGTGGCCAGACCTGGTATAGACAGTCGTGCAGCAGTATGATACAATCACGTTGTATTAAGAGCAAGTCCTTAAAGGGTAACTGAGTCACCCCCAGGGGGGCGCAGTTGGGTATACAGAATTCATGACAATAAAACATGCTACGAGGAGGTAGTGCATGAAAATTGAGGGTAATCTTGGGCTAGAGTTGCTGCGGGCAACTGAGGCGGCGGCGTTGCGAAGTGGACGTTGGATGGGCCGTGGGGATAAGGAAGGCTGCGACCGTGCGGCGGTAGAAGCTATGCGCTTTGCCATGCAAAGCATGCCCATGAAAGGGGTTGTCGTCATTGGCGAAGGCGAAAAGGACGAAGCCCCCATGCTCTATACTGGCGAGGAAGTGGGCAATGGTACCGGGCCGGACGTAGATATTGCGGTAGACCCGGTGGAAGGAACCACGCTGCTGTCCGAGGGTATGCCCGGCGCAATCGCGGTCATAGCGGCCGCTGAGCGAGGCACACTCTACAACTGGGAAGGTCTGGCGTATATGGACAAGCTGGTTGTGGGCGAAGGGGCCCGCGGCGCAATTGACATTGAAGCCCCCGTGGCCGTCAATATCCGCAGTGTAGCCCGCTCTCTGGGCAAGGAAATTGTGGATGTCACAGTCGTGGTACTCGATCGGCCGCGCCATAAAGACCTTATCCGCCAGATACGGGCGACCGGAGCGCGTATCAAGCTCATCTTGCATGGCGACGTATCCGCCGGCGTGATGACCTCCATTGAAGACCCCCCCGCCGACATGCTGATGGGGGTTGGCGGCGCTCCCGAAGCGGTGATTACCGCCTGTGCTATCAAGTGTACGGGCGGCGAAATCCAGTGCAAGGTGTGGCCGCGCAACGATGAAGAGCGCAAGATGGCCGCCGAAGGCGGTATTGAACTGGATCGGGTCTATACCACCAACGAACTGGTCAAAGGCGACAATGTCTTTTTTGCCGCTACGGGCATTACCACCGGCGAATTTCTCGAAGGGGTGGAATATATCAAAGGCGGTGCGCGGAGCCATAGCGTGGTGATGCGTTCGGCCTCTGGCACCGTGCGCCATATGATCGCCCGGCATAACTGGCAACGGCTGATGCAAATTTCGGAATTGTCGTATGACCGCGGGCCCATGCCACAACTCTAGTTCGGATACCACGGGCCAACCGCCGGGCGCGGGGGTACTGTTCCCCCCGCCCGGTCACCGCTTCAGGCAACGCGCAATCTTCTCTCCCCATTCGCCCCTCTTCCAGGGGGCGCTTGCGCTGCTTCTGGGGGCCCTTATCGGGGGCGCGGCGGCCTTCGGGCCGCTATATGTGGCCGCGGCGCTGGTAGCGCTGGCCGCGGGCTATGCGCTGCTCACCAGTACCATGCTTGGCCTGGCGCTCGTCTTTGCGGGTATTACCCTGTTACCCTTTGGGACGCTCCCCTTCAAAGCCATTATTACCCCCAACCTGCTGACCCTGGCGCTGGCCGCGCTCTTCATGGTCTGGGGATTGCGCCTGCTGGCCCGCAGCGACGCCTACGATCTGCGGCTCACCCCATTGGGATTGCCACTGCTTGGGTTCCTTGGGCTCACGTTCTTTTCGCTGGTGCGCGGGGCCAACGGCGTGCCCGACCCGCTCACCCTCCACAATTATGCCAAGTTTACGCTCGGCGTATTGCTCTTCTTCTCGGTGGTAAATTGTGTTCGTACCCGGCAACAATTCCGCTTTGCCATTGGGGCCCTGATCCTGGGCGGCGGCGCGGCGGCGCTGGTGGGGGTGGTGCTCTACGTCCTCCCAGACGAACTGGCGCTACGGTTGCTGGTAACGCTTGGGCGTATTGGCTACCCGACCAGCGGGCGCGTGTTGCGCTATGTCGAAGATGACCCGGAGGGCCTGGAACGGGCTATCGGTACGTCGGTTGACCCCAACAGCTTTGGGGGGATGCTGGCGCTCATTATCGCGCTGGCCGCGGCCCAACTCTTTGCCGAACGCCCGGTCTTGCCGCGCTGGCTCCTGGGGAGCGTAGTCGCCGTGATGGGCAGCACCTTGCTGCTCACCTTCTCACGGGCCGCGCTGATAGGGGTTCTTGCCGCGGCAATGTACCTGGCCACGCTGCGCTACCGCCGGCTGTGGTGGGCCATGATTGGCGCGGGGGTACTGGCGATGGGGCTGTTAATCGGTCTGGGCATGGCCGGCGATTTTATCCAGCGCTTTACCGAAGGGGTACAATTTCAAGACCAGGCGCAGCAGATGCGGCTGGCCGAATTTCAAAACGCTCTGAACATTATCAAGCGCTACCCCCTGTTTGGCATTGGCTTTGGCCAGGCCCCCGAAATTGATCTGGTGGCCGGGGTAAGCAGTATCTACCTCACCATCGCAGAGCGCATGGGGCTTCTGGGTCTGGCGGCCTTTCTCGCCATTATGGCCGCGTGGTTCTGGCGCTCGCTACGCGCGGCCCGCCAGCTAGACGACGAGCGGGCCGCGTGGGTGCTTGGGGCCCAGGCGGGGATCGTGGCCGCGCTGGCTGTCGGGTTAGCCGACCACTACTTCTTCAACATTGAATTTAGCCATATGGGGGCGCTCTTCTGGGGGTGTGCCGGGCTTGGCGCAGCCGCGCTAGAGCAACCCGCAGCAGAATAATAGGAGAAAGGCATTACACCCATACCTGTGGGAACTATGACCCGGTTCCCAAAATGCGCTATACTATAGAGAAATAGACTATTGTGCTGGACACAGTTCCGCTGGTGCGGTGTATTATCCCCGTTCCCCATCCAGGAACGTTTTGCGGTTTTGCTCTGTAACTGGACGTACTATACTAACGATAGGGTTGCCTTCAGATGAAAATGCTGATGCTTGTACCATACGCTGAGGGTATAAGCATTTTTTGTTTGCGAAAGACCAGCGGTACTAAAGACAAAGCGCGAATAGTTCTCTAAACCTTTATTGAGATCAGCGGCGATCTCGAAAGGAGCAAAGTCAATGGCTGACTTAAGTGTACCAACATTTCTTGAACGTGTGGTCAATACCCGCACCAAATTACACATATTGCTTGTATTCTACGAAAATCGCCATATGCGGGCGACAATCCGCGACGTGGCGCAGCGGTGTAGCCGCGACATCTGGAGCATTGAACAGGCCATTGAGGAGATGGCCGCAACGGGTCTATTTACCGCGGTACGGAGCATTGGCGGCGATACACTGTATGTCTTTGACCCTGATGAGTCCTATGTGGAGCCAATTCAGGAGTTGATGCGCCAGTATGATGACCCGTTGGAGCGCGAAGAACTGTTCCAGATAATCCACGAGCTTTCGACCTATGGGGCCATGCAACAATCATTTGACCAGTATCCCAGATGGTCACGCGGGGATGTGTTTCTGGCTGTGTTGTAGCCAGGCGTCGGCAGGCTTACCCGACAGGCAACAAGGTGCATGCGGTCTTGTGGGCGCGTGTCGTTGTTGCCTGTCCAGAATACCGGTTGGCTCCTCACCGACCGCGTTCATTCCGTGGGCGGCATCTCGGCCCCAATCTGGCTCAGGATGCCGGGGTAGCCGCCGCCCGGTACCGGTTCTACTTTGTATTCCACAATCTTGCCATCTTTCAAGGTGATAATCGCCGGTTCTTCTGGCAGGGCAAATCGTTTGCCGGTGGGGGCTATCGGGGCCATACCCGGTATAGGCGGAATGAGCATACCGGTATGTGTGCCGGTGTTGCGGGTGGTGATGGTGACAATATTGCCCGTTTCGGACACAATCCGAACGTTGAATTTCCAATCGGGGAAGGCGGCCCAACGGGCCTTCGAATCGGCTATGACCCACCGTTTGTTGAGCGGTTGGGGCGCGGGGCCTATCAGCAAAAACTCATCGGCCATATAGGAATCCATAGTATCCCAGTCTTGCGTTTCCCAGGCCACCATAAAGGCTTGTACAATATCGGCTGCTGCTCCCATAATCAAGCTCCTTACCTGTTCCATAACTTTACTTACCAGCAGGGAGACTTTTCCCTGGATGTGCGGCAAAAGCGCGTGTGTGTGCTCTACGCGCAGCAATAAGCAATACAATCCTGATTGTGGTATAACCCCTGGGAGCGCGTGCGTCTCACACGCATGCGGACACGGGGCCCGCGTTCCCCCCCCAATACTACTGCGATGTAAAACTACTCTCCCTGTGCCTATAAACGGTATGCTGGTCTAAAAATGGGCGGGCGGCTCCATGTCCCAGGTGGCGTCGCCCGCAAAGTTGCCAAAGTCTTTTTGGAGAAAGGCCTCTACGGCTGCGCGGCGATCTCCCAGACGAAAAGCGGGGCCATGGCCCGGGTAGCACATTGTCTCGTCGGGCCACGCCAGTACTATGGTACGCAAGGTATAGAGCGTGGTCGCAAAATCTTCGGCAGAGACGGTACGGCCAGGCCCACCATCAAAGATTGTGTCACCCACAACAATACGGTGGTCGTTAGCTATAGCAAAACAGAGCATATCATCCGTATGGCCCGGGGTGTGATAGGCTTGCAAGGTATGCTTGCCAAGCGCAACCGTATCGCCATGGTTTAGCCAGCGGTCGGCCCGCAGCGATACGCCGCCGACGTGGGGGCCGGCGTGGGCCATCACGGGTACGTTGAGCCGTTTGCGCATTATATCCAGAGCGCCAATATGGTCGGAGTGGGTGTGCGTAATCAGGATAGCTACGGGGGTTGACCCATCAAGCAAGGCTTGCAGAGTATCGGGGTCGGCACCGGGGTCTATCAAAACGCTGTGGCGAGTCGCGGGGCACACCAGGGCGTAGATATTGGTTTGCAACGCCCCAACTGGACGGGTTCGGAGTTCTACTTGCGTTGGTGTTGTCATAGGGTTCTTGCTCCCTCTTCATCGTATGATTCTGGTATTGGTGTTTGTATTGTACCACAGAACATTTGTTGGTGTATTGACAAGGATAGAGAGACATACTATTATCAACAAAACTGGTTGGGCGTTTTGTGTGGGTATCAACATATCATTTGAATGAAAAGGGAATAACGCATGTCTGAGCACTTGTCACGGTTGCTGTCCAGGGTACAATCGCATCAGGCGCATATTGGGATTATCGGTATGGGGTATGTCGGGCTACCGCTGGCGGTCGTGTTTGCCGAAGCCGGCTTTCGAGTGACGGGCTTTGATGTGAACCAGGGGAAAGTAGACATCTTGAACCAGGGAGGCTCGCATATTGAGGATATTCCACCGGAGCGGGTCGCACCGCTGGTCGAGTCGGGGTTACTGTCCGCAACGACTGATTTTGAGGTACTGCGCGATTGCGATGCCGTCAGCATTTGTGTGCCAACACCCTTGAATAAGACCGGCGATCCGGATATGTCCTATATCGGCAGTGCGACCGAAGATATAGCCGAACGGTTGCATGCCGGTATGCTGGTCGTATTGGAAAGTACCACCTATCCGGGCACCACCAGCGAAGTTATCTTACCGAAATTGTGTGAGTTGACGAGCGACTTGCAGGTGGGGGAGCATTTCTTTCTCTGTTTTTCGCCAGAGCGCGTAGATCCGGGCCGGACGGATTGGACAACGAGCAATACCCCCAAGGTGATGGGGGGGGTAACGGCCAATTGTCTGGAAGCGGGCAAAGCGTTGTATGAAGTGGCCATCGAGCGGGTTGTGCCGGTGTCGTCGCCGGACACGGCCGAGATGGTCAAATTGCTCGAAAACACCTTCCGAGCCGTCAATATTGGCCTGGTCAATGAAGTGTTGCTGATGTGCGATACCCTGGGGTTAGATGCGTGGGAAGTGATTGATGCCGCAGCGACCAAGCCGTTTGGCTTTATGAAGTTTACGCCGGGGCCGGGCCTGGGGGGGCACTGTATCCCGATAGATCCGCTCTATCTCTCCTGGAAGCTCAAAACGTTAAATTATAATGCGCGGTTTATCAACCTGGCCAGCGAGATTAACACCTCGATGCCGCTCTATTGGGTGCAGAAAGTGCAGGATACGCTGAACGAGGCCGGCAAGCCTGTGCGGGGCAGTACGATTCTCATTGTGGGGGTGGCCTACAAAAAAGAAGTGAGTGACGTACGCGAGTCGCCTGCGTTGGATATTTTGTTGTATTTGCAGGAGAAGGGCGCACAGGTTTTATACCACGATCCCTATGTACCAACTATTCATTATGATGAGATTGAGATGGAATCGGTGAAAGATTTTGATGCCGCTGTGCGTGAGGCGGACTGTGTGGTCATCGTGACCGATCATGCAACGTATGATTGGCCGGCGCTCCGCGAAAAAGCAGCGTTGCTCGTAGATACGCGGCGGGTGTTGCGATAGGGCGATACGCTCTGTGGGTGTCGTCGGGAGGAAGTAGTATCGGTATGGCCAGATATATGGTGACAGGGTGTGCGGGGTTTATTGCAGCACGTGTGACCGAGTTGTTGCTAGAGGAGGGGCACACCGTTGTCGGGGTTGATAATATCAACGAAGCGTATGATGTGCGGCTAAAGCAGTGGCGTCTGGCTCGGTTGGAGGGGCGCGAGGGGTTTCGCTTTGTGCGCGGCGATATTGCCGATACGCCGATGCTGGCCGACATCTTCGCCGTTGCTCGCGCCGACGGGGGCCCGTTTGATGGGGTTGTCAATCTGGCCGCGCGGGCCGGGGTGCGCCAATCGGTAGCAAATCCGTGGGTGTATATTGAAACCAATGCAACGGGGACGTTGAATTTGTTAGAGCTGTGTCGCCAGGAGGGCGTAGGCAAGTTTGTGCTGGCGTCTACCTCCAGTTTATATGGTACCAATAACCCGCGCCCCTATACGGAAGATGCCAATACCGACCGCCCGGTATCGCCCTACGCGGCTTCGAAAAAGGCCGCCGAGGCCATGTGTTATACCTACCATTATCTGTATGGGTTGGATGTGACCGTGTTTCGCTTTTTTACCGTGTATGGGCCCGCCGGCCGCCCGGATATGAGCCCGTTTCGGTTTGTCCAGTGGATTAGCGAGGGCCGCCCGGTGCGCGTGTTTGGCGATGGTCGCCAATCGCGCGATTTTACCTATATTGATGATATTGCCCGCGGAACGGTGGCGGGGTTGCGTCCACTGGGGTACGAGGTTATCAACCTGGGGTCTGATACACCGGTCGTGTTGATGGATACGATTCATCTCATTGAGCAACTGGTGGGGTGCAAGGCACAGCTTGAATATAGCGAGCAGCACCCGGCTGATGTGCGCGATACGTGGGCCGATATTAGCAAGGCGGAGCGGTTGCTTGGGTGGCGGCCCCAGACCCAGGTGGAACAGGGCTATGCCCGGCTGGTCGAGTGGTACCAGGCTAACCGCGACTGGGCCAGGGATATTGTGACGTAGGGGTGCGTTCTTTTTGAGAAACTTTATGCTTTGTGATACAATTGGGATAAGTTCTTGCTGCGAGGCGTGTACTGGTCGAAGGAGGCCCGGCTATGATGATACTGTTTATGTTCATACTGTTTGTGCTGGCAGGTGCGGTACCGCTGGCCTATTTCACCTTTTACAACGACTTTTTTGGGGATGACGCGGGCGAATAGGCCCGGCTGTAGATCGTTCCTGCGGTTCTCTGTGTCCTTTGCCTCTGTATTTGTCTGGGTATAAGGACACAGTTGCTCCAACGATGTCTGGTTGGCCTGGGTAGTTCGCCCCACGAGGCATCCGTGGGCCGGGGCGTCCTATCCAGGTATTTTCACTTTCTCCAAAGCTATTGCTGCCCTGGCTTTCCCTTGCATGTATAATAAAAGAGTAGCGATGATGTTTGGCCTGCGGCTAGTAGCGGAGTAGGGTATGCTGTGCTACCGTACATCCCGGTCTACGGATGGGTTGAGGGATAGATGAACGTTTTATTTCTTGGCGGCGCTTCGGGTATTGGCGCCAGTTGTACGCTTATACAACTTGGGGATCAGTGGGTGCTGGTAGACGCGGGGGTGCGGATGGATGCGGGGGCCGACCGCTTGCCCGACCTGGCCGCCTTGCAGGGCAAGCCGTTGGCGGCCATCTTTGTGACCCACGCGCACGCCGACCATATCGGGGCGCTGCCCCTGGTACACCAGGCCTTCCCGACGGTGCCAATCTATGCGTCGCGGGCCACCATGTTGATCATGGAGGTGATGCTGAATGACGCGCTGCAAGTTATGGCAAAGCGGGCCTCAACCGAGTTTGAGGTGCCGCTATACGACGAGACGCTGGTAGCCTCCACGCTCCATCGGTTGCACCCGCTCCCCTTAAGCGGCACGACCACCATAGCGGAGTTGCCCAATGTGACCATCCACACCTCGCGGGCGGGCCACGTGGCCGGCGCCATCAGTCTGGGCTTTGAGGCTCCCGACGGCCGCCTGCTCATCAGCGGCGACGTGAGCGTCACCCCGCAGCATACCGTACCGGGCGCACAGCTTTCTACCCTGCGCCATCCAGATTTATTTATTTTAGAGAGCACCTATGGGGCCCGCATGCACCCCAACCGCCAGACCGAGGAAGACCGCCTGGCCCAGACAGTGAGCGAGGCGATAGAGCGCGGGGGGCATGTGCTTATTCCGGCCTTTGCGCTTGGGCGAGCGCAAGAGATTTTGCGCATTTTGCATATGGCCCAGCGCCGCGGGCGCATCCCAGAATTTCCCGTATGGGTAGATGGCCTGGTACGCAAGGTGTGCGCCACCTACACCGCTATTCCCAGTGCCCTGACCCCCGCCCTTCAACGGCAAATTCAGAAAGGGTACCCGCCCTTCTTTTCAGGGATGGTGCGGTCGGTCACCGATGTGCGCCACCGCGAGCGCCTGGTACAGGGCAACCCGGCCTGTATTGTGAGCAGTAGCGGTATGTTGACGGGCGGGCCAAGCGCCTACTACGCCACGCAAATAGCGGGCCATACGGATGCCTCCATCTTAATCACCGGTTACCAGGATGATGAGTCGCCGGGGCGGCGCTTGCTGGAATTAGCCGACCAGCAGAACGGGACACGGACGCTTGAACTGGGTGAGCATTCGGTAGCCGTGCGTTGCCGTTTCGACCGCTACCACCTGAGCGCCCACGCCGACGGTAACGAGCTCACCGCGATGGTGAGTGCGTTGCGGCCGCGCAAGGTGGCGCTGGTGCATGGCGACCCGGAGTCGCGGGCGGCCCTGGCGCAGCGCATGGAGCGCTTTACCGAAGTGATACTACCCACCGACGGTACCGTGCTTGAGGTGGTCAGCAAGGGCAAGAAGTCGAGCGGCCAGCGCCAGCAGTCGAAGGGAGCGCAGCGCCGGGCACCAACGGAGCACAAGCCGCTGGCCGGTCATCTGCCCGACTTGTGGCGCATGGTAGCCGACGGCAGCGGTATGCAAGTAATGAGTGTGCGCGAGTTGGCGCTGGCCTGGTATGGCTTTGACGCGGGCGAAGCCGAGGAAGCCGAGGTGCAGCAAGAGTTGCAGCGGGCCTGCCAGGCGCAGCAGGGCGCGGAATTGTACTTTATACCGGTGCCCGATCTAGAGGGTATGTACCGTGTACGAGCAGCAGAGGGGGACGAATTGCCCACCCAACCCCAGGCGCAAGCGGTGCAGCCGGGTATGGTGCTGCTCTTGCTCGTGTATGGGGAGAAGGTGCTGCCGGGCGTATGCTTCGATGCCCGCGCCGACGCGGTATGGGTCTATATGCCGGCCAGCGAGGGGAGCCGCACGCGCTTTCCGCGCACAGCCGTGCTTGAGGTAGTGGGGCCGTGGGAAGCGTACCCTATTACCGATATTAGCGAGACGCGCCAGACCATGGCGGATATTGTCAAGGCGGCGCAGCGCTGGCAACGGCAGCATTCGGCGCGCACGCTGGTAGAACGGCTTGAAGAAGGGGTTTCCTATCGGTTTGATGAGGTGGCCGTGCTGGTTGAAGTAGAGCCAGACGATCTGGTCGGGCGGCTTGGTCTGGTGCTGATGCTGAATGATACGCCGCGCCTGTTCGAACGACAGCACCCGGGCACCGGGGCCACAGCAGCAACAATTGCACGCGGGACACGCTATCAACTCCGGGCCGGCTGGCAGACGGCCCTGGCCGAAGGGGCCGGCGATGTGCGCCCCGACCAGATGTGGATTTTGTCAGTTATTGAACAACACCTGGGCAATCCCCCGGATTTATACCGGCGCAGCGTTAATCCAGATACAGGGGAAGTGACGCTGGCATTCCACTTCCCAGATGTGGCACGCCAGCACTATGCGGCGGCGCTGGCGGCCGCTTCGGAAGAAGTGGGCGTAACGATAACCATAGCGCCACAGCCCCACCAGGGAGCGCTCAGCGATATGGCCCATTCGGTCTTACCAGCCGGATTGACCGTGACCAAAACGTCGTTGCACCACGACCGCGATACTATCCGCCTGCGCTGTTCCGGCCAGACCAGCAGCGAAGAGCGCGAGGCGGCCGTACAGCGCTTTGCCGAACAGACCGGGTGGACGCTTGAGATTGAACTGGAACACCAGTCCCAGACCGGTGGCGGGGGGGCGACGCGGACAAAGCCAACGGCCCGCCCAGGACAGGGGCATGGCAAACGGCTAGATGTGCATACCGCGATGGCCATGGTCAAAGGCAGTTTGCGTGATGAGGCCGGGCTGTACAAGGTGAGCGCCAACCAGGCCGAGGGTACGCTGGTAGCGCGGTTCCATTTTCCAGATGTGGCCGGCGAGCGGTATACCGACGTGTTTGCGCATCTCGCTGAACAAACGGGGTGGTATGTCACCGTCTATCCAGAGCCGCACCAGGGGGCTATGGAATCGCTGGCGCGGCGCTTGGTACCGGCCGGGGTAGAGGTGGTGGGGGCTCCGTCGCTCTATCGCAAGAATCGGCAGGTCATTGTGAAGGTGCGGGGCAAGATAGCCGAAGAGGATGCGCGGGCGGCCAGGGATGCGTTTGTGCAGACGACCGGCTGGACACTAGATATTCACGAGGGGTAACAGGTAAGGAGTTTTGAGCGTGATGCAAGAGCCATTGCAAGGCGATATGATCCATCAACTACTGGCCGAAGTGGAACCACTCAATAAAGATGAAGAGCGAGCTATTCAACGGCTCATGCAGGTATTGAAAGCGGATTATCAGGACGGGCCGCTTTCCAATGGCGATGGGCGGGCCATGACGCGCTTACTAACCATGATAGAGCAGGCCACCAGCGAGGTGGAGCGTACGATGCAGCAAGCGAGTGCGCCTGCCCCCCCCCCGACAAAAGAGCTTTCCCCCGACGATGAACGCGCCCTCGCCCGGATGATGCGCTTTTTGCACACCAGCTATGCAAGTGAGCCGCTATCGCCCGACGACGAACGGGCGATTACGCGCTTAATCGGGCTCTTCAAACAATTCAAGGGCCTCTAGCGACCCTACCGCCTACCATATTCGGATACCGAGGGTACCCACAAACGAACACCGATAACCACGGATAGCGTTAGCAAGCGTATCGGTGTCTATCGGTGTTTATTTGTGAACAGGTATCATTGGGGCAAAAGTGGCAACCCCGCTTCAGTCATGCTATAATGGCGCAGATACCAACGTACTATCACATCGCAAAGGGAACAAACGCCCACCCATGCCACCCACCCATACCCGTTTCCCGTCGCACACCATCGCATGGGCATCTACCACACCCAGACCGATGCCTACCAGAGTGTACGAAAACTAGAATGGAGTAGCACCACTTTTGAAGATAACCACCGAAAAACTGCCCAAAAGCCTGCTGGCCATGGATATAGAGCTTGACCATGCCCAGATTGAAAAAGGGCTTGACCAGGCCGCCCGCCGCCTCTCCCAAAAGCACACCATCCCCGGCTTTCGCAAAGGTAAAGCACCGCGCTTTATCATCGAAAATTACTTTGGCCGTGACGCCGTAATGGAAGAAGCCTCCAACGACCTGATCAACAAAGCCTTCAAAAAGGCCCTGGAACAGGAGGATATTAACCCGGTTGGACAACCAAGCCTTGTATCGATTCACAACGATGACGATGGATTCCGCTTTCGCGTCACCGTACCAGTGTCCCCAACGCTACAACTGGCCGACTATCGCAGTATCCGCAAGCCGCTTGAGATTGAACCCGTCACAGACGAAGTGGTTGAACGAGCGCTCGATATGCAACGCGACAAGCATGTCGCCCTGCGCGAGCTTGACGAACCCCGCCCGGCCCAGGACGGCGACCAACTGGTTGTGAAACAAGAAGTGCTGATAGACGGCCAACGACAGCACGACCCCGACGACGCGGAAGAGGATGGCGAACCCGCCGAAACCACCGTCGTACTTCAGGATGGCCGGCTTATTTCCGAATACTACCAGGGATTGCTTGGGGTACAGGTTGACGAGTCGCGCACCATTACCGCCCGCATTCCCGACGACCACGAAAATACCGAGCTACGCGGTAAAGAAGTTACCTTCAATGTCCAGGTTATGAGCATCCAGGAGCGGATTTTACCAGAGTGGGAAGAATTGCCCGAACTCGAAAACTTCGATGGTACCCTGGACGACCTGCGCCAGAGCATCCGCGAAAAACTGGAGGACTCCTCCCGCTCTATGGCCGAAACCTATTTGTACGAACAATTCCTCGAAGAGGTCATAGCCGGCTCTGAATTTGACATAGCGGATGCAACCATCGCCATGATCGCGGAACAAATCTTGAACCAGCAAGTCAAGCAGTTTGAGCAATATGGTATTACCATGGAACAAATGCTAGAGGTGCGGGGGATAACGCTTGAAGAAGCCGTAGAAGAGTTTGTGCCCGTTGCCGAACAGCAAGCGAAAACGTCCATGGTCACGATAGAAATGGGCAAATATGAACAGCTTACTGTGAGCGATGACGATATAGAAGCGCAAATTCAAGAGATGATTAGCGACTATCCGGCCGAGCAGCACGAGCAGGTTGCAACGTTTCTGCGTACCAATATGCACGAAGACGTGGTACGCGCCGTCCTTGACCACAAACTGCGTGAACGAGTTATCCAGATTGCCACCGACCAGGCCCCGCCGTTGCCCGACAACGACGCCGCCAGCAGCGACGAATCGGATAGCGACGCCGCCTGACCGCCGCGGGTATCATCACACCAGGGCAAAATATTTGAAGACCAATGGTGTTATGAGGTATACTGTGTAGTATCAAACTCATATCTAGATGATGGAGTACCGAATCTATGGTCTGGCTTTCTCCGTATAAAGTTGACTGGAACTCATCCGTCAATACCGAATGGACAACCCCCCACCCCACCATGCTCATTCCTATGGTGGTGGAAAGTAGCAATCGTGGCGAGCGTGCATTTGACATCTTTTCGCGTCTGTTGAAAGAGCATATTATTCTGCTTGGCACCCCCATTGATGATCAGGTCGCCAACCTCATTGTGGCCCAATTATTGTTTCTCGACCACGACGACCCGGAACGCGATATATCCCTCTATATCAACAGCCCCGGCGGCTCGATTACCGCAGGTCTGGCTATCTACGACACCATGCGGGCCATCCGCGCCGATGTCTCTACCTTCTGCGTAGGTATGGCCGGTAGTATGGCCACCCCTATTCTGGCCGGCGGCACCAAAGGCAAGCGCTATAGCCTGCCCCACTCAACAATACATATGCACCCGGCGGGCGGTGGGGCACGGGGCTATGCCCCCGATGTAGAGATTATGGCCCGCGAACTGCTGCGCGAACAGCAAATTATCCGCGAGTTGCTCTCGCGCGATACGGGCCAACCCGTCGAACGCATATCGAAAGACTTTGACCGCGACCTGTTTATGAATCCAGAACAGGCCAAAGAATATGGCATCATAGATGACATTCTCAACAAAGAAGACCTTATTAGCAGCAAGGGCCCACCCATAGACTTGTAAGTTGGAGAAGGTAATTATGGCTAGTCGTTCGCAGAACAGCAACGGACGTGGAACGTATATCTGCTCATTTTGTGGCCGCGGGCAAGACGAAGTGCGCCGGCTGATAGCCGGCCCTGGCACGGTCTTTATCTGCGATGAATGCGTCGCGCTGTGTAGCGCCATCATCGCAGAAGAGGCCGAACAGGCCGTGAGCATGCCCCGCCGAAGCGCCACCATCGGCCCCTCGCGGCTCCCCTCGCCCCGCCGCATGCGCGAAAAACTCGACCAGTATGTGATTGGCCAGGAACGCGCCAAAGTTGTGCTGGCCGTCGCGGTCTACAACCACTACAAACGGGTACGCGCTGGTATGAAGATAGACGATGTGGAACTGGGCAAAAGTAATATTCTGCTTATTGGCCCCACCGGCTCTGGCAAAACATTGCTGGCGCAAACGCTGGCCCGCATTCTCGATGTCCCCTTTGCCATTGCCGATGCAACCGCTCTGACCGAGGCCGGCTATGTGGGCGAAGATGTGGAGAATATCTTGTTGCGGCTTATCCAGGCCGCCGATGGCGACATAGAGCGGGCCCAGTCGGGCATTATTTATATTGACGAGATAGATAAAATTGCCCGCAAAGCCGACAACCCTTCCATTACCCGCGACGTGTCGGGCGAAGGGGTGCAACAGGCGTTGCTCAAAATCCTCGAAGGCGGCATAGCCCACGTGCCCCCGCTCCCAGGGCGCAAACACCCGCAGCAAGAGTATATTCCCTTTGATACCACCAATGTCTTGTTTATCTGCGGGGGAGCGTTTGAAGGCCTGGACAAAACGATTGGCCAACGCACCCGGCAAGGCGCATCTATTGGCTTTGATGCACAGCAGCGCCCCACCAACGGAACCCACGCCCCCACCAGCGCCGCGCCCTACCCAGACACCCCCAACCCCCTGGAACAGGTGACCCCCGATGACTTACTACACTATGGCTTCATACCAGAATTTATCGGGCGTATGCCGGTCACAGTGGCGCTTGAAGCGCTCGATAAAGCCGCGCTTGTGCGTATCTTAACCGAACCACGCAGCGCCCTGATTAAACAATACCAGAAAATGCTGGCGCTGGATCATGTCGAACTGGAAGTTACCACCGATGGACTGGAGGCAATTGTGGAACGGGCCATGGAAGTACGCACCGGTGCCCGCGCCCTCCGCACCATTGTGGAAGACGTTTTGCTTGACGTTATGTACGAAATTCCATCACAGGAGCATATTGGACGCTGTATCATTAACGCTGAGGTCGTTCAACACCGCGGCCACCCTATTCTCGTGCCGCGTACCGAGCGCCCAGAATATCGTCACCGTCTGGACGAAGCGGTCTAGCCAACTCCGGAATATCGGCACACCAGCAGCACACCCTGACCCTCACGGTGCCAAACCGGACCTAAAGGTATGCATTTTGGGGGGATATATGCCAGGCCACTACAAACGAATTGTTGAGGAAAGCGAAACAGAACAGACGCGCCGGCGTATTTTAATAGCCGACGATGACCCGAATATTGCCCAATTCATTGAACTCACGTTGGATGACCCCAGATATGAATTGGTGTCGGTTGAAAATGGACTGGAAGCGATTAAAGCCTTTGAAGAAAGCGCCTTTGATGTCGTCATTCTCGATATTATGATGCCCTATGTAGATGGGTTTCAAGCCTGCCAGCGCATCCGCGAACGCAGCGATGTGCCCATCATCATTCTCACCTCACGCGATGGCACCGACGACGTGGTACATGGCTTTGAATTGGGCGCCGACGACTACATTACCAAGCCATTTAAAATGGTTGAGCTTATTGCCCGTCTCGAAGCTATTCTTCGGCGCGTTGAGAACCGCAACACCCGCAAAGCCCCGCCCATTGTGCGAGTCTGTGGCCTGGAGATAGACGAGCCGCGCCATCGTGTGACAGCCCGCGGCCAGGAAATCTCCCTGACCCCGATGGAATTTGAATTGCTCTACTTTCTGGGCGCCAACGCCGGGCAAGTGTTTGATAGAGAAACCCTCTTTCGAGAGGTATGGGGCTATGAATATGTGGGTGAAACCAACCTGGTAGACGTGTGTATCCGTCGCCTCAGAGAAAAAGTGGAAGAAAAGCCGTCTACCCCCCGTATTATCTTAACCGTTCGTGGAGTAGGCTATAAAATGGCGGAAAAATAAGTGAATCACCAACAACAAAACCAGATGTCCGACTTTGTCCATGTCTCGCAACACCCGCTCGTGCTGCATAAGCTCTCGCTCCTGCGGAGCCACCTCACCGAGCCGAAAAAATTTCGGGTACTTATGCGCGAAATTGCCGTGCTGCTCTTTTACGAAGCCACCGAAGATTTGCCGGTTGCCCCCCTTACGGTACAAACGCCCATGGAACGGTGCTTGAGTATGGAACTGGCCGTACAGGTCGGGCTTATGCCCATTTTGCGGGCCGGCCTGGGTATGGCCGAAGCAGTGCTCGATCTGCTCCCCAATGTGCATGTCTGGCACCTGGGGATGTACCGCGACCACGAGACGCTTGAGCCGGTGATCTATTACCAGACCATCCCCACCGATACAGCGGTCGAAATAGCCATTATTATGGACCCTATGCTGGCAACAGGGGGGTCGGCAATAGCGGCTATCAACATCTTGAAGGATAACTGGGTTTGTAACCGCATTATCTTCATGGGGGTTATTGGCGCGCAGGAAGGGGTTCATAACGTGGTACAAGCCCACCCGGACGTGTCCATCTACCTGGCCGCCATTGATGACCACCTGAACGAGCAAGGCTACATTGTACCGGGCCTGGGTGACGCTGGCGACCGCCAGTATGGTACATGAGGCTCCATGGTCTGGTGGATCGGGCCCAGACATCTTGCACGATAGGACATAGGTATACCGGCGCTCCCAACCAACCGACCGCACGCCACCAGAGGATGGCCCGGTCCCATTTGTGCGTCTCTGGCGTATGGGTAGCCGCGTTGGGAGCAACGCCCCCGGCCCCCCACCCACCCTATAACACCCAACTGAACGTACCCGTCAACGCCGCAATATGCTACAATCCAATAGAATATCCTTCTCCAAATAGCCTTGTCCATGGTAGCATGCAAATAGGACAAAAAATCGGCATCATTGCTGAAAGAGCGGGTGAACGATGTTATGACCGATGTTTCCGAACATGAGCCATCTGAAGATTTACTGGCCGAAGTGATGGCCCTGCGCCAGCGGGTTGCCGAGCTAGAGCACGAACGCCAACAACAGGCCCTGATTATTGACCAGATCCATGACTCCGTTATCGCCACCGACCTGGAAGGCTATATTATGCGCTGGAACAAGGGGGCCGAACGCCTCTTTGGCTATACCCAGGAAGCCATGTTTGGCCAACACATCAGCGTACTCTATGCGCCCATCCACCACGAATTTTTGTCCGACCAGGTGATAGCCCCGCTCTATAAACGCGGCGAACACGCGCTCGAAGTGCAGATGGTCAAACAGTGGGGCGAAGTCTTTCATGCCCATCTATCGCTTGCGCTCCTGCGCGACGAACACAACCAGCCGGTCGGTATGATTGGCTATGCCATGGACATTACCGAACGTAAACGCGCCGAAGATGAACTGCACCGTGCCCACGACGAGTTGGAGCAGCGCGTGCAGGAACGTATGGCGGAATTGCACGAAATCAACCAGACCTTGCAAGCCGAAATTACCGAACGCAAACGGGTTGAAGAAGCCCTGCGCCGCAACGAAGACGCCCTACGCCAGAGCCAGGCCCTCTTTGAACGCATCATAGATAATATGCCCGCCGCCATCTATGTCAAAGATATAGACGGACGCCTGCTGCTGGCCAACCGCTACTTTGCCGCTATTCTCCATATGGACAAGCAAAACATCCCCGGCAAACGCGAGGAAGACCTTTTCCCCCAGGAATTCCTCCGCTCGTGGCGTATGAACGACGAACACGTCCTGGCCACCGGCCGCCCCGTTGAACTAGAACAACAACTCAACCAGGATGATGGCCCCCACACCTATATGACCGTCAAATTCCTGATCTACGATGTGCTGGAAGTGACAGCCTCCATCGGCTGTATTTCGATGGACATTACCCGCCGCAAACGCGCCGAAGAGGCCCTGCGCGAGAGCGAGGCCCGCTACCGCGCCATTGTCGAAGATCAGACCGAGATGATCTGTCGCTGTCGCCCAGATGGCACGCTCACCTTTGTCAACGAGGCCTACTGCCGCTACTTTGGTAAACGCTACGAAGAGTTGATACGGCGCAACTTTCTAGCCTTTGTGCCCGCCAGCGAGCGCGAACGCATCCAACGCTATCTTACCACCTTTACCCAGGCCCGGCCCGTACAAACCCTGGAACACCGCGTTATAGACGCCCGTGGTATGACCCGCTGGCAACAGTGGACCGACCACGCCATTTTTGACGAAGACGGTACCCTGGTCGAATTTCAATCAGTTGGACGCGATATTACCGAGCGCAAATGGGTTGAAGAAGAGTACCATCTGCTGGTGGAGCATTCGGTACAGGGCTTGACTATTCACCAGCACAACCGCATTGTCTTTGCCAACCCCGCCGCAGCCCGCATCCTTGGCTATACGATTGCCGATTTGCTGGCGATGAGCGCGGACGAAGCCCACGCCATTATTTACGAAACCGACCGCGCTATGGTCGCAGAACGGATGCGTGCGCGGCTAGAGGGAACCATGGCCCCACAGGAATACATCTTCCGTATCTATCGCCGCGATGGTTCGCTCCGCTGGTTGCGAGCCTTTGCTACTGCCATAGCCTATCGCGGCCAGGCGGCCGTCCAGATGACCTATATTGATGTAACCGAGCACGTACTGGCTGAAAAGGCCCTGCGCCAGAGCCAGCAGCGCTACGAACGCCTGCTGCGCATGGTCACAAACTATATTTACAGCGTGGAAGTAGACGCCGGGCATGCGGTTTCCACCACCCATTGGCCCGGCTGTGTGAATGTCACCGGCTATACCGCCGAAGAGTATGCCGCCGACCCCTACCTGTGGTTTCGTATGATCCATCCTGATGATCGTGATCTTGTGGTTGAGCATGCCGAGCGTATCCTGGCCGGCGAGGTTGTCTTTCCGCTAGAACACCGTATTGTGCATAAGGATGGTTCCATCCGATGGGTGCGCAATATGCCCGCCCCTATCTACGATGATCAAGGGTATGTTGTCTCCTACGACGGGTTGGTCACAGATATTACCAGAGAGCGACGCTATGAATCAGATCGGGCGGCGCTGGCCGCGGCGCTGGTTGCGGCGGGGGAGGCTCGCATAGCGCCAGAACACCGGCTGGACGGCCCCGATTCCCAGGAGGATGACGAGCAATGAAGATAGAGCATAAAGGAGCGAGATCCATGCAATCAATGATACAACGGTGCGCGACACCATACAGCGCACACGGCCTTGTGGATACAAGGCCGCTTCAAGAGGAGTGAATGTATGAAATTGCTCAAGGCAATGGAGCCACGATCTATTGAAATCAAGATAGCGGTTCTGGCCGGGCTGTGCCTGTTTGCAACCACCGCTATCATTATTATCTATGCCGCCATGGCCTTGCGCGGGGCGGCTATTGAAACGGCGCAGGGGCGGGCTATCAGCGTGGCTGAGTCGAATGCCCACCAGATTAACGAAGAGATAGAGATAGGCCTGGATGCGGCCCGCCTGATCGCCCAGACCCTTGCAGAGGTGCAGGATAGCGAAAACCCGCTGCAATTGAGCCGCGAACAGGTGAGTATGATTTTACGGGGCATTCTAGAGAAAAACCCCCAATTTGTGGGGGTCTATACGCTCTGGGAGCCGGGCGCTTTCGATACACAAGACGCCGACTTTGCCGACCAGGAAGGGCACGACGAGACGGGCCGCTTTATGGTATATTGGAGCCGCTCCGAAGGCACCATCGCGCGCGAAGTTCAGACCGGCTATGATGAAGCGGGGGTGGGGCGCTACTACCTGTGCCCGAAACAGACCCGCATGGAATGTGTGACCGACCCCTACCTACGCCCGGTGCAGGGCAACGATGTGCTGGTATCCTCCCTCACCATCCCTATTATCGTTAATGGCCAGTTTTATGGTATCGCTGGCGTAGACATCAAGACCGAGTTTTTTCAAACGCTGGCGGATAATGTGACGTTGTATGACCAGGCGGGGATGCTGTCTGTTATTACCCATAATGGCACGATTGCCGCCGCCACGGGCCACGCAGACTTGATAGGCGAATATGCCAGCGCGTTGCACCCGGACTTCGACAGCGACAACGAGTTGGAGCGGTTGCGCCGCGGCGAATATATTGTCGAATTTCAAGAAACAGGCGAACTGGAAATCTATGTGCCCATGCAATTTGGCCGCTCGGTTACGCTCTGGTCGGTGAGCGTGATTGTGCCCGGCTCCAGCATTACGGCCGACGCAACACAGCGTATGTGGTGGATGATTGGCATCGGGGCGTTTCTGACGCTGCTGGCGCTGGCGTTGTTGTGGTTGATAGCCCACCAGATAGCGGCGCCCATCAAACGCATCACACAGGTGGCCCGCCAGGTGTCCGGCGGCAATCTCGACGTACAGGCACCGGTGACGTCTAAAGATGAAACTGGCTTGCTGGCCGACGTGTTTAACCAGATGGTTGGCAACTTGCGCCAGACGCTCCAGGACAACCGCCAGGCCCAGGACGAGTTGGTGCAGCAAAACAGCGAACAGCGCCGCCTGCTGGAATTGGTAGAGGAATTGGAGACGCCGGCCATTCCGCTGGCCGAGGGATTGCTCTTTGCGCCGCTGGTTGGTACGATGGATAGCCGCCGGGCCCAGACGATAACAGCGCGCCTGTTGCAAGAGGTGCATATGAAGCGCACGCGCCACGTTATTCTGGATATTACCGGGGTGGTTACGGTAGATACCCAGGTCGCCCATGCGCTCATCCATATGGTGCAAGCGTTGCGCTTGTTGGGGTGCAAGGTCACAATGACCGGTATTTCAGCCGAAATCGCCGCAACTCTGACACAGCTTGGGATCAAGTTAGACGGTATCCACACTGTACACTCGCCGCAAGATGTGTTACGCCAGGTACAATGGAGCGCAGACGGGGTACGGTAGGCTCATGGATTGGTGCGAGTCAGTTTATAATATACCTTCAGGGTGGCTATCGGGCCATCGCCTGGAGGAGGAGATCGTATGGCTGTGCAGCAGAAGGTAACGAAGATACAGAGCGACCTGGATATTGTAACTGCTCGCTCGAATGCACGAGATATAGCCAAAGCGCTCGGCTTTAGCTCAATAGACCAGGCCCGCATTGCAACGGCCGTCAGCGAACTGGCCCGCAATATTTACCTGTACGCTGGTCTGGGAGAGGTAACGGCGCGCGAGGTGGAGCGCCACGGACGTAAGGGTATTGAGATTGAATTTCGAGATAATGGGCCCGGTATTACCGATATTAACCAGGTGATGCAGGATGGCTATACGACCTCACGCGGGATGGGGATGGGGTTGCCGGGCGCACAGCGCTTGATGGACGATTTCGAGATACAGTCTGAGTCGGGGGTGGGTACCACGATAGTGTGCCGCAAGTGGCGGCGGTAGCGGCGGGGGAGGCGTGATGACGCCCCGGCGCTGCCCCGCCTCCCGCTCAGGCAAAGAGCCCGGCCCCAACCGCAACGATAGCGAATATGATGCCACCAACCAGACAACTCACGAGCGAGCTCATGAGCATCATCACCAGCATGGTCAGGATGGTATTTTTGGTGTCGAGGTGGGCGGCTTCGCGGAGCCCGAAGAATTGTGCCACCAGCATGGGCAGTGAAGCCAGCGCCAACCCAATAAACAGGGGAATGATGTTCAGGACAAGAAATAGGCCTGAAAACCCGCTCACGCGCATGACCCGTTCGGGGGTGGCGCTACCTTGAAAGAAGCGGTTGGCGACGAAGGAGGCGACGATACCGTTAATGCTCCACCCCAGGAGTAGGAGCACCGGAAATCCTATCAGATTGATGCCCAGGTGGAGCAGTATGCTCATCAGATCTGTCATCCCCAACAGCAGCATTGAGCCGATACCAACCAGCAGGCTTGTCAGGCAGAAGGGCAGCAACCAGAAGAGCATGGCCGGGCCAGAGGCGTTGCTGCTGCTGGCTATGTCCTGGTAGACGTTGCGGTTGAAGGTGATGACTCCGAGCATGCGCTTGCCCAGGTTGCTGAAACTGGTTTCCTGTACAATCTCTTTCAGGAAGGCCCCCACCCGCTGGCCGGGGCTTTGTTCTGGCTCTGGTTCCACCATAATACCGGCTACGGGCGAGGTCATCGGGCGCTCTTCTGCCGCACTGGCGACCGGCAGGCGCGGCGCGGCAGGTTCAGGTGGCGTCTCTGGTTCGGGTGGCGTCTCTGGTTCGGGTGGCGTCTCCGGTTCGGGTGGCGTCTCTGGTTCAGGTGGCGCGGGCGGTTCGGGCGGCGCGGCGGGCATAGAGGCCAGCGCTTCAGAGTAGAGTTGGGCCAACCCGACCTGGGCTCGTTGGGCCGCCTCGGTCGTCGGGTCTATCGCACGGACTCGTTCAAGACACTGGCGCTTTTTGTCGTTTCCATCAACACAACTGGACATCCAGAGCCAGGCGGACTGGTGGCGCTGGTCGGTTTCGATTGCTTTGTAAAAGTATTGGGCCGCAGTCTTGCGGTCGCCCCCTTTTAACGCCTGTATGCCCTGACGGACAAACTCATCAGCCTGAGTACTCATGTCTAGTTCTCCTTCTCAGTCTTTAGCCTGGCCCTTCTGCTGTGCTTAGAAAAGAGCGTCTTTTACCCTCCCGCATACCCATCGTATAGAGTAGTGTACATGCTGAAACAGGCTTACGCAAGCACGCCGCCCATACAATATGGCAGCGCCAGCCCACGGGCAACCGAAAAAATCCCCCCCGACCCGCCAGCACAACCGCCGGCCCGGCCCCATGTGATACCTGGCAACCGCCGGGCCTCACTTGAATATACCAGGAAAAGATGTAAAATACACATGTTACCCATTTTAGTCGGGGTAGGTTTATACCCTTGGTTGCATAGGCCTGGATTTTGAACAGAGAAAGGAGCTTGATAATGACAATACACACATTGCTTACGCGAACCCTGGTACTCCCTGGTATCTTGATGGTGCCATTGCTGGCCCTCGTGTTAGCCCAACCAGCCAACGCGCAACAGCGACGCTGTTTTGACGAAACCGGCTACTGTGTCGAAGGGCCCATCCTCTCCTACTGGCAAAACAACGGCGGTCTAGAAGTCTTTGGCTACCCGATTAGCGAACTGCGGGAAGAATCTATCGAAGGGTGGACCGGCCCGGTGCAGTGGTTCGAACGCGACCGGCTGGAAGATCATGGCCCCGACGGCGTTATGGCCGGGCGGCTTGGGGCCGATATACTCGAACTGCGCGGGCGCTCGTGGTATGATTATCCAACCGTCACCAGCGCACCGTCCGCCTGTCTCTACTTTCAGCAAACCGGGCACAGCCTGTGTCCCCCCTTCCGCGCATATTGGGAAAACAACGGCGGCATCGAACGCTTTGGCTACCCCATTACCGAACCCCACGAAGAGACCATAGACGACTGGACAGGAACGGTGCAATACTTTGAGCGTCGTCGCATGGAGCACCACCCGGAAAACAGCGGCACCCCCTATGACGTACTGCTTGGTCTGCTTGGCACAGCGGTACTAGATGCTCGCGCGGGCGGCGGCGGCCAGGGCGATACCAACACGTGTCAACAAACCGTCCTGGACGAACTTCAGGACGCCTATACCCGCGTCCCCTTTGCCGACAATATGGGGTGTCCCACAGAGGTTGTGCGCGACCGCCCCGCGGCCATCCAGAATATGGAGCATGGGGTTATGCTCTGGGTAGACTTTGGCGAGGATGACTGGCGCATTTTTGCCATCAGTGCATGGGGGTGGCATGAATCCTTTCACGATACGTGGGAAGCAGGCATGGCAGACCCCAACGTAGACCCGCCAGCAGGTTTGTTTGCGCCAAAACGCGGCTTTGGGAAGGTATGGCAGGATAACCCGGATGTGCGTAACAACCTGGGTTGGGCTGTCGAAGATGGCGAACGCGCCGAAACGGTGACCGTACAGCGGATGCAGCATGGCATGCTGGTCTGGCTCCAGAGTTCGGATATGGTGTATGCGTTGAGTTCAGACGGGTATGTCGAGATTCTCTCTCGCTTGCCATAGCGGTGGTTCTTCTTTGGGCGACGTCTTGAAAACCATAGACTTTGGCGAACCTGGGCGCGGCGTCGCTCTCGTGAGCCGGTGTGGGGAAAGGTTGTGCTTCCTTGCACCGCTCACGTGGTATTCTGCTATAATCATACGCGGCAGGTCTGCAAAGAGGTGGGACACCAGTTTGATAGCCCTGTCTGGCCGCTGGCGGTAGCCAGATGTCAGACAGGCACGGTACTGATACAAAAGAAATGGAAACCAACAGGGGGGTTTCATGATACAGAAAGACATCTTTCTTGGCATTGATATTGGTTCAACGACGGTCAAGGTTGTGGTGGTGGATCGAGAGAAAACGTTGCTGGCGCACCGCTATCTCCGTTCACAGGGACAACCACGCCGTACATTGCTCCGCGAAATGAAGGAGATTGGGCGCGAGTTTGATCTGTCGCGGGTTGTTGGGGTCGGTATGACCGGCTCTGGGGGCGAGAATATCGCTCGCATTATTAGCGGCCACCACATCAACGAGTTGATAGCCCAGACGCGGGCCGTGGGCGAGTATTACCCCCATGCCCGCACGATTATTGAAATAGGCGGACAAGATAGTAAATTTCTTTCGACCGAGTGGGACGAGAAAAGCGGCAAAATGATGCTGGTAGACTTTGCCATGAATACGCTCTGTGCCGCGGGCACAGGCTCGTTTCTCGACCAGCAAGCCGAGCGCCTGGGTATCTCTATTGAAGACGAGTTTGGGAAACTGGCGGTACAGGCAGAAAGCCCGGCCCGTATTGCGGGGCGGTGTACCGTGTTTGCCAAGTCGGATATGATCCACCTGCAACAAAAGGGCACACCCTTGCCCGACATTCTCGCCGGCCTTTGTATGGCCCTGGCCCGCAACTTCAAGAGCGTTATTGGCAAAGGCAAAGCGTTTGTTCCGCCTGTCCTCTTCCAGGGCGGCGTGGCGTACAACGAAGGCGTGATACGCGCATTTGAGTCGGTTCTGGGGTTGCAACCCGGTGAACTGATTATCCCCAACAACCACCCGCTCATGGCCGCGCTTGGCACGGCGTTTGTGGCGATGGATCAGGAGCGCGAGGCGAGCCTGCTAACCTTCAAAGGGTTTCAAGCATTGGAAGAAGCTGTCCAGACCAGCGGGGGCGAGCATAAGATTATGCCGCCGTTGATGAGCTGTGGCTTCCAACTGCCGGAGTATGACTCCGAGATGGTGCATGTGAATGGAACCTCCCCGGCCCGGGTCAACGGTTCGGAACCGGCCGCCCCGGCCCGCTTGCCCGTCTATGTAGGCATTGATGTCGGCTCTATCAGTACTAACGTCGTATTGATAGATGAGCAGGCGCATGTGGTCGCGCGGCGCTATCTGCATACGGAAGGAAAGCCGCTGGAGGCAGTACGCAAAGCCCTGTACGAAATTCATAGCGAGACGGGCGACCGGGTAGACGTTCGCGGCGTCGGTACGACCGGCTCCGGGCGACATCTCACCGCCGACTTTGTGGGCGGCGACGTTATCCGGAACGAGATTACGGCCCAGGCCCGCGCTGCTACGGCCATAGACTCGTCGGTAGATACCATCTTTGAAATAGGCGGACAGGATAGTAAATATATTAGCTTGAACAATGGGGCCGTGGTAGACTTTGCCATGAATAGCGCCTGTGCTGCGGGTACCGGTTCCTTTCTCGAAGAGCAAGCCGACCGTCTCCAAATCAATATTAAGGACGACTTTAGTAGCCTGGCCCTGGCCTCAGACAAGCCAACCGGTCTGGGCGAACGGTGTACCGTGTTTATGGAATCGGACATTATCCACCACCAGCAGCAGGGGGCCAGCATAGAGCAGTTGACCGCCGGCCTGGCCTACGCTATCGCCCAGAACTATATTTACCGCGTGGTAGACGGGCGCGAGATAGGCAAGAATATCTTCTTCCAGGGCGGCGTGGCCTGGAATAAGAGCGTCGTCGCGGCCTTCCAGGAGCTTCTGGGGCGGCCCGTCACAGTACCTCCGCACCACGATGTCACCGGCGCTATTGGCGCGGCCATTCTGGCGATGGAAGAATTGGAAGACCAGCGCAGCCGGGGGATAGAGATGCCCACAAAGTTTCGCGGGTTTGACCTGGGCGACCGTAGCTATACCTCAAACACCTTTGAATGCCGCGCCTGCCCCAACCTGTGCGAAATTAGCAAGGTGACCATTGGCGACGAATTGCCCATCTTCTACGGTGCGCGTTGCGATAAGTTTGAGGACGCCGGGCGAGCCAACGCCAATGGCTCGAAAAAGAGCGTATCAGCTATCCCCGACCTGTTTGCAGAACGCACAGAGCTTTTGCTTGGCAACTACGAAGAGCCACCCGAACGCAATGGCCGCTTGCGGGTAGCCATCCCCCGCGCCTTGATTTTCCACGACCTCTTCCCCTACTGGCGTACGTTTTTCCGGGCCCTCAATATTGAGGTTATCACGTCGGAATCTACCAACCCGCGCATTGTGAAGAGTACGCTAGAGCACGCGGCCGTCGAAGCGTGCTTCCCCGCCAAACTGGTCTATGGCCACGTGGTAGACTTGCTGGAAAAGGATATAGATTTTGTCTTCCTACCAAGCCTTATCAATCGGGAGAATACGGCCCCCGGCCAGGAAGCCAACAACTACTGCCCCTACATTCCGGCCACCTCCTATCTGGTGACGGCCCATATTGACCTGGAAGCCAGGGGCGTGCGGGCGTTGCGCTTCCCCTTGCATATGCAGTGGGAGAAGGTAAAGAAAAAGAACCTGAGCGAAATGGCCTCGCAACTGGGGGTCACGCCGCGCATGATTGCCGAAGCCGACCGCGAAGCGACGGTGGCCCAGAAAGCCTTTTATGCCGCAATTCGCCGCCGGGGTACCGAGGTGTTGGAAATGTTGGATGAAGACCAGACGGCGGCGGTGATTGTGGGGCGGCCCTACAATACGGCCGATCTGGGCGTGTGTCAGGATTTGCCCTACAAGCTGCGCAAACTGGGTATCTTGCCTATTCCGATGGACTTTTTGCCCGTAGACAAGGTAGACATTACCGCCTATTATCCCAATATGTACTGGCGCAGTGGCCAGGACATTCTCGCCGCGGCCATGTTGATACGCGACGACCCGCGCCTGAACGCCATCTACGTTACCAGTTTTAGTTGTGGGCCAGACTCGTTTATCCTGAGCTTTTTCCGCCGTATTATGGGCCAGAAGCCGTTTTTAGAGTTAGAGATGGATGAGCATACCGCCGATGCTGGTATCATTACCCGTTGTGAAGCCTTTTTTGACAGTCTAAAGATGGGAGAGAAAGCGCTGGTGTAACGTTCGTTGTAGCAAGTACGTATCTTTGCGTTTTTGGAGGGGTACTGGCAGAGACGCAGAGAGGGGCGCTCTCCTGGTATCGCGCAGGGGCGCGAGGGCGCAGCCATGCCCTGGCGGATAGTGCGGCAGGTTTCGGCGGGTTCATACCAGTGATGATGCGTGTGACGTGGGCCTTTATCGTCCCCCACGCGCAGGCCGGTATGAACGCAGGGGAACCGTCGAAACCTGGTATCACGCAGGGGGAAATGGCGTTGCGTCCTTGCGTCCTTGCGCGACTTTCTTTATTATACTCCGGTGGTATGCTGGAGGCAGATAACGTACTGCGGCGAAAGACTGCAAACGTAAGGAGCAACAATTATGAGCGTAAACGGCTCGAAAAAGCCCAAGACGGTTTATATTCCATATATGTGTGACCATTGTTATACGACGGCCGCAGCAATGCGGGCCCATAATTTGCCGGCTGAAATTCTAGAGCCCACCAACGAGGAATCGCTGGCTATGGGATTGCACTTTTGCAAGGGGCGCGAGTGTCTGCCTTGTCTGGCAACCACGGGCGATATTATCTATCGCGCGCGACAGCCGGGCTTTGATCCCAAAGACTCAGCTATCTTTATGCCGACGGTCACGGGGTCATGTCGCTTTGGCCACTACAACGTGTTACAACAGACTATTTTGCAAGAGGAGGGGTTGGGCGAGGTTGAATTTCTGATACCCTCGGCAAACAACGCCTACCACGGGTTTGGCGAGCGCTCCGATCAGTTGCGCTTGCTGATCTGGCAAGGGGCCGTGGCCGGCGATTTGCTGCACCGCCTGTTGCATCAGTATCGCCCCTACGAGCTCCACAAGGGCCAGACCGACGAGGTGTATAACCGCTGTCTGGAACGGTTGATTGCTGCGACGGAGGCCGGCGGGGGCAAGGAACTGGTGGAAGCGATGCGCTGGTCGGCCCGCCAGTTTGAGATGGTGGCGGTGGATTGGAGCGAGCGGCGGCCCTTGATTGGGATTGTGGGTGAGATTTATTTGCGCTTTAATAAGTATGTAAATCTGGATATTGCCCGGCTGATCGAAGATCTGGGCGGCGAGGCGCATATTTCAACTATTATAGAGTGGTTGTACTATACCAACTGGGCGTATAAGAAGGAATCGTACGATTTTGGCAAGCCGTGGGAATATATCAAAATGCATTTGACCGATTTGTACCAGCGCTATCTCGAACATAATTTACTCAAGCCGCTAGAGCATGTGCTGCGCGACCCGTATGAGACGCATACCAGTATTCTGATGCAAAATTTGATGCCCTATTTTCGTCCAGAGCTTACCTCAGAGGCTATTTTGAGTATGGGGGCTGCGATAGATTTTGGTAATAAGGGATATTGTGGTATCATTAACATAATGCCGTTTTCGTGTATGCCGGGCATTATTACCGCAGGGATGGCTCCCAGTATTCGGGCCGACCTTGACAATATTCCCTGGCTTGATATTTCGTATGATACCCAGGGGGGCACCAATATTAAGACCCGTCTGGAAGCCTTTATGTACCAGGCGATGCAATTTCAGCGGCGTACCGCTCGGACAAATGGCAAATCGTAGCACCAGATAATAAAATCGTAGCGAAATGAGCGTGGTATGGTTTCTTCTTCTCCTTCCATGGTTGATGATCAGTCCGTACTGGTGGCGCGGCTGCGCCAGTTTCTGACGTGGTTTTTGCCCATTTTGCTTGGGGTGTCGTTGCTCCAATTTGGGTTACTGTTGTTTGTACCGTCGCTGGCGCTCACGGTTGCCGCCGGGGCGACGTTTTGCTATGTGCTCCCTATTTTTCTAGCCCGCCAGCAGGCTGTGCGCGGCCATGTGCAACAGGCCGTGTTTGTGGTGGCGGGGGCGACGATTGGCTTTGCGCTGGTCATGATTGTCGCGCTGCCGGGGATTATGACCGCGGTGGCTGTTCTGCCGATAATAGCGATTGTGGTAACGCTGCCCTACGTAACCCGCGAGAGCTTGCGGGCCTGGAGCATTGTCGTCTGGTTGGCAACTATGGCTATTGTGGTGCTTGGAGAGTTTGTGGCCCTGTTTGAGCCGCCGCCGGGCTATGTGCTAGATATTATCCAGCTTTCGTGTATGGCCCCCGGTATGGTGTTGTTGTTGATGCTGGTAGAACACTACCATACCCGTATGACTGAAACGTTGTCGCAGGTGCGAGCCAGCAACCAATCGCTGCAACAGATACAGGTGCAACTAGAGCAGCGCGTGGAGGAATTGCAGGTTGCTAATGAGGCAAAGGTGGCCAAGGAGTATTTGGAGGAGGTGGTACGCGACTATAGCGACTTTGCGCATAGGGTGGCGCAGGGCGATTTGACGGTACGGCTAACGTTTGACGAGCGGCATGGGCACGAGGAGTTGCTGCTGTTGGGCCAGAGCTTGAATGAGATGGTGGCATCGCTTGGGCGTATGACAGCCGAGGTACAGCAGGCAAGTTCGGCGATTGCGGCAGCGGCGGGGGAAATCTTATCTGTTTCGACCCACCAGGCCAGCAGCACGGCCCAGAAGTCGGCGGCTATTTCGGAGATGACGACGACGGCGGCCGAGGTAAAATCTATTGCCCAACAGGTGGCCCAGGAGGCCAACCTGGTGGCGCAGGAGAGCCAGTCGGCGTTGCAGTTGACGCGCCAGGGTACCCAGGTGGTTGACGATACGGTGATGGGGATGAATGGTATTCGGGAGCGGATGGAGAGTATTGCCCAGACGATTTTGTCGCTTTCGGAGCAGACGCAGGCGATTGGGATGATTACCACGACGGTGAGCGAGTTGGCAGATCAAAGTAATTTGCTGGCGTTGAATGCGGCCATTGAGGCGGCGCGAGCGGGCGAACAGGGGCGGAGCTTTGCGGTGGTTGCGCAGCAGGTACGCGAGTTGGCGGAGCGTTCGAAGCAGGCTACGACACAGGTACAGGAGATTCTGGGTGAGATACAGCGGGCGACCAATGCGGCCGTGATGGCGACGGAAGAGGGTACCAAGGGGGTGGAAGAGGGTACCCGGCTGGCCAATGCGGCGGGGCAGGTTATCAAGCGTATCTCGTCGGAGATAGAGAGCGGCGCCCAGACCAACGTGCAGATGGCTTCTGCGTCTAACCAGGCGACCACCGGTATGGAGCATATTAGCCAGGCGGTCGCTTCGTTGCAACAGGCGACGAATGAGATGGCGTCGGGTATGCGCCAGGCTGAGCAGGCGGCGCAGGATTTGAATAAGCTGGCCCAGTCGTTGCAAACGGCGACGGCGGTTTACAAGGTGAAGTAGGCCACCCTGTTGCCCTGTGTGCGGGTGCAGCAGCGGGATCAGGCAGATGGGGTATAACGATGGGTACCTGGTTGGAAAAGACAACTGAATCGCACTATGGCACTGTGACGGCTATTCAGCAGTCGTTGGAAGAGGGCGACTTTGAAGCAGTACGGAGTGGTCTAGAAGCGTTGCGGGAGGCGATGAGTCGTTCGGAACAACGGGCATTGCGGAGCCAGTTAATCCGCTTGATGATGCATATATTGAAGTGGAAAACACAGCCGGCTCGCCGTACGCGCAGTTGGGTGAGTTCAATTGTGCAGGCGCGGCATGCCATTGAGGATATTCAGCTTGAGGTGCCCTCACTCAATCGGGTATTCATTGAGCAGGTGTGGGATTATTGTATGCAGCGGGCTATACGAGAGGCCCAGGCGGAGATGGGGGTATCCCCCACTATCACTAGCCTGGGGTGGCAAGAAGTTTTTGACGATGCGTATGATTTACCCATAGATTGATAGGTTACCCCTGGGTATCCAGGCATCTTGCTGGCAGGACAGAGAAGATTCTCGCGCAGAAATTATCCCTGCCCTGGTGACAGGGCAATTGCAACGTCGCCGTGCCGACGACAACTTCAGACTTTTCTGCATGCCCAGACGGTGATGTGCGCCTTCGGCGCGAGATATGGGGCACACCCCCAAAAAGGTAGTTTTGCGGGGCCCGGCCCCGCCCGCTCCCCAGGCATCCTGGTTACCATAAGATTTTGCAATCACCACCGCCGCATAGGGTGTGCCAGAACGTTTTCCGCTCCTGGGAAACGTCCACTTCCTTGTGAGTGCGTGCCCCACCCCCCCCGATTTGTGCTATCATGCGTGGTAGGCAAAAATTCTAGCGAGATAGGCCACCGTATGCAAACCACAAAAACGATTCCTCTTGGACAAACTGATCTGCGCGTTCCACCGCTTGGTATTGGTACCTGGGCGTGGGGCGACCGTGGGTTCTGGGGCTATGGGCGCGGCTATGGGCGCGAGGATGTCAACGCCGCGTTTGCCGAAAGTGTTGCCGCCGGCGTTACGCTCTTTGATACGGCCGAAGTGTATGGTATGGGCGAATCTGAGCGTATTCTGGGCGAACTGGCCCGCGCCAGTACGGCCCCCGTGGTTATCGCCACCAAGTACTTGCCTATGCCCTGGCACTTTTCGACGGGCGATGTGCGGAGTGCTTTGCGCGGTAGCTTGCGGCGGCTTGGGCGACAGCAGATAGATCTGTACCAGATACATGCCCCCACTTCGTTGCTTTCCATTCCGGCGCTTATGGATACGCTGGCCGATGCGGTTGCCGAGGGGCATATTCGCGCGGTGGGGGTGAGCAATTATAGCGCCGACCAGATGCGCCGCGCTCACGATGCGCTGGCGCGGCGGGGTATTCCGCTGGCGTCAAACCAGGTTCATTACAATTTGCTCAAGCGGGCCCCCGAAACGAATGGGACGCTGGCCGCGTGCCGCGAACGGGGTATTACGCTGATTGCCTATAGTCCGCTGGCCAAGGGTATGCTCACGGGCAAGTATACGGTGCAGCATCCGCCCACCGGGGTGCGCTATCCGGCGTTCATTCTTGAGGATATGCGCGGGTTGCACGCTGTTCTTGATCTGTTGACGCAGATTGGTCAGGAGCATGGCGGCAAGACGCCGGCGCAGGTGGCGCTCAACTGGTTGATGGGTCAGGAGCAGGTGTTGCCGATACCGGGGGCGAAGAATGCTCGCCAGGCGACGGCAAATGCCGGGGCGACTGGGTGGGCGTTGACGGCGGCGCAGCTTGCGGCGCTTGACCAGGCGACCCGGGCCTGGCGTTAGGGGGGGACACGAGCGGTACTATGAGCGAGCATCAACTGCATATTGCGCCCGGTGCCTTGCATATTCATACGCACTATTCGCCTGATTGTAACGGTCTGGTTCCCGATATTGTGGCTGCGGCCCGCCGCAATGGCTTGCAATGGATTATCATAACCGACCACAATAGCCGCGAGGCGCACCCTTACGCCGGCTGGAATGAGGGGGTGTTTGTGGTGGTGGGTAATGAGATAACGCCTCCTTATAATCATTTGCTGGCGCTGGATGTGGAGCAGGTGATAGACCCGGAGCAGTCGCCGCAAGCTATTTTTGACGAGCTGTACCAGCAGGGGGGGCTTGGGATTATTGCCCATCCGGATGATTGTATGACTAACAAGGTGAAGAGGCGTTCGTATGAATGGCAGGATTGGAGCGTAGATGGCCCGAGTATCCGCAATGGGGATACGGTGGGTATTGAGGTGTGGAATTTGTTTAGCGATTGGGGTACGCACCTGACGCCAATGAATAAGTATGTGCATTTCTTTTTTATTCGGCGCGGGTTGCGTGGCCCGACGCAGCGTACGCTGGCGTGGTGGGATCGGTTGAATATGAGCGGTAAGCGGACGTTTGGGGTGGCGGGGGTGGATGCGCATGCGATGCAGCATCGGGCGCCCTGGGGCGGTACTATCGAGGTGTTTTCCTATCAGCGGACGTTTGCGACGCTTACGAATTATTTGCTGCTGGATGCGCCTCTGTCGGACGATAATGCTACGGCGCATCGGCAACTCCATACGGCGTTGCGGCAGGGGCGGCTTTATTTTGCTAATCGGTTGGATGGTGATCCGCCCCGGTTGCCGCTGGTGGCTACTCGTGGTAGTCGGTGTTGGCATGTTGGCGATAGTCCGTCGCTGGCGGAGGGGACGGTGACGTTGACTGCGACGACGGGCCCGCGCACGCTGTTGCGTCTTATGCACAATGGGTCGCTGTTGGCGGCGGGGACGGGGTCGTTGCGCCATCGTGCGGATATGCCGGGGGTGTATCGTTTGGAGGCGTGCCACCATAGTGGGCGGCCGTGGTTGTATACGAATCCGATATATTTGCGGGTGTAGGCTGTTGCAAAATCCAGGGTTGTCTTGTATAGTTATCGGTAGTGTGGGGCTGTAGCTCAGTTGGATAGAGCAGCAACCTTCTAAGTTGACGGTCGCCCGTTCGAGTCGGGCCAGCCCCGCCAGGGTGTTTTCCATTTGCCCACCCCTTACCCGGAGCAATTGTAACGTCCGGGCTTTTCGCACCGCCCGTGCCCCCTTGTCCCCGGAGAAGCGCGACTTGTAGTCGGGTATCATCCCGACTCCTATAGCAATTGCTTATGATTTAGTATAAGTAACCTTGTTTCCCTGGAACATTGTAGCAAATGGGCATTGTTGATTCTTGCAATTGCAATTACTATAGGTTAAAATCAATGCTAACAATTATTGTCGTCACATGAGTATTCCTGGACGCATTGGAGGACTTATGCCTGTTCCAGTTATTGTGTATGTTGCTCTGGCTATTGGTGGTGCTGTTCTTGCTGGTGGGGCTGTGTACCTTAATGCGTGTTCTGGTAATGCTGACGGGTGGCACTATCAGGTGGTTCATGCAGCAGGCGCTCATTCCAGAGCTTCGGATTCACGCGCTGCGCGGCATCATACCAAGCAATGACATCTGCACGCAGGATGGCCAGCACCGCGAGCGGCTGGTCACTGAGCGACAGAAGCAAGGGAATGTGACGCTGGATCATGAATAGGACATCTGTCAGAGGATAAACACTCGATTGCAGAAGTCCCAGAGGCCCATAGGATAGACACGCCGGTACTATCGCTCGTGCCATGGCTATGGCATCCAGCGAGACATTGCGAATCTTGCTGGCAACCTGGGAGGCCATACCGGTATGACGACAGAGCGTTTTGCCAAGGATGCGGGTACGGTGCGTTTCATGGGGTGTTTCTTGCAGGATGGTTCGCACTTGCACGAGCACATCGTCAAACGGGGGCCGGAGGTGTCCCCGTTTGTCCGAGGTATGCTCATCAAAGTACCCCTGCTTCCAAAACCGCCGAATGATGGTTTCCTCGGCACAGGCCCACAGCCCCAGGGCCACAGCCAGATCACGCCAGCAGTCGGGGGCTATTGCGCTGAAGGCTTGCTGGTGATGGTTGGCGATGGGATTGTCAGCAGTGGGGTGCTCAAGATGGTCGTGGGGAAGTGACCGGAAGGCGGCGACCAGTGCGATACGTTGGGTGGCCTGGTCGGGCGTTTCATTGGGCGGAGATAGCGCGAGATACTGGCATACAAGCGGGAACCGCTGGTCAACAATACGCTGCCCGGCGGTATCCAATCCCGGTACGATGGGAGGGGTTGATTCGGTCATAGGCCCCCCTTATCTCTGTATATCAGTACGCCTGTGCGGTATGATAGCACAAGTGGCCGTCATATTCAACGACCCGTCTCTGGGGTTACTGGTTTGTTCGCGGGGGGGATACCTGGTAATGAAATGGGTTAAAATCCGTTTGCGTATCGAACACATCCACCCCCTCTTTCCGCTTCAACCACCCCGTTACCACATACGTTATCGGCGTGAACACCCCCTCAACCCCAACCTTGAACCCATAGTTCGACAGAATCATACCTACCAGCAACGAAAGCGAAAAACCCTCTGCAAAAGCAAAAGCAACCACCACAAACAACAACGTATCTATCGCCTGCCCCACAATCGTAGAACCTATCGTGCGTTTCCAGAGCCAGCGGCCCTGCGTCACCACCTTCAATCGAGCCAGCACATACGAATTAACAAACGAACCCGCCAGATACGCCACCAGACTGGCCACCACCAGGCGTGGCGTTGCACTCAGCACCTTATCGTACGCCTGCTGCCCCACGCGGGCCGACCACTCCGCCTCGCCCGGCAATACCCCGACCACCCCGATAGTAACGGCCATCAGAAACGCCGCAAGAAACCCTATCCAGATAGTACGACGAGCCCGATCATACCCATACACTTCCGTGAGTATATCACCAAAAATATAACTTAACGGAAAGAGCAATGTGCCGCCATCGTAGACAAAAGGGCCCAGTACCACAATTTTAGCCGACGACGCCAGATTGCTGATAAGCAACACCGCAACAAATAGCCCCACAATGAGATCAAAGTAGCGATAGCTTCGCATAGCGTATTTATTCCTCTCCATCAGCCTCTTCTGGGAGATCAACCAGTAAGCGCAACACCCCGGTATGGTAGAGGTGCAACAAATCGCGCAACAGCTCATCTTGATTACCTTGTCCATTTGTGTGCTTCAGCACTGTTGCTACCTCATGCATCCCCGGCGGTAGCGTACGCAAAGCCTGAACAAGATGCCAACGCGGGGTATCGGGACTCGTCTGTTCAGGAACATCACGCGCAATGCGCTGTTGTAAAGCCGTGATCTGCTTCACCGCCTCCTTGCTGAGATGTGGCGGATTTCCTTGTATGAGCCATGCCGGGTCAGATGCTCGTTGGGCTATTTTTTGCACGTCCTCACATAATGTTGCTCGCAACCGTACCTTTTGCTGTGACCCTTCAAGATCGGCCACCTGAATGCGAAGCATACGCACATATCGTTGGGCCAACGAGGACGCGGTTTGGAAAAGCACCTGAAAACTGTGCTCATCATGCACCGGGTCATATGGCGGCGGAGCAGGGCAATCCGAAAGATGGAAAAGCTGCTGTATCTCGGCAAACAGGACGTGTGCAACCTGCTGATACGCCCTCAGACGCTCCTGCGACTGTGTTTGAAACTCCTGCTCACACTCGGTCATAGTGGCCTCAAACCGCCCGATTTCACCAAGGGACGGAATACCCTGAGTAGCCAGCATAGTACGAGCCTCGGCTGTCATATCCTGAAGACGGCTATACACATTCCCCAACGTATCGCTATCACCTCGGAGCCGTTGGAGAGACTGACGCAACCCGTCCAACCGTTGCGCCATCGCATTCCATCGGCTATACAACCGGGACTGCTCGTGCCAACGAGACACACTGGTCAGCACCTGTTCCGCTTCTTCAAGAAACCCCGTGCCTGGATTTTCAACCAACGTTTGCACCTGGAGAAGAAGCTGCTGTCGCTCTGCTTCAAACCGCTTGCACAACGCGGCAAGATGTTTTACCAGCTCACCTGATGCCGCATCCGCAAGCGACGGTGTGAGATAGGACAGCGCATCGAGCAACTGTTTCCGAAGACCCCGCTTTCTCACTTCCGTGTCCGCAAGAACCCTGGTCTCAATCTGCCCTATCTCCTTTTCAATATGATCAAGCCTCCACACTGTCGCCCCTGGATCAACCAGTTGTGCTGCTGAGTCCATCATTGCATCAAGCCAGGGGATAAACTCCGCGGCCCGCTCCGAGAGCGGTTCACACCGTTCTCTCAAACGCCTGGCTCGTGCAATCAATTCCACATCAGTAGGAACATCGGGAGCTATCAGGTATGCTTCATGCTGCGACACAAGCCCTCTGGCCAACGCAAGCCGAAAAACTTGTTCCACCTCTGCCGCAGCAAAACCAATCGTTCGCAAATGGTGATACGCGGACTGACGCAACACCGAACCATCAACCCGTACCCAGTGAGCCAGTTCTAGCTCTGCTGGATGAGGTACAAACCGGATAGTTGCTTCATTCCCCTTCCAGGATTCTATATTCAACAGCAAATCGTATTGCCTGGCGCGACTTTCAAAACCGGCATGTCTTTTCTGCTCAAAAAGGCTTGCTATCTCTGCTTTCGTCCCGCGCTCCGGAACTTCCCCGACCCGCACAGACGGAGCAACCCTGGACAGGGCCGTTTCATACTCACGCATCAATGACGCCCATTGTTGATACTTCGCCAGCGCCTGATACGATGGCCAGCGACGGGTAAAAAACAAGAAGAGAAACTCCTTGAACGCACCATACCCCGCGCAACTCACCGCAAAACCGGCATGACTAAACAGCTCTTGCGGAAAAACCTCGGCCAAAAACCACTCCTGCAACCGAGTCATCGTATCATGCACCCGCGCCTGATCACGCTCCGACGCCGGAGTATCCGGTTCCTGCGCCAGATAATGCAGCAAACGCAGTACCACTGCTGCGGAAATCGGGTGGGGACTCAGATAATGCGTAATCCATGCAAGACTGCCCCGTAACCCGATGTCGCTTTCTCGTGCAGGAGCCAGATTGAAGAGAACCCGATCTTCCGAAAGCACCTCGATTGTGGGGTGGGCCTCTGGATGCAAGTTCAGGCGAAAGATGATTGAGAGATCCGTATCGTGGTCTTCAGCATCAACTGGCAATGGTGCATCAGCAGACAGGACTGACACCCCAATGCGACGGAGCGGATAGCGCGTTGAGGCGGTACCCTCCAACACGCCCGTGTAATCCCCGCTGGACGAAAGGCTCATGCTGGACACCTCCGACCACCCATTCAGATCATGAACTCGGGCCGGAAACAAGAGCGGCAGAACATTGGTTGTGAACGCATAGGGGGCATCTTCGGCAAAAAGTTGCTGGTCGGTAATCTGCATCCAATAGCGCCGAAGCAGCATATTCAGCCGATTGGCCGGCCGCCCCACTCGTTGCAGTTCGACCAGTGTCAATCCCTCTTCAAGCTCGGTTACAAATTCTCCCCGCAAATCGTCATTTAATTCATCCAGCACCGTTTCCAGTCCATACATAGCAGCTACTTGTCTGGGACAACCGCGAGGAAAGGCCGCCAGGAGTTTTAAAGCCTGTGAACGCTCTTGTGAACGTTGGAAATAGGGAAAGCTGAGCAGTTCAGCTACCAGCGCCGGCACGACGCCACGATCTCCGTCAAAGCGAATAGCACCACCTAAGAAATCATCTATCAAGGTAAGCGGCGTATACCCGGTGTCCGCTCCCGCTACGTAACGCGCAGCCGCCAGTTGCAGAACGTTCAGCACCGTTCTTGGGCCATTACTCAAATCGTCTCGTTCACACAATTGCCCCAGCGCTTCCAGGGTCGGCCGGTCAATAGCAGCCTGGGCCCTGGTATCGAACTGAAAGGCTTGACTATATTGCATCCAGAGTTTCGCAGGAAATTCGCGGTCATACATGTGCTGTATATCGAGAAAGAGACCATCATCCTTGATACGGTGCAAAATATCGCCGGCTCGGTCTGCAAGCGTCCGCTCAGTGTCCGGATCCATAGTGATGATGAGTCCAAAAGGCATTTGCCGCATGCGTAAGCCCCAGACCAATTGCCTGAGCGCCACCAGCACCCCCTTACTCGCATTGCCTATCAACTGCTGAAACTCATCTACCAGAACCACAAGCCCCTGATACCCTCCCTGTTGTGCAAGCTCGGTTGATCGCTCAAGAAAAGCCACCAGATTCACGCTGACATCTTCAAAATCAAGGTAGCCACGCGCAAGTTTATCTCTGATAGCAGCCCTGGCCTGTTCAAACGGTATACCAAATTCGCGTTCATCTCTTCGGGCCAACGAATCGGCAGAGACCGTCAAAAATTGGTGGTAGGCTTGCTCCATCGCTTCCCGCATATCTGGAAGCGTAAAGACAAACCAATCGTACACAACCTGGGCCAGTTCAGCCAGCGAACGACATGAGATTGGGGGCACAGCCAGTAATCCAGCCTGCTGGCACGCACTCCAGAGACCAATAGCCGAAGCCGTCTTCCCATAGCCAAAAGGCCCCGACAGACACGCCTTTGGCGTTTTGGACTGGAAGACGGCCTCGATAAATCGCTCTCGCAATCCCGCCAGTACTGGTTGTTCAACATAGGTTGCCGCGTGCCAGGCATAGGCATTGTGTACCTCCCGCGTGGAGGCATGCATCATATGGGTATCGAATGTTGCAATGACGGGTGCTTTACGAGCGATTGCCGCAATACTACTCATAGGTCGCTCCTCTGGGGTATCAACTCTGGAAAGAACGGTTCCCGAATAAAAACCATGTCTCCGCCATCTCCGTGACGACGAACAATACCAAATGCTTCTTCAGCCTGTGCAAGTACCTCGTCAAACATTTCAATATCCAGTAATACGGTACGACAGACTCGATTTCTGGTTGCTGCATCAAGACGCAATGGAATACCAAACGAAGTACCTGTTTTTGCATATTCGCCTTGCAGTGCTATCAGCAGGGCTTCCGGGGAACAACCGGGGCGTCGTTGAAAGGTATGTTCAGAAACGATGCAAGGGGGGCTAAGGTGACGGAGCCAATAGAGAACCCCAAGCACACTTGACGTACTGAAAGAAATACCGCTCTCCCCAAACTGTTGTTCAGCCAGGCTCAGAACCGTACTGACCAGGTAATTATTATCAATCGAAACAGGAGCCTGTTCCCAGAGCAATCCAGCAACCGTCTGGTACGACCATGCAAACCGTTCGCCGGCGCTTGTATCGGGATTCCAGAGTAACCAGTATCTCAAGTGAACAAACTCAGCCAGGAGCAGTTCATCGCGTACCGCTACATCTGCAACCTTTCGTCCAGCCGGCGTGAGAGCGAGAGACCCTCCCGATGGAGTACGAGCACGTTCCACAAAACCCAGATCCCGTAGAGTAGCCAGCACCTTGCCGGCGGATTGTCGGCGGCCAATGTCAAGGTCTCGCTCACGCGCCTGTTGTAGGAGCGTAGCCTCATCAGGCACTTCAGACAAGCGGAGGAGCAGCAACGCATCACGCGCAACTGATGGGTTAAAATCGTGTCGAACGTGAAAAGAGGTCATTACTTTCCTGTGCGAAGTTTCCTATAACGAGATTCTTTCATAATCGTTTGTATGGGAACGCTCAACAATTCAATGCCCCGATTGAGGGCCTCAACGGTATCACGAATAACAATCAGGTTATGCATAGCCTGGTCAAGCCGATTGCGTTGTAATCGCTCGAACGAAGCGCAAAAGGGGCATGCATGCCCGGTTATCGCCTTCAGTTCAGCAAATCTTTCGGCCGTATAGGCCGGCCCGCCTATTTCACGCAACATCCCATGCGAGACATTGCGACGACCAAGAAAGGGGAGCAGCACATTTCCATACCCGGCTGTACGTATCCAGCAAGAACTGTCAAAGCTGGCCACCCCCAGAGTATGCAGGGTTGGTAGCAGTGCCGGGCTACCGACGCCAAACGCATGCACGGTAAAGCCAAAACGCACAGCCAGATCTTGCAGAAATTCAAGATTGCTCAGGGCCCGGCGAGTCAGCATATTGATTTCTTTATCTACGCCGGTTGTATCAAAACTCCCAAACCCAACGGTACGATACCCCATATCCAGATAAGCCTCAACACAATCACGAATCTGCTCACGTCTATGCCCCTGTACCACGGGTACGGCCTTCAAACGAATATCGTCTGGAAGTTCAGCCGAAAATTGACGTGTGACACTGATGGTTGCCCGTATTCGTGCTTCAACTTCTGATTCCGTGAGATCAGAGGAGGGCACATAGTCTGGAAGAACATAGACATCGGCCCAACGATTTTCCGTGTACCACTTCAAGAGGCTCCGATAGAGTTGCTCATAGGTAATCTTGCCTTGCTGGACAAAATACCCTCCGGAGTCGAACCAGATAGTACTCCGACCCACAAAATGTTGCCGCACAAAGTTTACGGTGCTTCTTTCAGACAGCTCAGGCAACGGGGTCAGAATAATGTTGCGAAAAGGGTCGGAGCCAGTGCCACTTTGGTTCCACCGTTCCAGTAACCCCCGAATGTCGCTGGAACTCAGGGTTGCAGATGCTACGAATTGCATAAGAATGTCTCAATGGGAAGACGCCAGACCACAAGGCGACGTCGTTTTCCAGCTTGGATACCATCCTGGTAAAACCCAATATGTTGGTAGAAATCGTTTGCTGGTAGCCCTTCAGGGCACCGTAGAACAATCGCAGAACGAGGTACTTTGATACATTCGCTGGCCAGCGCAGAAACCATTGCACGCCCAATGCCCTGGTGCTGCAACTGATCATCAACACATATATCATATATTGCGGTTTCAGAGCCACGCACACGATGATTGAATCGCACCAAGCCTGTGATGCGCTGGTCACTCGCTTGAGCAACGAGCAATTTGCCACGTTCAGCAGCTTCCTGGAAAATAGCCTTTGGAAGAAACCCTAGCACTTGTCTGTGTTGATCTGCTATCATCTTACATGCAATGACATCTGCTGGTTCGGCTACCCGTACCCTGGTTGTAGAAATTGTCGCCAATTCTCTTGCCTTTACCAGGCTATATGTTGTATGATGATGGTATCATATAGCTTGAATAGTTGCGATTATGGTAGCATTCATTGTGTGTATTATAAACCAAAACGCACAAGATTTTGTAAAAGAAGGTTCTTATCAAACTGGTTTAAAGTAACGAAGAATCTCTTGCTGGCACAAGAGACTCTCCACGGTCTTCGATAGTCCACATAGTACCATACGGCATGCTCTGCATTCTCTCCAGTATACCACAAGACATGGCTTTAAGAACAATTGTTTTTTGTTGTGTAGTAATAGGTCGGAAGAGCCCATGATTCAACTCTTTGGAGATCAACATACGCGAGAGTATAACGCAGCCTGCTTTCTTCGGGACGCTATAGTCAAGTCCTGGCCCATCGTTGCTCAAGACCCTGTTCATGATATACGGATCATTGCGGGTGCAAAGTGTCATGGACAAAAGCGACGTGACATAGACCTGTTGCTGCTGGCAAATCTTGGAAATGGGCTTTCCTATCGCACCTTCCTTCCATTTCAGGGATATGATGCACAACTTCATGAACCCGACAATATGCAAGTGCAAAGCCTTTGTGTTGCCATAGAAGTAAAAGACCATACCGAGCAGGCAATCCGCTTTGTCGGAACATCAGTAGAGGTTTTGTATCAGGAAAAGTGGCACAATGCCAGTGAACAAAATGAAGAGCAAGTATTTTCTGTCAAGCAATATTTAACACATCATGGTATCCCCGCACCATGGGTTTCCTCAATACTCTGGCTACGGAACATTTCTAACTCGTCGTTACCCAGACGACCACACAACATCGTTGGTGCTCAAGTAACATGGGATCTCCTCCTGAATGTCATTGGGCAATTACATTCACCTCGATTGAAACATGGACAATGGTATGTCTCTGCTACAACGCACAACCCCAATAGTCTGGTTCGTGCTGCTGAGCTATTTACCAAGGTCATACAACCCACGAAACTAGACCGCCAACGTATGGAACGTCTGGGAAGAGCGCATGCCGACCTGACGGTATGTCAGAACGTAGTAGGCAAGAAACTGCTGCTTCTCTCTGGGCGCGGTGGAACCGGTAAGACTATGCGCCTCCTTCAGTTTGCCAGGTACCTTTTCGACGAACAAGGAGCGCGTGTCCTCATTCTTACCTACAACAAAGCTCTCGTCGCAGATATTTTGCGTCTGCTGGATATTCTCAACATCGGCAACAGCATTGATAGTGGTGCTATCCATATCCAGACTGTCCACAGCTTTTTGTATGGCGTGCTCAAAGGGCTTGGAATTATTGACCAGGATAACACAACATTCCTCTCAAACTATGAGCTTCTCAAGAACGAGGCTTTGCATTACTTTCGTACTGGCACCATATCAAAAGCGGATATTGAGCAAAAGATACGCTCTAACTATGAGGAGTTTCGATGGGACTATGTATTTGTAGATGAAGGACAGGACTGGCCCGGCAACGAACGTGATTTGCTCCTGAGCATATACTCCCACGCACACGTCGTTGTTGCCGATGGTGTTGACCAACTGGTGCGTGGCACCCAGAGAGCAGACTGGCGGGGCAATCTGAAGCTAAACCAGATACGCAAAGTTACCCTGGAACGTTGTTTGAGGTTGAAAACAGGGTTAGTTCGCTTTGTAACCGCCGTTGCTCATCATATGGGTTTGCCGGTACAGAACTGGAAAGCTGACGAGGAACTCCCAGGCGGACGTGTGATTATTGTCGAAGGATCGTACCTCAAGAACAGAACATTGTTGCATGACCAGTTGTTGCAAGATAACGCAGATGATGGAAACAGTCCCGTTGATATGCTCTTTTGTGTGCCGCCAACGCTGGTTACACAATCTCCTGATGATAGCACAACCTATTCTGAAGCTGCCAGAGTCTTTCAACAATGGGGTTTTTCAGTTTGGGATGGGGCCTCACAGGATGTGCGCGAGAGCTACCCTACCGAAACAGAACAGCTACGAATTGTCCAGTACGACTCATGCCGAGGGTTAGAGGGATGGATTGTCGTATGTCTCGCTCTTGACCAATTCTACCAACACAAACAAACCATCCTCAACGAGGCTGATGATGTGCAACAAAGCATTGCTCGCTGGTTACTCATCCCTCTGACTCGGGCAATGGATACCCTTGTTATCCAGATTGATGATCGAGAATCACCGGTGTACACCGCCCTGGCAGCCGCCGATAAAGATCATCCTGGTATTGTCACCTGGATGTCTGCCGAGACGTGCATGATATAGTTCTAGAAGTTTGACAACACAAGACCCCTGGAGGTATTCCCGCCCACATTTGAGCCCTTTCGTTTGCGTATAATGAAGAACAGAAACCATATTTATCTTGCAGGACTTCCACAATGGCATCTGATACAGACACTTGTCCAGGTCAAAATCTAAACGGGTTTCCCATCAGTTTTCTTGCGCTTACCAGAGAGACCGCAAGCAAGCTACGTACCCTGCATATCGCAACCATTGAGCAACTGGCCTACGTTGCGTTGCTCGAATCGCCTGCGTTACGCGACGAAGTCATAAGCCTACTCCACCGAGACCTTTACAACCGCATGGAACTTCAGTCTCTCAAGTGTTATGTATTGCCTGCTGATGAGAACCGTGAAACAGCTCAGTTCATTATCGAGTCCAATGTATTCTCATTTGTCGCGTCGGTCACATCAGGAGATAACACAAACCCCACCTGTACCTATTGGTGGAACAACCCCAGACTCAATAACAGTATCCCCTTTCACAAACCGCAAAAAACAAAATACTCGCGTCACCGCAAGAAAAGCCCGGTCATAGCCCCCGACTTGCAACCTGAACTACCATTGTTTGAAACGGATTCCCCTTCACCAGCACAGAATCCTGAATCCCCTGTAGAAGATTCTAGGTCGTTTGTAGCGCCAGATAGTACCCCCGCAGATGATCCTGCAATGGAAGATACCCCCAAAGTACAGAAAGAAAGACCTATGCAAAAACGTTTTGCAACCAGTTACGACCTTTGGAATGATGCGCTCATTCGCCACTTCACATCCGATGTACCCCGTGGAACGCGTATATTTCTCAGCATTGATGATGATGGTATTGCGGAACTCAAGGAACAGCTCGATGCTGAACACGAGGAACCGGTGCCGGATTTCTACCAGGCTGTTCGAGAGCATGTTCTTATCCATGAACATGAAGAAGTCTCTATAAGATTGATAGAAGGGCGCAACAGCGATGGCAAGCCTAAAGGTGTCGCTTTCCTTGCAGCAATGGTAGTTGCTGCGTCTCGTATGGCTATTGAAGAGGAATATGATCAGTCAAATTATTTTATCCGTTTACGTGAGGTACTTGGACTTCCCCATGACTCAGGCAGACCTCCCGGTATGGATATAGGCACAGAGGAATGTCTCTGGAAGGAATGGGCTAGATGGCTTGTGGAAAAAGGGTTTCTCCTCTCTGCCAAAAGAGGCAAAAGCAACTATGATAAGTACATCAACTACCCTCTTTCGCAGGCATTGCTGCGCCATACTGATAGAGAACGACTCTGTAAACTATTTCAAGCGAAAGGATGGAACCGAGATTGGGATGCTGAAACCCTTGGAACCTACATTCGACGAGAAGATGAAAACCTTTCCAAACATCTGCGAGAGATACTCAACGATCCCCTTCGCTACAAAGCGGTTATCAACGATATGTATGAACTCTACGAAGACTGGCGAAGTGGAGACTATGATTGCCAGAGCTTCAGGCGAATAGTACAGCAAAGAAACCTCTCTGCGGGTATCTACCGTACCGAGGATATTACCGGTGACATTACGTATTATCTCTACCCACGTAGCCCCCGAAAACAGCATGTTGATGCCATTCAGGTTGTTATTGCAGGCAACGTTGTACCATTCCGAAGAGAGCGGCAAGGATGGTATATGCCACACTATGAACTGTGTGAAGAGGACATCGAACAGGGAGCGAGCTTTACCATTGAACACCCCGAACACCTCAA
>DAOTUK010000339.1:0-10512 GCA_034437375.1 Chloroflexaceae bacterium | reverse complement strand
TGAACTATCCACCTGGCTAAAGGATTGGAAGAGGCGGTGCAGCCGGTCGGGGGGAATGCCTATGCCCGTATCGCGCACAGCGATGTGCAGGGGGCATGCGTCGGGGGCGTGTTCACTTCCTGTCCCCTGTCCCCCGACTGTGACAACCACTTCCCCGTGCTCGGTAAACTTCACCGCATTACTCAGCAGATTGACGAGAATCTGCCGCACCCGGCTGATGTCGCCAGACACCTGTTCGGGGGTATCTGGCTCCATCCAGTAGACCAGTTCCAGCCTCTTTTCAGCAGCTCTGGGGGCCAGCAGTTCTAGCGCCTCTTCCACACAGGTTCGTACGGAGAAGGGGGCCTGTTCCAGTTCGAGCCGCCCGGCCTCTATCTTGGAGAAGTCGAGAATGTCATTGATGAGCGTGAGCAAGGCATCGCCGCTCATACGGATAGTCTGGGTATAGTCGCGTTGCTCATCGGTCAAGGGGGTGTCTAACAGCAGGTTGGTCATCCCTATTACGGCGTTCATGGGGGTGCGGATTTCGTGGCTCATCGTGGCCAGAAACTCCGATTTAGAGCGGGTGGCCGACTCGGCTATCTGGCGGGCCGCTTTCAGCTCTTCTTCGGCATACTTGCGTCGAATGGCCAGCGCGTAAAGGCTGGATAATCGTATCAGCAATTGCAAGTCGCGTTCCGTATAATCACGGGTGGCATTGACCAGCACAATTTGTCCAAGCAGCGTGGCCCCACTCAGCGCCGGAACGGAGAGAAAGCGATGCACGGGCCGCCCATCCCAGAGAGGGACGCCGACAGCCCGTGGGTCATCTGCGGCCTGGTTGGTGAGCAGGGGGGTTTGATGCTTGAGCACCCACCCCCACAACCCGACAAACCCTTGAAAAACGACCTGATGCCTGGCTTCGCGCTTGTCGTGTTCCTGCTGCGGTGTCGTGAGCGTGGGAACGACCAGCACCCCGGTGGCCGGGTCAATGTAGCCCACAAACCCCTGCTGGCTATCGGTAAAGAAGCAGGCATAGTCCAGCACGGTTTCTGCTATTTCTTCAAAGGTATTTTCTACCAGGAGCGTGCGCGATAATTCCGTCAGGGCGAGGTTGATACTGAACTCGTTTTTGAGCGCCTGTTCCGCCTGCTTGCGCTCGGTGACGTCCTCCACCGACCCGATAACGTCCACCGGGGTACCGTCGGCATCACGCACAAGCCGCAAGACATTGCGTACCCACCGATAGTCCCCGTCGCGGTGGCGGAAGCGGTATTCCTGTTGATACTCGCCGCGCTCAAACAACAGTTGCAGGTTGGAAAACACCATCGAAACATCGTCGGGGTGTATCTGGCATGACCAGAAATCCGGGTTGCTGGTAAACTCGTGGGGCTCGTGCCCCAGGACTCGTTGAATATTGGCGCTCACAAAGGTTACCGCATAGTCTCCGCTGGCTTCAGAACTGAAGATAATCACGGGACTGGCATGCAACAGGTGGCTGTACTGTTTTTCGCTCTCGTGCAGGGCTTTTTCCATCTCTTTGCGTTCGGTAATATCGTGGGCAATCCCCAGGATTTGTTGTGGTTGGCCATCGGGGGTGCGGTTGAAGACCACTTCGTAGCATTGTAGCCAGCGCCAGGTTCCATCGCGGTGGCGCATGCGATACTCCAGGTTCAAGATCGTTTCGTCATCCATCTGCGCCTTGATGTCCCGACGGGAACACACCAGAGGTTGATCATCCGGGTGCAAGAGACGGGGCAATAGCTCCGAACCCATGGCCTGTAGTTCGGCCGGGCTATAGCCAAGTGTGTGCCATATCTGGTCATTGCTATAGGTATTACGCTGCCCATTCAAGTCGTAGAGGTAGACCACGTTGGGGATGGTTTCGGTAATCTGTCGGACAAAGCGTTCGCTCTCGCGCAGGGCTTCCTGCGTTTGTTTATAGGCGGTAATATCTTGCAGCGTGCCAGAAAGCCGATTGATAGCGCCTTGTTCAACGATGGCGCGTCCCTGGGCCCGCACCCACCGCTGCTGGCCGGTGGCGCTCTCAAAGGGTAGTTCAAGCTCGTAGCTGGTGCCGTCCGTTCGCACCCGCTTGTGGGCGGCCATCAGGATGGTACGGGCCTCGCCAACAAAGGGCTGGATAGCTATGTCAAGCGTGAGTTCAACCGACCGGTCCATCTCATACAGCCGGTACATTTCCTCTGTCCAGCGCACTTGCCCGCTCTGGGGGTGGAACGACCATCCACCAATACACGCCGTACGCTGTGTTTCTTGCAACAGCTCTTCACTCTCGCGCAATCTTTCTTCAATGCGCGTGCGTTCGGCTACCTCCTCATACAATGCAAGATTGGAGCGGGTGAGTTCGGCGGTGCGTGCTTCCACGCGCTGCTCCAACTCCTGGTTGAGCCGTTCCAGGTCGTTCTGGGCGGTCTGGGCGCGGTGCAGATTGTGCTGGAGGTGGCGCACGGTCAGGACAATAGCCCCGCCAGCGGTTCCGCTCACGAAGATCTGGGCCATAAAACTGATGCTCAGGGTGAGCGGATGAAATAACCGATCCAGGATGGACAGGGGTAAAGGGAGAAAATGGAATGTGAACCCACTATAGATGGCAGCCACCGTCAACAGGCACACAAGCCAGACCAGCAGCGTTCCCCGATAGTTCAGCAGCAGAGCCGCAAGCACCACCATAAAAATGAGGTAGATGCGTCCTGTACCCGGTAGTCCGCTCATGGTGAGCCAGTAGGTGCCCGCAAAATAGGCCAACCCAAGCAACACACCAGTACGGAGGGTAAAGCCAAGCCGGGGCACAAAGGTCACAGCTCCAATCAATATCAAAATGACCAGATCAATCAGCAATCCCCAGTACATCTGGGTACTGATTGCGAGTATCATATCAACAAGCATGACTGGTACGAAGAGCACAAAGATAGTCCGCGTGGTAATATTCAGCATGTTCTCACGCCAATGTTGTGCCGCATGGGTGGGTACCTCTGGCGGCAATCTATGGTGGTTCATGGTATGACTGAGCATGGGAATCCCTTTCTTTTGTCGGGTTTCGGGTGGGTGGCGATGGTGGTACAAGAGCGGTATGGGGGTATGGGGCCAGCGCTCCATCCCGTGTTTGTTGGATAGGGTGCGTTTATTACTGGTTGTTTCTTGCTCCCATTATAGCAGGTCTGGGGTGGCAATGGCGGCTTGTCGTGTGCGGGGTAGGGCGATTGCAACGTCTTCCGTCAACCGGAATGCGGGGGGGGGGCTTTCAAGGGTAGGTCAGTGATTGGTGCGGCATAATTTTCCTGGTATGATACGGGTGTGCCAGACATTTTTCCGTTCCTGGGAACGCAGGTGTCCCGCCTGCTCCGGGGCGAGCGAGACGCGCGCGCTCCCAGGAAATGTCCACTTGCTTGTGAACAATCACAAAACTGCGGCCTATTCACAAAAACAGATGTCCATGGTATAGTTGACGGTGTGTGCGTATCCGTCATACAACCGGCCACTTGAGCGTGTGCTTTCAGCAACAGCGTAGCACCTGGCCTGTTGATGGCGTCTGCCCGACCCTGGCGAAACCAAAAAGAGAAACCTGCTACGTTTATACTAGTAACAATGTACGACGCACCATAGACCATAGTACCTGACCCACCGTGCCCCAACCCCGGAGGAAGAAAATTTGTGGAAGCAACTATGACACACAAAGAACCGTTGAATTACCGCCACCATTGGGAAGAAATCGGCAACCAGCGTCTGTATACCCTGGCTCGCTGGCTTATGCTTATTCCCCTGGTCGCGCTTATTAACCAGACCTACCCCGTCTGGCCCATTCGTGGTGACAGCGAAGCATTAGTCTTCGTGCTCTGGTTATACCTGGGCTTTAGCTTGCTGATGAGCATTGCCCTCCTCATTCCCGCTGCGGCAGTTGTGCTGCACTATACCTTTATTGCAGACCTGCTGCTGCTCCTGCTGATGACCTTTCTCAACCAGGATCAACCCACCCTCTTCTATCCCTTTCTCATCATTCCGCTGGTTAGCCTCTCTGTCAACCAGAAACCCCTGATCAGTATGGGCGCCGGCCTTGTAACGGCCCTGCTCTACATGTTCATTGTCAAAACCGGGGCACAAGGCGCGACAATCTCCTACATTACCCTTGGCGCATATACCCTGATGCTCATCTTTATACCCTGGTTTGCCAGCAGTCTGATGAGGCAATGGAGTACCACGACCCGCCGCCATATATCGGAAGCGGAACAGAAGAAAGAAACCGCGCTGAACGAAGTGCAGATCTACCGCGAGCGGTTGCGCTCGTTTTCGAATGTGACCGAGACGTTGGCTAACTCGATGGATTACAAGCAAGTGCTCAAGACGGCCCTGCGCGAAGTCCAGAAGATCGCCCCGTATACGGTTGGGATGGTCGTCCTCTCCTCTGGCCAGGCGAAAGAATTGTTTGTCGCCGCCATTGAACCAGCGAACCCCACCGACCAGGAAAAGAAATTTTCTATCAATGAGGGCGCTATCACGAACATTATGCGCCCCCGCTCAAGCCCTGTGCTGATTAACAACATTAGCCAGGACCCGGAGCTTGAACCCCTCACTACCCTGCGCTCTTGCAAAGCCGCTTGTCTTATCCCCCTGCGTATCAAGATGGTGACCTATGGTGCGCTGCTGGTTGCCAGCAACGAGGAAGATGCTTTTACCCACGAACACCTTGACCTGCTCTCCGGTATGGCCAACTACATTATTGTAGCTTTGCATACAACCCAACTGCAATTTGATGTCAAGCAGAGTAAGACCCGTCTGATTGCCAAAGAAAAAGAGGTGCGCGACCGTATCGCCAGCCGTATTCACGATGGCCCGACCCAGAAAGTGGCCCAGATAGCGATGAACACCGAATTTATCAAGCAAGTGGCTAAGAAAGACCCTTCGATGCTGCCGGCCGAGCTTGATAAATTTGGTGAATTGGCCAAAGCGGCTAATAGCGAAATGCGTATGACCCTCTTTGAGCTTCGCCCTCTCACGCTGGAAACTGAGGGGATGCGGGCCGCGCTCAAGGAGTATACCGAGAAAATGAAGCTCCGCTGTGGCGATACCCGGCTGAAGATAGAAACAAAGGGCGGGGTAGATAATGCGCTTGATACGGAAGCGGCCGGCGTCCTCTTCGACATCATTCAAGAATCGGTGAACAACGCGCTCAAGCATGCCGAGGCGCAGACTATTACCATCCGCGTTGAACAGAGCGAGGGTATTGTGACAACAACGATTAAAGACGATGGCAAAGGCTTTGACCTGGAAAGCGCTCGACAGGCCGCCGCGAAGCGGGCCTCCTTTGGCCTGCAAAACTTTGGCGAACGGGCCCAATTGATAGATGGCACCGTAGATATAGATTCGGCGCCCGGCCAGGGCACCAGTATTATCATTACCTTGCCGGCCCGCGATGCCTGATAATCCCTACCTACAACCTGCCCATGTCCGCGCTGCGCTACGGACGCTGAACCTGCGCCCGACCCGCGGCATGGGCCAGAACTTTCTGGTAGACGCTCCGACCCTTGCCAGCATTGTTGATGCCGCCCAACTCTCGCACGATGATCTGGTAGTTGAAGTGGGGCCGGGGTTGGGCGTCCTCACCTGGGAGTTGATTCACCACGCCGGGCAGGTACTATCCGTAGAGCTTGATAAGCGACTGGCGGCACGTCTGCAAGCGGAATTTGCGCACCACCAGTATACCGCCGCGCCCCTTACCATCGTGCAAGCCGACATCCTCAAAACGCCTCCCGATGCGTTGTTTGCCCAGGCCCGTATTGCGTCCCACAGGCCCTACAAAGTGGTTGCCAACCTGCCCTATGCCATTACCTCACCCGTGCTGCGCCATTTCCTTGAACACCACCCCCAACCGTCCATACTGATTGTGCTGGTGCAATGGGAGGTTGCCCAACGCATCTGCGCGGCGCCCGGTAGCCTCAGCATGCTGGCCCACGCCATCCAGATGTACGCCACCCCCACGATCATTGCGCGTATCCCACCGCAGAGTTTTCTGCCCCCGCCCGCGGTAGACTCGGCTATTCTGCGTCTGGACGTGCGCCCCGCGCCAGTTGTGAGCGTTGACGACGACGCGGCGCTGTTCCGTATTATGAAAGCCGGCTTTCTGCACACCCGCAAAAAACTGTCCAACGCGCTCCCCAACGGTCTGGCCGCTATGGGTGAGGCGATACCCCGCGAAACGATTATCGCGGCGCTGGAACAGGCCGGCGTCTCGCCCGACCGCCGCGCCGAAACCGTGACGCTGGAAGAGTGGGCGGGGGTGTATGCGGCGCTGCGCAGGGGGTGATGGCGCCGGCACTGTCCTGATGCTTCTTCACAACAGCACAAACTGTCCCTCAAACTGTGAGGCTATCTGTACAATTGTGCGTATGGCGTCAAGCTGCACAAGCTCAGAGGAGCGGCGTTTTTCTGCTTCCTGGAGCCGTTCCAATAGTTCATCTGGGTTGCACGGCTTGAGGATATAATCATAGGCTCCGTTGCGGAGCGCAAGAATAGCCGTTTCGAGCGCATGGTCGCCCGTCATCATCACAACGGCGGGGGGGCGTTCGCCATTGCGGGCAATGCGCAACACGTCCAGGCCGCTGGTTCCGGAACCAAGCTGGATGTCGGTTACGACCAGGTCGAAGGCGGAGGATTCGAGTAAGCGGATAGCTTCGTCGCCATCGGCGGCGGTTGTTACGGCATAGCCGTTCGATTGCAGAAAATCGCTCAACAATGTACGGGTGTAGCGGTCATCATCAACCAAAAGAAGCGAGGCGTTCATAGTATGACTCCGTTTCTGCTGCCAGAGGGTTTGAAAGGGCACAGCGACCATTGCTGTGCCCTTATCTGTGCCACAATATCCCCTTTGTCTGGGGGACGGAAAGGGGCACGGGTTGCCCGCGCCCCTTCGCTTTGGTATTCCTATCACTCTGCGTTACAATAGAGCCCGGTATCTGGTTCAGGCAAGTACCTTGAGGGAGGGGAAAGCCCCTATCCCTGGTCTGTGCTTCCCCAGGAAGAAAACCATCCTGGACTAGGTATTGTCTACCATGATCCAGGGTTTGTCAATACTAATTTGACATAATAATGAAAGAAGCTGCTTTATGGGCATTGTTTACGGTGGTCTTGAGGCTGAATCGTATGACCGCACCTATGGCGACCGTGTGCTGGTGCAGCGCATTCTGTCCTACTTTCGCCCCTACTGGCGTACTATGGCGCTGGTGGCGGCCACGATGGTTTTGTCGTCGTTGGTACGCACGGGTATACCGGTGCTGGTGGCTGTGGGGCTTGATAGTATTGCGCAGGCCCGCGAGAGCCACGCGGCTATACCTGCGCTGGTGGTAGCCGGGGTGATAGGTGGGGTCGTCTTTCTGGGGGGATTGGAATGGCTCTTGAACTATGCCCACCAGTGGGCCGGGTCGCGGGCGGTGGGCGACGCGGTGTTGACGCTGCGCCAGGATGCCTTCGAGGCGGTGGCAAGCCGCGATTTGTCGTTTTACGATCAGTATGAGTCGGGCAAGATTGTGAGCCGCGTTACTTCGGACACGCAGGAGTTTTCGACGGTTGTTACGCTTTCTATGGATGTGGCGGGGCAGATATTGCTGGCGCTGGCGATGACTTCGGTGCTGGTCTTGTTTGAGCCGGTGTTGACGGTGATTACGTTGGCGATTGCACCTTTTTTTGTGCTGGTGGCGCTGGCGTTTCGGCGGGTAGCGCGCTGGACATCGCAACGGGCGCAGCGGGTGGTGGCGAAGGTGAATGCGGCTATTCAGGAGACGGTGAGCGGTATTGCGGTGGCGAAGAGTTTTCGCCAGGAGGCGGCGATTTATGCCGATTTTGATACGACGAACAAGACGTCGTACCGCGTGCGTTTGCAGCAGGGGTTGGTGTTGAATACGATTTTTCCCTTGCTGGATATTCTGGCCGGTATTGGGACGGCGCTGGTGGTTTATTTCGGGGGGTTGCGCGTGGTGGATGGTACGGTGTCTATCGGGGCGTGGTATCTTTTTGTGCGGAGCCTGATGGTGTTTTATATTCCGCTTATTCATGTGGCGTCGTTCTGGAGCCAGTTTCAGCAGGGGTTGGCGGCGAGTGAGCGGGTGTTTGCGTTGATTGATGCGGAGCCGAAGGTGGTACAGCATGATGCGCAGCCGGTGCCGGCGCTGGCGGGGCATATTGTGTTTGCGGGGGTCAACTTTCATTACCGCGAGGGGGAGCCGGTGCTGGATGGGTTTTCGTTGGATATTGCGGCGGGGCAGCGGGTGGCGATTGTGGGGCATACGGGGGCGGGGAAGTCTAGCCTTGTGCGTTTGTTGACGCGCTTTTATGAGTTTCAGGGGGGGCGTATTCTGGTGGATGGGCGGGATATTCGGGCGATCAATCTGGCGGAGTATCGCCGCCAGGTGGGGGTGGTGCCGCAGATGCCGTTTCTTTTTTCGGGGACGGTGGCGGAGAATATCCGGTATGGGCGTCCGGAGGCGAGCGATGCGGAGGTGATGCGGGCGGCGCTTGCGATTGGTGGGGGTGAGTGGGTGGAGGATTTGCCGGGTGGGGTGGAGACGGATGTGGGGGAGCGGGGGGGGAGTTTGTCGCTTGGGCAGCGGCAGTTGGTGGCGCTGGCGCGGGTGTTGCTGCAAGATCCGTCGGTGTTTATTCTGGATGAGGCGACGGCGAATATTGATCCGTTTACGGAGGCGCATATTCAGGAGGGGTTGGATTTGTTGATGCGGGAGCGCACGAGTATTGTTATTGCGCATCGCCTTTCGACGGTGCGGTCGGCGGATCGTATTATTGTGATGCGGTCGGGGCGTATTTTGGAGGAGGGGTCGCACGAGGGGTTGTTGGCGGCGGGGGGGCATTATGCGGAGTTGTATACGATGTATTTTCGGCATCAGTCGCTGGCGTATATTGAGCAGGTGGGGGGGTGGTGAGGGTGCATACTTTAATCTATTTTTGAAAACGGCGGCATATCTATCAGTTTTTGCAAGAAATCCCTGGCTTCGTTTACATTGATTGATTCTCTGAAATCTGGACTGAATAAAGATGAAAGATCTCCTGAGAGCTGTGTAGCTCCCCGAGAGTTTCGTCCTGCCCAATGGGGTTGGGTATGTGTAGAGTTCAAGATAGTATAATCAAACATAGAAACCAAACGTGTTACTATATTTTGAGATTTTAAATCGACTCCTAAAAAGAAGAAACAAAAAACCGTATTTCTTACAGAGAGGAGTTCCAGGATTTTATCAATATTATAGCCTTTTGGGTTGGAATTTAATGCGAGATTTTTTGTCTTTACATCAATTTTTACATTTATTTCTGTCTCCATTTCAAGTTGAAGGGTTTTCGTAAAATCTTCAATTCCATGAAGGTTCCCTGAAGATGTAATAATCTGCTCAATAGCATTACCTCGTTGGTTAATATTATCAATCTCTCCAGCCCTTAATATGGCTTCAGTATTACTCTGCACAATTTGAGAAAGCTCTTCACCTAAGAGGATATAATCAGAATGTTGAGAGAGTCTGTTCGCAGTTTCTGGACTCTTCATTATATTTTGAAGCTGTTCAAGCGACGGCTTGAATCGTGTTCCAGTTGGAAATATAGCATTAGTCTTTTCAACGAGCCGCTCAATATTCTGCTGCCAAGTAAATTGGCAATGAATATCAAAAAGTATTTCAAAATTCTCTGGTTTATTTTCTAGATTTTCGTAATTTTGCATAATATCATGACCAAGAAAACTACCTCGAATATTATCAATACTTAATTTTTGAGAGCTGTGGCTAATCTTCTTCAAAAATGTGGTGTTGGCAAGCAAGAGTTTGATGCCTTTCGGACTGACTACACAAACCACAAACGGTTTGCTGTCATAGATTTTCAAAGCGGACAGCGAAAGCACAACATTTGAAAAGGATTTTCCGCGTATTGAAGAGAACCTGATTGCAAAATATGGGCCATAATAGACAGATCTTGCTTTCGAGAGATTGAATTTTGCTTCCGTGACTCTGGCTAATTCATCTTTTGAGCATCCAGGATGCATATTGGTATGTTTCAATAAGAATGAAGTCAGGTCGTTGACACTGTTATTCATCTGTCATCTCCGAGAACATTTCAAGATTCTCTGATTTGGCTACTGTAGGAGTGGATTTCCGAAGGGCAACAGTATTACGTTCCCAGAAAACGCCATCGGCATATCCTTGAATCTCAGCATCTGTTTCAGCCATTTCAAGGCGTCGAGCCGCAAGTAGACAATATGCTTCGTTGATCTCTATTCCAAGAGCTCGTCTTTGTAGCTTCTTTGCTACTGCTAAAGTTGTTCCGCTTCCTAGAAACGGGTCCAATATAAAATCGTTGTGATTAGTGCTTGCAAGGATTAGTTTTGCCAGCATTTTTTCGCTTTTCTGTGTTGGATGGTCGGTATTTTCTGGCATGGACCAAAATGGAATAGTAATATCAGTCCATAGGTTGGATGGATGTGTATCTCGAAAATTCCCGTCTTTACTTCGTACCCAATCTTTTGGCTTTCCA
>DAOTUK010000338.1:0-6276 GCA_034437375.1 Chloroflexaceae bacterium | reverse complement strand
ACCACCCACGCCCCCACCGGCCGCCCCGGTATCCCCCCCCGCGCTCCCATCGCAACATATCCATATCGGTGCGCTGAGCATAGATACCTTCCAACGTACGGTCACATTCCATGGGCAAAAGCTCCATAGTACCCCGATAGAATATGCGCTACTCATGGTGCTGGCGCGGGCGCGTGGGAAGGCCATACGCTACCAGGATATTGTGCGCTATACCCACGACCAGGACGTAACCAGAAATGAAGCCTTTCTGTTGCTCAAGCAGCACATTTCAAACCTGCGCAGTAAGATAGACCCGGCCTATATTCGGAATGTACGCAATGTGGGCTACAAGCTCGTGCCCCCCCCTGATAGCGCCAGCGCGTAATACCGCCTGGCCGCCTACGAAAACGAAATCGCCTGATCAGGAATGGTGATGCCTGGCCACAGCCGGATGCCCTTTTCCAGACGATTTTCAAGCCCAATGGTACAATTGTCCCCAATAATCGCGCCGCCAGCGATGCTCGAACGAGCCCCGATATGGTTGCTGCGTCCCAATACGCACGAGCGAATAGTAGCCTCCTCTTCGACCACCACATCATCCCAGAGCACCGCGTTCTCTATCGTTGCTTCGCGCCCGATAACACAACGCGCACCAATCACCGTTGGCCCGATAATACAGGCCCCGCGCTCCACCTGTACCCCCGGCCCAAACACGACCGGTGCCACAATCTGGGTTTGCTCGTGAATATCGGAGCCCTCTTCAGCCCAGATGCGGCTGGCAATCTCCTGGCCGGGCATATCAAACTGGACGCGCCCGATAAGAATGTCGTGGTTGACATCCAGATACATCTGGGGCTTGCCTATATCATTCCAATACGACCGCGACGGGTAGCCAAATATGGGGTCACCAGTCTGGAGCAAAACGGGGAAGAGTCCGCGCTCAAACATATAAAATTCTTTGGGCGGCACATAGCGAAACACCTCTGGCTCGATGATATAGGTACCCGCGTTAATCAAATTGGTCGTCACCTGGTCAAGCGACGGCTTTTCGAGAAAGCGCTGGATCTTCTTGTCGCTATCCATCTCAACCAGACCAAACTGGGTCGGATCTTCCACCGGGGTAAGCGCAATGGTCGTCATACTACCCTTCTCGCGGTGGAAGTCTAGCATAGCTTGCAGATCCAGATCGGTCAAGACGTCGCCATTAAAGACAAAGGTTGTGCCGTCCAGCATCGGCTCCACATGCTTGACCGCGCCGGCCGTCCCGCGTGGCTCTGGCTCTTCGACAATGTGTACTTTCATATCCAGGTGTGACCCATCGCCAAGCGTAGTACGGAAGCGTTCGGCCAGATATTGCACCGCCAGAATAACTTCATCAATGCCATGCTTGCGGAGGCGGAGCAACATGTGTTCAATAAATGGACGGTTGACCAGGGGTATCATCGGTTTGGGAAGATTGCAGGTAAGCGGACGCAGGCGGGTGCCCAATCCACCCACCAGAATAACAGCTTTCATGGTATCTCCTTCATACGAGGTATTCGAGTACGCCAATCGTGTAAAATATCACCGAGCGTTTGCGCAAAGGGGATGCGCGGTTGCCAGCCGGTATCGGTGCGAAAGCGCGTCGAATCGCAGACCACCAGGGGTATATCAACCGGACGCATGCGTTGGGGGTCTTGCTGCACGTCAATAGCCACGCTACTGGCATCCAGCAAGGTTTGCAGCAGATGTTCAATAGTCACCGCTACGCCCGACCCGATGTTGTAGACAGCACCGGCTGTGCCGTGTTCTGCGGCCAGAGCATAGGCCCGCACCATATCGCGCACATCGGTAAAATCGCGTTGAGCGCTCAGGTTGCCCACAAATAGCACCGAGGGTTGTGTTTTTTGTTCAATAGCGGCAATCTGTTTGGCAAAGGATGAGGCGACAAAGCGTTCGTTCTGGCGTGGGCCAATGTGGTTAAAGGGGCGCACGCGCACCACGTCAAGCCCGTGGCTCAGATGGTATTGCAGGGCCAGCATATCCTGGGCTATCTTGCTCACGCCATAGGGGTTAGTCGGGCGCAGGGGGGTATGCTCATTGATGGGTTGGTCGTCGGGGCGTACCTGCCCATACACCTCGTAGGAACTAACGGTGACAACGCGGGCCGCTATCTGGTGCTCGATGAGGGCCTGGAAGATGTGCAGTTGGGCCAATATGTTGGTGTTGAAAGTCTGGGCCGGGTTTTGAAAGGATTCTGGCACAAAGGCTTGTCCGGCCAGGTGGAAAATGAGGTGGGGTTGGGCGCGGGCCAGGGCCGCGGAAACTTGTTCGCGCTGGCACATATCGGCAGTGAGCAAGCGAACATAGGGTTGCAGATGGGCCAGGCGCATGGTTGGTTCGAGCGCCAGACCCCAGAGCTCTACCCCCGGCTGCTCTCGCAGATATTCGGCCAGGTGTCCTCCGACAAAGCCGTTAATGCCTGTGATAAGGACTCGCATAGGCAACGTTCTCAATTCTTCTGCATGACCATCGTCAAAAATTCGCTCAGTTCGCGTATCAAAGGGTGCGGTTGCAAGAGCGCCTTTGCTTCGGGGGTGAGCGTGGCGAGCATCGGCGCAAGCGACCGGTCATCGTCCTTGCGCCTGCGCTTGCCATTATCGCCATCCAGACCTAGCGCGGCATCCAGCACCTTTTTGGGATGGCGACGGGCTTCTTCCCACTCCGCGTCGGTAAAGGTATGCTGCGTCAGATGCTCAAGCAACGCTCTATCCTGAAAAAGTATTGCTTCTATTTCGGGCACAGCGGTAAACACATCGAAGTACAGGCCAGGAGCCGCGACATCCCACAGAAAGGCCCGCGCTGATTCTCGCTTCTCTTGAGCGGCATAGGTATCTACCGTGTCTGTGTCTAATACCAGAGCCACGGGTATCTGTCGGACAACCAGAATGGAGCGGGATAAAGTTTCCGCAGAGGAGTTACCGCCTCCATTGACGAGTAAAACATTGTTGGTCAAGTGTTCGGGCAGTAATGCTGTGAGGATGTCAACGTCGCGTTGACCTTCGGTGACGACATAGGCATCTTTCATAGCAAGGTTTCCTCCAAAAGGTTATAGGTAAATAACCCATACTCAACGCAATAGTGATATTTGGTTTTCAGGGCCCAACGCATAGAGTGGTTTTTAAATGCATAGTCAATTTCTTTGCCATTCCAGAGCAGGATCGTTTGTGGTGCTGTGTATTTTGTAAGTGTTATGCACGAATAGGTAAAACCGCTGCGACTAAAGACGGACCCTATGACCATTGCTGGTCGTCGCAGGAGTTGGCTACGCAATTTAGCTACCGGTTCAAAGTTTACGTGCTCCTGTTGATCTTTCACTTCAATTAGACAGGCTATCCCATCTGCATAGATAACCCCGTCAATCTGTTCTAGTTCCTTTTCAATGGATACGCGGTATGGATAGCATACCTCCGCCCCCTCCAATTCAAATGCGCGTAGGATAAAGTATTCAAAGGCCTTGCCCGGCTCCCAATCGGGCGTATCGCCGGCTTCGATTGCTTCCCATAAGGCCAGAAGTTCTGCTTGCTCGTACTGCGCTATCTTCTCTCGGTACACTGCGTCTTCGGGCATGAGCCTCTCGTACTCTGGTTTCCACCTTCCCTTTTTCCGGCCATTATACCAGATGCACAGCCCTGTGCATTTCTTTGACAAGCACTGTGCGATATGATACACTGGTTTCAATAGTCGGAACTGCGTATATTCACCGGCCAGACCTCCGTGCATACACGACCCGTGCTGGTGGGCATACCGGTTGTGGCCGGGGCATCAACCAGAGGCTATCCATGACCACACACCATTTCCTATCGCAATTTTCGAATGTGCCAATTTATAATACCAAAGCCGTCGTGCTTGAGACGGGCATACCGGCCGATACCTTCCGCGCCTGGGAGCGACGCTATGGCATACCCCACCCCCAACGCACCAACGGCGGCCATCGGCTCTACTCCGAACGCGATATTGCCATTATTCGGTGGCTACGCGACCGTACCGCCGAAGGGTTAAACATTAGCCAGGCCATTGCGCTGATGAGCAATCGGTGTGAAACCAGCATGAATTGGGAAGCACAACTGCTCAACGCAGAGCCGCATAGCTGGCATAACCTCATTCGGCGTCTGCTCAAAGCGCTGAGCAACTTTGACGAAAAGCATGCAGAACAAACCATCGGTGAAGCCTTTGCCATTTATTCCCTTGATGCTGTGCTCGAAAAGCTCATCGCGCCGCTGGCCTCTGAGATTGGGGCCTGTTCCCGCCACGGGCGGCTCCCGGTGACAGCCGAACGGTTTGCCCTACACTTCATCCGTCGTAAACTCTTTAGTATGCTGAATACCTACATGACCAGCGATGGGCGCGGTCTGGTACTGGTTGGGTGTGCGCCAAGCGAACCCAACGATGTGGGCGCATTGCTGCTCTCGGTCGCGCTGGTGCGCCACGGGTGGCAAGTCGTCTATCTCGGCGGACAGGTTCCCCTGGATGACCTGCTTGAGACGATCCAGCGTCTCCACCCCGACATGGTATGCCTGTCGGCCTGGTCGCCCCAGACAGCCGCCGAATTGTTGGCCGTGGGACGGGCGATTGCGTCCTTGCCCCCGCCGGTTCCCTACTTTGCCTATACCGGCGAAGCCTTTCATCATAACCCGATGATACGCAAAACCATGCCCGGTATTTTTTTAGAAGATAGTCACCATGCCATTGATGCACTTGCCAGCATCACTCCATGACCATGTGTTGGAGCCATAGTCGGTAGTACGCGACCATATGAAGGTGCTGTACCGTGTTGGAAAAACGGAATGTGGGGGAGATGCCTGGGAAGGAGCGCAGAGTGCCACCGCAACCGCCGCGAACGATGAACTTGACCGTCCAATCAAATAGTGGATATGCCGCCCAACCCCTGCCGGCCGACGAGCAACTGGCGCTCCTCTTTCGCCTGGCCAATACCCAGGAATGCCCCCTACCCCCCGATACCGCACCAGAGCAACCCCCCGACGTGAAGCATGCCTATGCGGCCTGTCAACGCAACATTCGCCACCATTCCAAAACCTTTTTCTTCAGCACCAACTTTCTCCCGCCAGAACAACGCCGCGCCGTCCATGCGCTCTACGCCTTTTGCCGCACCACCGACGATACGGTAGATATGGCCCGCGACAACCCGGTGCAAGCCTTAGCCGACTGGGTACAGCAAGTCCACCGCCCCCTACCGCCCCCCGACAATCCGGTACTCGTCGCCTGGGCCGACACGCGCAGCCGCTACAACATTCCCTGCGATTTGATAGATGAACTGCTGGCGGGGGTAGCAATGGATTTGACCATTAGCCGCTATGCCACCTTTGCCGACCTGTGGCTATACTGCTACCGCGTGGCCTCAGTCGTCGGTCTGCTCAGTATGTGTATTCTCGGCTCCGCCCCCGGCGCCGAACCCTACGCCATCAAATTGGGCGTCGCGCTGCAATTGACCAACGTGCTGCGCGATGTGGGCGAAGACGCCAACCGTGGGCGCGTCTACCTGCCCCAGGATGATATAGAACACTTTGGACTAAGCCCCGACGATATTTTGCAGGGCCGCCGCGATGAGCGCTTCCGCGCCTTGATGCAGTTTGAGATAGCGCGAGCCCACCGCCTCTATGACGAAAGCTGGTATGGTATTGCGCTGCTCCCCCCGGAAGTACGTCTGGGAGTGGGCGCGGCCGCCCGCGTCTACCGTGGCATCCTTGACAAGGTGGTCAGCAACGACTACGATGTGTTCAACCGACGCGCATACCTGACACGCACAGAGAAACTGCTGCTGTTGCCGCGCATCTGGCGCGACGTGCGCCGCGTCGGACGGTCATGCTAACGACGGCCTACCGGCTGGAACCCTGAAACCCATACGAAAGCGAGATACCCGACCTATGCTTACGACCCTGTGTAACGCACTCGACCTTGATATGGGCCGCAGCGGGCTTATGATGCTCAATGCCGCCGCGCTGTGTCCTCCGCCGCCCCCCGCCCCCACCGACGAGCCGGCCTGGTGCGAGACGCACCGCCTGGCGGGCTATACGCCCCCGCTGGTGCCCTATCCGCTGGCCTCCCACCAGCCGGCCCTCATCTGGCTGCGCCAGCACCCCGATAGCCCCGCCCCGCCAGCGCTGGCGCTCATCCAACAAACGCTACTCGTGCGCTACCCCCCCCACCACCCCCTGCAACTGGTGCGCCTCGCCCCCGACGGCAACATAGACGAACGAACGCCCGTGACGCTAGAAACGCTTGGCGACCTTCCCGCCC
>DAOTUK010000337.1:0-4366 GCA_034437375.1 Chloroflexaceae bacterium | reverse complement strand
CGCTCACAACCCGCCGCGACGTGAGCAATGCAGCCGCTGTGGACGGGACGACGTTCCTGACCCGGCCGCTGCGGCCAGCCCTCCTCCACGCGGCGCTGGTCAGCATTGTGCAGGGCGAAGTGGTGGAACGCCGCCAGGGATTGGGTCGCTCCGCCTTTGACCCCCAGGCCGGGCAGCGCCACCCGCTCCGCATTTTGCTCGCCGAGGATAATATCATCAACCAGAAGGTGGCGCTTCGCCTGCTAGAGCGGATGGGCTATCGCGCCGATGTGGCCGCTACGGGGCATGAGGTGCTAGAGGCGCTCTACCGGCAGCCCTACGATGTGGTGTTGATGGATGTGGAAATGCCCGATATGGATGGTGTCGAGGCCACCCGGCGTATTCGGGAACAGTGGCCCGCTGCACAGCAACCCTACATTATTGCGATGACCGCGCACGCGATGGAGAGCGACCGCCAGTGGTGTCTGGATGTGGGGATGGATGAGTACCTGGGTAAGCCGGTGCGCGTCGAGGCGCTGGCAGCGGCATTGCGGCGGGCGGCAGAGGAGCGCCGGGTAGGCAAAGCGGACAATAGCCGCAGGTAGTTGGTATGTGGTTACCCGTACCGGTCCGCTTCCTGGGAGCGCGGGCCTGTGGCCCGCACCGGGGCGCGCGAGACGCTCGTGCTCCCAGGAGCGGAAACATGTCTGGCCCACCCCATGCGGTTTTCCCTATTGCAATTCTCCTTAAGAGCATGGTATACTTTGCGCCACATGGTACAAACGGGAGAATAGCCCCACATGCCCCCTTGAGACGCAGTATATACCCCCACAACCGCGCCCTGTACCACCGTTGGAATAAGCCGAGTAGGTTTCTCAATTGTATCGTTAATCGTATCGGCGGCGGCTCCCTCCATGCCTGGGAGCGTCGCACAGCCCCCGTCTCGTCAAGGCGGGAATTGCTACCAAAACCATTACCCAGGGAGGAGTACGTATGAACGCGACGGAGAGAAATGGACGTTCGGTTGGTCGGGGGCATCCGTATGCTATCGGTCTGGCTTATTTTTGCTATCGTTCTTGGTATGGTGGCGGCTATTCCCCCCGTGGCCCAATCGCAAACGACGCAGACGGAGCAAGAACCCAACGACACCAGCGAAGAGTCCATGGCGGTTTCCATTGGAATGAACAACCCCATTACGGCCGCTATTGACACCACCGGCGACGTAGACTGGTACAGCTTCCAGGCCGTGGCCGGCAATGGCTATAGCGTCGAATTGTTTGAGGTAGCCAACAGCCTGGGCACAGTCGAGGGGTACAACTGTGGATATACGAGAGCGGGCATCTTCCCCGTTATCTATGACCCCGCGCTCAAGGAGCGAGCAAAGAATTGTGACAACAATGGCGGTGGTACAGTACAGACAACCGCCAGCGTTACGGCCAATACCAGCGGCACATTTTATGTAAAAGTTCAGGGCCACAGTAGTGATGTCTCTGGCAGTTATAAGCTGCGTATTTTGCCAAAGCATGGCGAAACTGGCGCGGCCTGGGACACCACCACCTTTGAGCCGAACAACACCCGCTTCACAGCCTACGCTATCACACCCGGCTACCAGCAAGCCCTGACCAGCACGATAGAGCCACGCAGTACCGATTACTATAGCACCAACGCAGATGAAGATTGGTATCGCTTCGAGGCGCAAGGCTCTGAAAGCTATGTGGTGGAAGTTTTTAACGTTGATACTAGCCTGGGAAGAGTCAAGGGATACAACTGTGGATATGATAGAGCTGGCCTCTGGCTTGAAGGCTTTGACCCACAAGGCAATAGCCTGGTCAAGAACTGCGATGACTCCTGGGGCGCAGAAGTCGAAACCGGAATAATCATTGATACTAATACGCCGGGTACCTTCTATGTGCGGGTGATGCCCAGTTCGCACGACGTTTCGGGCAGCTACAGTATCCGCGTGTTGCCCCACGGAAGCCAGGAGGGGGCCGCGTGGGACGAGCAGACCTTTGAGCCAAACAACAGTATAGCGAACGGCTATGTCTTGCAGGTAGGCCGCGCCAATGGCCTGCACAGCACGATTGAGGGCCGCAATCCCGCCTATTTTGGGGACTACGCCGACGCAGACTGGTATGCCTTTACGGTTGAAGCTGGCACACGCTACCAGGTCGAGCTGTTTGATATTGATAGCAGCCTCTCCCAGGTCAAGGGGTACAACTGTGGATATACGAGAGCCGGTCTCTGGCTCCATCTGTTCGATGTCAATGGCACAGAGTTACAGAAAGAGTGTGACCAGGACTCTATCGAGTTTACTGCGAACCAGAGCGGCACCTATACGGTGCGGGTTGCGCCCCACTCCAACAATGTCTCCGGCGGCTACGGTGTTCGGGTTGCCTTGCCCGACAACCCCGACGACTGGCCCTTCAGTTGCTCCGATGTGACCGACATATCCGAAGCCGAGTGCGATGCGCTGGTCGCGCTCTACAACGGTACCGGCGGCGCAACCTGGACCAACAGCGACAACTGGATGGATAAGGACACGCCCCCCTGCTCCTGGTATGGTATCTCGTGTACCAACAGTCATGTTACGGTGTTGGGCCTGGACGACAACAACTTGAGCGGTCAGTTGCCCACCGACATGACCGCGCTGCGGTGGTTGCAACGGCTGAACTATAGCGGCAACGATGTGTGCGAACCCGGCGATGACGCCTTCCAGAAGTGGATTAGCGGTGTGTCGAACGCCAGCGACCCCAACCTGTGCCCGGCCGCGGTTAGCGTCACGCGCACCGACGCCGGGGGCACTGCTGCGCCGGGCGGCTCGCTGTCGCTGGGCCTCGCGTTGCAGGCTACCACCGGCGACGTAGACCAGACCAGCGTACAGGAAACGCTGCCGGAGGGGGTAACGTTTATCCAGTTTACGGGCGATGTCCCCAACGGACTGAGCTACAACGAAAGCACGCGCCAGATTATCTATAACGGGCCCGTCTCCGTCTCGCAACCGATGAACATTACCTACGACATTACGATTAACAACGATGTCGCACCCGGTACCGTGCTCAATATTGGCTCCGATGTCGAAGGTGGCGGCGAGACGCAAAACCGGGATACCTCCATTTCGGTGCCCAATAACGAGGCTATCAATACGCTGCTGCTCATCTACTACGGCGCAGACAACGACCTGTCGCGCAATGGTATGGAGGTGCTCAACAGCGCCGAAGAGGCCGCCGATAATCCCAACGTGATGGTGCGCATGATGCTGGATGGGCCTGGCGTAGACGACGCCTACATCTACCAATTGGAGCATGACGCCACCGGGCCGGCCTGCCCCGGCTATGCCAACCCCACCTGCGATGGCCGCTATGTGCTGAACCAGAACATGTGGAAGTGGTATGACGATAGTACCGACCCCGCCGTGCTTGCCGAGTTCGTCAAGTCGTCGCTGCAAGCCCACCCCAACGCCAAACAGGTTATCCTCTCCATGATTGGGCACGGCAGCGGCATCAGCGCGAAGGGCTTGACCGGCCAGCCGGGCCGCAAGCGCCGCCGCTACGACCCGCTGGCCGGCTTGCTGCGCGACAACAACCCGCAAGGCACGTCGCTGTCTACCAGCGGTCTGGGCGATGGGCTGCGCGAGGGGTTGTCGCTGGCCCAACGCAGCAAACTGGATGGCATCTACCTGGACGCCTGTCTGATGGGCATGTTTGAAATAGCCTACGAGGTGCGCGATACCTCATCCTACCTGCTCACCTCGCCCAATATCAAGTGGGCCGTCTCCGACTACGCTACCCACATTCGCTCCATTGACGGCACGCGCAATGCCCGCGATATTCTGGCGGCGTGGATGCAAAACGAGGTGACCGAACTAAAAGGCTATGGTGGGCATCCCTATACCTACGTACTGGTTGATCTCGCTAAAATGGAGGCGTTGCAGAAGGCACTGGATACGCTTTCCACCACCTTAATAGACAATATCGCCGCGGAGAAAGCGGCGATGAAGAGCGCCTTTGAGGGAGCCAACTTCTTCGATAGCAATGGCGATAGCACTGTCGGCCCGACCGGCGATACCTACGTAGACCTGGCCAGTTTTGTGCAGGGTTTGCAAAGCTCCACGACGGGGCTTCAGGCTGTATCGGATGCGGCCAAGGCGGTAGAGACGGCGCTGAACAGCGCGTTGGTGGAGCAGGCCTACCAGAGCGGCTCGCCCTGGGATGCCACCGGTACGTGGGATTGGGAGGAGCCGTTTGGTGGGTTGAGCATCTACATGCCGTTTAATGCGGATGAATGGCAACGCGGCTACTATGGCGAGCGCCATTTCAGTGCTTCGGAAAATGGGCAGTGGGATGAACTGGTTTCCGCCTATTGGGATAATGTCCCCCCGCCCGACCCG
>DAOTUK010000336.1:0-11392 GCA_034437375.1 Chloroflexaceae bacterium | reverse complement strand
TGATCTGGACAACCAGCAGGTTGCGGTCTACCGGCTGGTGGGGGGGCGGCTTGAGCTTGAGCTTGAAGCGGAGTATGGCGTGGCGGACACGCTCACCTCCCCGCGGTTGCCCGGCTTCTTCTGTGCCGTAGCTGATATTGTGGCCGACTAATGCGCCCCGCTCCTTCCACTCCCCGCCGTCTTCGGGTTACAATACAGGGCGCGGTACAGGGCGTTGGCTTTCGCCCCTTCGTCTATCGCCTGGCGACTGAGCTATCCCTGAGCGGCTTTGTCATCAACGATACCCACGGTGTTCTGGTTGAGGTAGAGGGGCCCGAACCAGCGGTACAACAGTTTCTCGAACGCCTGCCCGCAGAAAGGCCCCCGCTGGCCAGTATCCATACGCTTGACGCGGTGTGGTGCGCTCCCGCCGGCGATGCGGCCTTTGCGATACGCCACAGCGAGGGGCGGGGCCACAAGACGGTGCTGGTCTTGCCCGACATCGCCACCTGTGACGATTGCCTGCGTGAGGTGCTCACCCCCACCGACCGCCGCTGGCGCTATCCCTTTACCAACTGTACCAACTGTGGCCCGCGCTTTAGTATCATACAAGCGCTCCCCTACGACCGCCCCAACACGACCATGCGCCTGTTTACGATGTGCCCGGCCTGCCAGCAGGAGTATGACGACCCCACCAACCGCCGCTTTCACGCGCAGCCCAACGCCTGCCCCGTCTGTGGCCCGCAGGTGTGCGATAGCCACGGCCACGATAACCCCGATGATCCCATTCGCCACGCCGCCGATGCGCTACGGGCCGGCCAGATTGTCGCGGTAAAGGGGTTGGGCGGTTTTCACCTGATGGCCGACGCGCGCAACGCCGCGGCGATTGCCTTGCTGCGCCTGCGTAAGCCGCGCCGCGACAAGCCCTTTGCGTTGATGGTGCGCGACCTGGCGCAGGCGCAGACGCTGTGCGACATATCGCCGCCGGCCGCCGCGTTGCTCGCCGCCCCCGAAGCGCCTATCGTGCTTGTGCCGCGTCGCAATGATGCCCCGATTGTCCCCGCTATCGCGCCCGATACCGCAACGCTTGGGGTGATGCTGCCGGCTACTCCGCTCCACCACTTGCTGCTACGTGAGCTAGGCTTTCCCGTGGTGGCCACCAGCGGCAACCTGAGTGATGAACCTATCTGCACTGACAACGACGAGGCGCAGCAGCGGCTTGGCTCGATTGCCGACCGCTTCCTGTTGCACGACCGCCCGATTGCCCGCCACGTTGACGATAGTATTGCCTGGGTGGTGGAAGGGGAGCCGCGTTTGTTGCGGCGCGCGCGGGGCTATGCGCCGTTGCCGGTGCTGGTGCGGGGCGCGTTGCCCACGCTCCTGGGGGTGGGCGGGCATTTGAAAAACACGGTAGCTCTGAGCGTAGCGGCGCGTGTGGGGGGCGGAGGCAAGCATACGCCGGTCGTGCTGAGCCAGCACATTGGCGACCTGGAAACGCCCGAAGCTATGGCCGCTTTTGAGCGGGTGATAGCCGATTTTCTACGTCTGTACGAGGCGACCCCCGCCGCGATTGCCCACGACCTGCACCCCGACTATCGTTCGACCCACGCGGCCCATCGTCTGGCCGCAGAGGCGGCCTGTCCGCTGGTGCCTGTGCAACACCACCATGCCCACCTGGCGGCCTGCCTTGCCGAACAAGGCGTCAATGAAGGGGAGGGCCCGGTGCTTGGTGTGGTGTGGGACGGCACCGGCTATGGCTGCGATGGTACCATCTGGGGGGGCGAGTTTTTGCTAGGGGAGGCGGCCGAGTTTACCCGCGTCGCGCATCTGCTCCCCTTCCGCCTGCCGGGGGGCGACGTGGCCGTCAAGGAGCCGCGCCGCGTGGCGCTGGCGTTGCTGTGGGAGGGGGAGGGTGCGGCCGCGCTCGAGCGTGACGACCTGCCGTGTATCCGCTCGTTCTCGCCGGGCGAACGGAATATCCTGGCGCAGATGCTTCAGCGGGGCGTCAATGCGCCGCGCACCAGCAGCGCCGGGCGGCTCTTCGATGGGGTGGCCGCGCTGGTCGGCTTGCACCAGACCACGACCTTTGAGGGGCAGGCCGCGATGGCTCTAGAACACTGCGCCGACCCGACCGTCCATACTGCCTACCCGCTGGATGTTGACTGGCAGACGACGCCGGCCTTGCTGGATTGGCGGCCGCTGGTGGTGGCGCTGCTGGTAGATTTGCAACGCGGCACGCTCCCCGCTATCATGGCCGCAAAGTTCCACAATGCGCTGGTTAATGCGATGGTGGCGGTGGCGCAGGGGGTGGGGCAGGCGCGGGTTGCGTTGAGCGGCGGCTGTTTTCAAAACCGGCTGCTGACCGAACGGGCGGCGCAGCGCTTGCGCGGGGCCGGCTTCCAGGTGCTGCTCCATCGGCAGGTGCCCCCCAACGATGGCGGCATTAGTCTGGGGCAGGTGGCGGTAGCCGCGGCGCACCTGGCGCGGGAGGGGTAACGTATTCAGCCTATGCGAACGCTTGGGATAGACCCCGGCACGGCCTTGCTCGGATGGGGCGTGCTGGATGAACAGAACGGTACGCTGGCGTCGGTGGCGCACGGCGTTATCCGTACCCCCGCCGGCAGCGACCAGGCGCAGCGCTTGCTGCTGTTGCACCAGGGTGTCACCGACCTGATTGGGCAGTATCACCCCGACGCCGCGGCTATTGAGGAACTCTTCTTCTCGCGCAACGTGACGACCGCGCTATCGGTGGGGCAGGCGCGGGGGGTGGTGCTGCTGGCGCTGGCGCAGTGCGGGGTTGCTGTTCACGAATATAAGCCGCTGGTGGTCAAGCAAACGGTGGCCGGCTATGGCGGGGCCGACAAGCGCCAGATGCAGGAAATGGTGCGGCTTACGCTGAACTTGAGCGCAGTGCCGCGCCCCGACGATGCCGCCGACGCGCTGGCGATTGCGATATGCCACGCCTATACCGCCCCGATGCAGCGCCGCATTGCCCAATCGCAATAGCCAACCCGCCGCAAATCGCTGTATAATGATGCGTATGCCTATGCCATCGTCATTTGTTCGTTCGCCCGTGTTTGCGCCAGTGCTGGTGGTGCTGCTGAGCCTGATGGTGGCCGCGCTGGCCTACCAGAGCCCCGTCGGCGGTACGATCCCCATAGGGTGGATTGGTGACCAACTCTTTCTGCGTTCGAGCGCGGCGCTTGGTCACGCGGCCGTAGAGCGGGGCGATTGGTACGCCGACGCGCTCACAGACGACGCGCCCACGGGCCGCAGTCGCTGGACACGCCAGCACGCGCTGCTCACTCTGCCCCATCTGGGGGGCGGCTTTGATACCACCGTCACGCTGCTGGTGCAGGGGTGGCCGGCCGATGTGGTTGGCGCTGCTACCACCCAACCGACGGTTACGGTGCGGGCGGATGGGGTGGCGGTGGGTTCCTTTATCCCCACGACGGAATGGGAGGAGTACCGCGTGACCGTGCCGGCCAGTGTGCGGCGCGGCGATCACCTTGTCCTGGAAACCGAAACGTCGGCGGTCTTTACCGATACGCTGCGTGGTGCCGACCCGCGCCCCAAGGGTATTCGGCTTGCGGGGCTTGAGGTGCGCGGCCACGCGCCGGGGGAGCCGTTGCCCACGTCGGCTACCTTTGGCGAACAGGTACGCACGCTCCTGGCGCAGGTGCAGGCGCCGGCGTGGGGGGCTGTGCTGCTGCTGGTGGTAGACGCGCTGCTGCTCTACCTGCTGCTGTATGCGCTCTCGCGCTCCCCTGCGCTTAGCTTTGTGATAACGGCCGTGGGGGTTGGGGCCGCGGGGGCGGGTCTGGCGCTGCTGCGTCTCTGGATGGGAGCCGCGCTGGTGGTGGCGCTGTGGGTGCTGGTGGCGGCGCTACTGCTGGCCTGGCATCGCGCCTTGCTCGCGTTGGTGCGCGGGGTGGTTTGGCGCTACACAATGGGGCATACGCTGAACTACGGTCTGGTGGTGGCCGCGCTCTGCTGGCTCTTTTTCGCGCTTGAGGGTGGTATGGATTATCTGCGCGACTACGTGACCAATACGCAGGTGTTGCGCCTGATGTTCCCCGATACGCTGCTGCTTGAAGGGTTGCTGCTGGCCGGGTGTACGTTGCTGTTGCTGCTTGGGCGCGAGGGGTTGCCAGGCGTGACCAGTGCGTTTGCGCGGGGGTTGGCGCGGCCGCGCCCGTCGCTGGTGCTGCTGCTCCTGTTCGGTGGTATCTGGTTGGGCTACGAAACGCTGGTGGTCTATCGTCTGCCCTACGTGGGCCACGCCGACTATGCCGACAATGCGGTGGTGGCGCGGAACCTGTTGGCCGGGCGCGGGTGGGTGGTAGATTATGTAACACAGTTTTACCAGTTGTACGATGGTGTGACGCGCCCGCAAGAGACGTGGCCCCTGCTCCAGCCGGTGTGGATAGCGCCCTTTCTGGCGCTGTTTGGGGAGCATGCCTGGGCCGCAAAGGTGCCCAATCTCCTGTTTAACGTGGTGCTGCTGCTGCTCATCTACGGGGTCGGTACGCACCTGTGGGATCGGCGCGTCGGCCTGACCGCGGCCCTGCTCACCCTGACCAACCACCTCTTTTTCAAGCTCACCATTTATACTACCAGCGATCTGGCTTTTGTGGTCTTTTCGGTTGCGGCGCTCTACTTGCTCTACTGTGCCCACACGGCCCGCGCCGCTCCTGTTTCCGCTTCCAATGCCTCCACTGGGGGCGGCATTTCGTCGCAGTCGCCGGCGCTGCTGCTGCCGGTGGTGCAACCCCGCGACAGTACGGTGATAGACCGCCGCACGTTGGTACAGCTTGTGGGGGCGGGGGTGTTCACCGGCTTGATGATGCTTCAGAAGCCGGGGAGTGCCATTATTGCTGTCGGTATGGGGGTGTGGTTGCTGATGCAGGGTGGGCAGAGCCAGTGGCAGGCGCGGGCCAGCGAACCGGACATCGGCGCGATGGCGGCGCGGGTGTGGGCATGGTTTCGGCGGCGTATGTGGTATGCGGTGCTGTGGTCGTTGCCGGCCTTCCTGTTGCTTGCGCCCTATATTATTCGCAATCAAATGCTGTTCGGGGCGCCGGTCTATTCCACCGAAAGCTACGACGCCTGGGTACTGGGCTATCGCGGCGATAGCGGCGACGCCTGGAGCGACATTTACCGCGTTTATGTGCCCGAACTGGGCGGGCAAGGTCTGCCCGACCGTAGCTGGATTTTGCGGTGGGGCTTTGACCTGACCCTGGGCAAGCTCCAGACGCAGGTGGAGGCGGTGCGCGATTATCTGATGCCGGCCTGGTCGGGCCTCACGCAGACGCCCGCGGGCGAGCCGGCCACGCCCCCCCTGCTGAGCCAGAACGAGCGCAAGAACCTGTTGTCGCCGGTGGGGGCGTGGCTTGCCTTCCTGGGGGTGGTGGCCGCGTTGCGCTATCGGCGGCGCTTGCTGGCGCTGTTGACGATGGCCTTTGGGCCCTATACGCTCTTCCTGGTTACCTACTGGCACGCCAATGAGGAACGCTACTTTTTGATGGCGATACCCTGGTTGCTGCTGCTGGCGGCGTGGGTGGTGTGGGCCGGCTACGACCGCCTGGCCGCAATCGGGCGGCGCATCTGGAGTCCGTTGGCGTTGCTGCTGGTGGTGCTGGCGCTCTTCAACATCGTGCAGTTCTCGTGGCCCATCATTGCCAAGAAGGTGCGCGTTGAGCCGGAACTGTGGCAGCCCGACCTGGTCGCCTACGAATGGCTGCGCGAGAATACGCCCCCCGACGCGGTGGTGATGACGCGCAACCCCTGGCAATTGAACTGGCACGCGCAGCGGCCATCTTTGATGATACCCAACACCGCCGACCATGATATGCTCTTTTTTCTGGGAAACTACTACGATGCGCAATACATTGTGTTTGATAGCATTCAGCGGGTCAAGGGCGACGCGGCCGCTATCCTGGCCCCGCTTATTAACCCCGGCCCGGCGCAGGTGGGCGACACGATGTCGTTTACAACCGAGTCGGGGGGGCGGTATACTTTGACGCTGGTGTATGCCAGTCCGACGGTTGATCATCGGGTACTGATTTACCGCTTTCCACAGCAGGAGGAGCGGAGCGGCGCACGGGAGCGGGGCCTCTATTGACGAGGGCCGCCCCCGGCCAGCGCTTCGTTCCCCATTATTCCAGTACCTCCGCCTTGCTCCCGCTTACCTTCAGCTTGTACGTTTGCCCCGGCTGGTAGGTCTTCCATGCAGCCTCTTGCATTTCTACATCGTAGGTTTTGTTTTTGTCCTTCTGGGTGAAGTGTACCAGGTAGGTTTCGTTCCGTTGTCCCTCGCGTTCGGCTCCGATGCTTTCGCCCCCTTTCAGATTGACCTCTGGCCAGGCGGGGTTGTGGTCTTTGCCCGCGGCCGTTTCGGTGCGTTCTACCTCCCATTTGTCTACCTCGTAGCGATATTTCGTCTCGTACACCGGGTCGTCGCGGTAGACCGGTTCTTCGTAGGTTTCGGTGGTGGTACGATCCTCATATTTGTCGCGGGTACAGTATTTATCTTCAAAATAGCCGTTGCCCAGATCGCGCTTGCCACAGACATGTTCTTCTGTGCCAACCTTGACTTGTTCGGTGACCTGGCGCGTTTTGGTTTCGTAGCGCACAAGCACCTGTTCGACGTGGTGAACCTCCTCCCACTCCTCGACTACGCGCCCATCTGTGGGGACATCCCAGTCGGTTTCGGTGACGGTCTGGTACTGCTCTACGTCTATCGTGCGTTCCCACGAGACGCCCGATACGGTGGCTTCAACTTCGCGCGGCATCAAGAGGAAGGCTATGCCAATACAGGCCAGCAATACCACGGCCAGCGCTCCCAGGACGAGCGGATTTTTCCAGAGGGGCGGGCCGCTCTGCTTTGCCTGTGGGTCGGTTGGCATACTGGACTGTGCATACGCGGAGTCGGGCGGGGGGGGGCGGCGTTTTATCGTGTTGTCGCCGGAGTCGGGGGCCTCTTCCAGGCTATACTCTTTCACCTGCTGCGAAGGACTGGTGCCGCGCTCGGCTCCACACTGGCTACACGTTTCCAGGAGTCCGGCGCGGTTGCTGGCCCCGCACCACTCGCACACCCAGTCGGCCCCGGCCCGCGCTTCTGCCAGCCGGGTTTCGTCGTTCACATATTCTGAATCGTCGGCCAGGTAAAATTTGACCCCCTCTGGGCGGCGTGCGCCACAGTTGGGGCAACTCATATCACGTCCCCGCAGGCCGGTTGTCCCACAGGAATCACAATCCCATCGCCCTTCTTGAATACTCATCGCATAACCTCCATTGATAGTGGTAGGATGACCGGGCGCAGAACTGTGGGACGGGGTGCGGATGAGGGGAGAATGACCCCCGCAACTCGTGCGAGGGCCACCGGTCATCCTATGCTGAACATACCTTCATTCTGGGGGATTCTAGCCACCCATTTGCTTGAGCTTGTCCTGCCACTTTTGCAGCAGGCGGTCGTAGGTTTCCTGGTTTATTTCGCCCATCATAAAGCGCTCATCCAGTTTGTCTATCATCTGTTGAATTTTCTGCGGGTTCATATCGTCGCCGCCGCCCTGTTGGGCTGGTTGGCTCTGCTGCGGTGGTTGGCCCTGTTGCTGTGGGGGGTAGCCTTGCTGTTGTTGCGGGTTCATGGCCTGGTTCATCATATTGGCCATAGCGGCACCCATACCGACGCCCGCACCCAGACCTGCACCGCTGCTCATATCGCCGCCCCCGCCGGGGTTGTTGGCCATATCGCGCATGGCCTGGGCGGCTTGCATCTGGCTATACGAGCGCATATCCACATTTTGCATGTCGGCGGCCACGCCCATTTGTGTGCGCATGCGGAAGGCTTCCATCTCGGCCTCTTTGATCATTGCTGCGGTTTCGTCGTCGGGGGCGATAGAGGCGACGACAAATTCCATCAGTTGCAAGCCGATATTCTCAAAGTTGTCGTTGAGTTTGGCTTTGGCTCCCGCGCTCAGTTCGTCGCGCATGCGCTGTATCTGAAAGACGGATACTTGCATTTCGGCGAGCAAATCCATAAATTCCGATACGATGAAGTCGCGCATGTAGTTTTGCAGGCGGCGGGCCTCAAAGATACCTTGCTGTCCCACAATGGAATTGACAAAAACGGTGGGGTCGGTGACGCGGAAACTGTATTTGCCGCGAGCGCGGAGATAGACGCTGCCCAGGCGCGGGTCGGGGTCGCTAAAGAGTTGTGGTTCGCTGGTGCCCCATTTCTGGTCAATGAATTGGGCGCGGTTGATAAAGATAACTTCGGCCTGGAAGGGTGTTTTGCCGCTGGTGGCCAACCCGATGAGGCCGGAGAGCAAGGGCAGGTTGGCGGTGGAGAGGGTGTGGCGTCCGCCCTCGAAGACGTCCATGGCTTTGCCATCGCGGAAGAAGATGGCCCACTGGCTGTCGCGTACAACCAGTTGTGAACCAAGCCGAAAGTCGCCGGGCCCATATTCGGGCAATCGTTGCACAATCGTGTCGCCCTGTTGATCGAAAAACTCCAGTACATCAATAATTCGTGGCATCTTGCTCCTCCTAATTATCCGTAGGCCGTCCCCGTGTGGGGAGGCTTGCTTGCGTTCCGCTGGTCGGCGGGCTATCCGGTTGGACGCTTGCCTTGTAGCGTAAATTCGACTCGGGCATCAAACTGGGTATGCAACCCGGCAATGAAGGTTTGCAGGGCGTTGAGCGCTTCATCAAGGTTGTCGTTGGTTTGTAGCTCTTTCTCGACATGGGCGATATGTTCGCGTAGGAGCGGTACGCTGTCAACCATGCGGGCATCAAATTCATAAATTTGCACAAGGTCGGCTTCGTCAATGTTGACATCGCTAAACCAGCCGGCATAGCCGCGCGGCGCACTTTCTAGCCGGGCGATGAAGTGGTCGAGCTTTTTGCCTAGCTCATCAATACGGGTAAGGTGTTGATATTTCTGGGCTTGCAAGGCTTTTTGGGTGAGGTTGTTGAGTTGCTTGCGTTCGGTGGTGAACTGGCGGGCCAGGTTCATCCGTAGGGTATGGTCGGCGTTGCGCCGCGCTTCTTCGGCGCGGTAGCCCTGGTATCCAGGGATGGCCTGGAGTATCTTTTGAAACATTTCTTCCATACGCTGCACTCCCTCCTCATGGTGCGTGGCGATAGCATGGATCTCTTGGCGTTTAAAAAAAGTTGCTTGTATTCTAATGATACCACACGTGACCAGTGGGAAGCGTTGAGAATCGTTCCAGATTTACCGTGGGGAGAGGGCATCGAAGGCATAGAGACGCCCGCCCATGGTGGGGAGGTAGAGCCGCTGTTGTGCATTGAGTACCGGGGCGGCGCGGATGTTCCCGCGCACTACGGCATACCAGCGTACCTGGCCGTTGCTGCTATCCAGGGCCAGCAAGCGCTCGTCCTCAGTCCCCAGGTAGAGCGTGCCCCGGTTGCTCAGGGCGGGCGGCGCGTGCAGGTCGCTGCCGGTGGCGGTTTGCCAGAGCAGGGCCCCATTGTCGTCCGCCAGCGCGTTGAGGTGGCCATCGCGCGCGGTGACATAGACGCGGCCGTCGTGGCCTACTAGCGGGGCGGCCACCACGGGCGCTCCCACGGTGGCCCGCCAGCGGATAGTTCCTGCCGTATCTAGCGCAAGTACCTGACCATCAACCGCGGCCAGCATTACCCCGCCGTGCTGGTCGGGGGAGAGCGGGGCCCATAACTGCGTGCCGGTGGGGGTGCGCCATATCTCGCGCCCGGCCGTGTCCATTTTGATGATCGCGCCAGCGGCCGTACCCACCAGCAGGGTGGCGTCGCTGCCCAACGCCAGCGGGGTGGTTTCTTCGCGCAGGTGGTGTACCCATACTTGCTGCCCCTGCTCGTCAAAGGCGTATACTGCGCCGACTTCGGTTACGGCGTAGATGTGTCGCTGGTGGTAGATCGGGCTTCCTCGTAGGGGGCTTTCAAGCCGCACTGTCCAGGTCACGGTTCCATCGGCTTGTATGGCGGTGAGCAGACTATTACTATTGCCCAGGTAGAAGGGGCCATCGTGGGGGGCGCGGGCCGGGGCGCTGCGGACAACGCCGGAGGCGTGGTGGTGCCAGCGTAGCTGCCCGTCCGGGGCTACTACGGAGAGGGTGCCGGGGTTGCTTACCAGCGCAACGTCGCCATCTGGCAGCAGTAGCGGCGGGGCGGCGATAGCCCCGCGGGCGGGGAAGTTCCACGTAAAGCGATAGTCGGTTCCCTCGGAGAGGCGCGGGGGGCGGGCGATGTCGCGTAGGGTGGGGATGTTGTGTTGCAGCGAGAGGAAGGCCGGGCGGATAGACCAGTCTGGCTCAAGCAGGCTGTAGGTGGTTTTCTCGTCGGTGGGCGGGGCAATAACGCTAAAGTTGAGATTCCATACCAGCACGCCGGCTACCCAGGGGTAGTGCTGGCGCACGTACCAGAGCATGTCTACCAGATAGGTGGCTTGCTGTGCTTTGGTGACGGGGGCGGGGGCTCCGTGGGCCTTTGTCACGGTCCATCCCACTTCGGTTATCCATACCTGGCGTGGGTCGTGGTGCTGCTGCATCAGGTCGTGTATCCGCTCGATGTGGCGGAAGTAGTGGTGGGATTGATCGGGCGCGTCGGTGGGCCAGCGGGCGTCGGGGGGGTGGGGGCCCGCGCCGGGGTGCAGCGCGATGGCGTCGGCGGCCCGCAGAAATGCGCCATTGTCCAGCGCGTATAATTCCTGGTAAAAGGGCAGGTCGTCGGTGGCGACGGCGGGGTCGGCATTGTTGGTGGCGGCCATCGGTGCGGCCAGTACGAGGGCGCAGGGGTCGGTGGCTTTGATGGCGGGGTAGGCCGTTTGCAGGGTGGCCAGGTAGGTGGCGGGGTCGCCGGGCGTGCCGCCGCTTTCGTGGGCCAGGTTGGGCTCGTTCCATATTTCGTACGCCGATACTCGCCCACGATAGCGCGTGGCCACGGCCCGCAGGAAGCGGGCGAAGGGGGCCGGGTCGTCGGGTAGACCGCTGTGTCCGCCGGTTGTGGCGGTTGCCCACGCGGGCGAGCGCACTACGCTGAGCATAATTTTCAACTGGTGCGCACGGGCCGCGCTGACAATCTGGTCAAGCGGTTTCCACACATATTGCCCGGCCTCGCCTTCGAGATCGCGCCAGTGTATTTGCTGGCGTATCCATTCCACGCCGGTACTGTCGGTGAGGGTTAAGACCCGTTCGCGGTCGGTGGCGAAGAGAAAGACGTTCATGCCGTAGGCGACGTGCGACAGGTGCGGCGGGAAGGTGGGCGAGGCGCCGGGGCAGTCGGCGGTGAGGGGGGCAAAGAGGGGTTGGGCGGTGATGCCGAGAATTGGATACTCGTCGTGGTTGCCACGAACGAGTTGCACTCCCTCGTCCACCAGGAAGTCGAGCGTCTCGGAGGGCCAGGGTCCCAGGTC
>DAOTUK010000335.1:0-49897 GCA_034437375.1 Chloroflexaceae bacterium | reverse complement strand
GGGTCTGGCTGCGCGGGGGCGGGGGCGGGGGGGGACTCCTGCTCACGGCCATTGCTGGCCGCCGGTAAGCCCTGCTCATCAAGCTGTGTCACCGCAATGCGCCGCCCCTTGCGTGCTGGCTCTGGCTCTGGCTCTGGCTCTGACTTTGACTCTGGCGGCGGCTCTGGCTCGCTCCTATCGGGCATATCGGGGAGTGTCGCCGCTTGTTCGGACTGCCGCTGAAGTTCGCTCCGAATCTGGGCTACCTCCTCCGTCAGCGGGGGCGCTTCGCGTTCGCGGCGATGGCGTCTGCGCTTAATCGGAATAGACGAACGCGGGTCGGTTTGCTCCACGTCCCCGTTGCGCTCGCTACTCGCCGGCTCCGGGGGGGGCGGCGCGAGGGCCGCTTCCAACCGCGCATTGGGGCGAGTCGCAAGCCACTGCGCACGGGCCAGCAAGGCCTCGATTACCATATCCGCTCCGCCGGGCAGTGTGCGGGCTATCTGCACCGCCTGATTGTAGTGCTGGCGGGCCTGCTCATGCTCCCCCAGGTGGGCCGCAATATCCCCCAGAACGCGCTCCGTACGGCACAAATCTTCGCGCCAGTGGTTTTGCTCACACAGCGCCCGGTTCGTTTCCAATATATGCCGCGCATAGGCGGGGTTGCCGGCCTGCCAGACCTGCGCCGCGTGCCAGACCCCCCGCAAGCTATAGAGATAGCGTGTCTGCGGGTTCAGCTCGCGCTCAATCGCCTGTGCCTGATAAAAAGTCGCCCCCGCCATCGTCATCTTGCCGCGCAGATGGGCAATATGGGCCTGGGTTGCCAACGCCAGCATCTCATCGCGCCGACTGTCGGTCGCGCGGGCCAGCGCCACCACCGCGCGGGCCGTGCTGGCGCTGGCGTCTAATGCCCCCACCGCGGACTGAAGTTCGGCCAGGGTGTAGCCATAGCTCATCGCCGCCGGCCATTGCTCGTGCTGCTGCGCTATGGCAACCGCCCGTTGGTAGCACCCTATTGCCTCATCCATCCATCCCAGATGGGTCAGACAGGTACCACAGGTTGCCAGCACGTGTTGCTGCTGCGGCGGGTCGTCCAGGTATGGCTCCTGCGCCAGATTGCCCAGGGGGAAGAAGAGACGCAACAGCGCCAGCGCCGTCTCGTGGGTACCCAGTTGGTACACCAGTACCGCGGTGTGGTGGTGAGCAATGCGCTCCCAGTACACCTCCCACGCCTCCGGGTAGGCACCCGCACAGCAAGCATGGTACACAGCCTCAATCAGCGGCAGCAGGTCGTTGAGCGTTGGGTACTCCCCCGACGCCGGGGCAATATCCAGATAATATTGGAACAGACGCCGGTGCAATTCGGCGCGTTGCAGCGGGGCAATGTGGGCATCATCTGCCAGGCGGGCCCGGTAGGCGTGCTGTATGATGGGGGCCAGCGTAAAGGTGCGCCGCTCTTCGTCAAACAGGAGCATAGACAGCGCTACAAGCCGCTGAAAGAGCGCCAGAAACGCCTCATCATCTAGCGCCAGCAGCGGGGCATATAGCGTTTCTTCACTGGCGGGGGGCGGGGCGGGCTCGTCGGGCGGCGGGGTCGCCGCGTCGGCGTCGGCGTCCGCGTCGGGGGGCGTGTCTGCGTGGGGACGGCGCAACAATACCCCGACGGCATATTCCGGAATGGGGCGGCGAAAGGCGCTCAACACCAGCAACAAGGTATGTTCGGCCGGGGAAAGGTAGCGCTCATACTCGCGCACCACCCGCTGAAAATCGGCTGGCGTCAACGCATAGGGCAAGGGAGACGAGGCCAGCAACCGCGCCAACAGCGTTTCCAGCACATCCCCCGCCAGCACCACGGGCCCGCCCCTATCCACAGCGAGATAGCAGCGAAGCAAGCCAAGCGTAAAAGCGTGCCCCTCGCCAATCGCTACAAGCTGTTCCAGTATCGGGGCCGCGCCTGTGACGCCGCTCTGGTGCAACAGCGCATACCCATCGGCGGGTGTCAACCGTTCCACATCGCGGTGCGTATAGCTCACAAAGGGCAACATATCGCGCAACGGGATGCGGCTTATCAGGATACCGTAGGAGCGGTGGTCATTGGCGGCCAGATAGGCCAGAAACTCGCGCAGGGTCGGGCTCGTTAGCAACCCGTGCCGCGATTCGTCCGTATATTGCACGCTGTCCAGACCATCCAGCACCAGCAGATAGCTTCCCCGCGCCAGCATAGCGCCAAGCACCTGGGCCCGCATGCTGGTTGAGGGGAAGCGGTGGGCATCCACCCGCCGATTGCTGAAATGGGCCAGCGCCGCAATGAAAAATTCATCCACGCTGCCACGCTGGTGAAAATTCCACCAGAAGATGCCATCCGGCTGCGGTAGGGTTGTATCGTCGGTAAGCCCTTGCAACCAGTGCCGCACCAGACTGCTTTTACCCGTGCCGGCCGCTCCGATAAGCCCGGTGCTGTGACAGGCGGGGGTGGCCCAATCGTCACGCAGGCTCAACAGCAACGGCTCGCGTCCGGCCCACGTTTCCAGCGGGGGCGGCGCACCAATAAGCGCCACGCCAGGACGCGCCACGGCCAGTGCTCGCGCCGCCACCAGATCGGTGCGCGGGAGCGGATAGGCTTTGCGGGGTGGGGGGGTGCGGGCCAGCACCCGCGCCATATGAAAGGGGGCTTGCTCCAACACAGCCAGATCAACCGCGTGGGCAATATCGGCATCTCCCGGTGTCTCGGTTCCCGCGCCACTGGCCGGGGTTTGTACCACAATACCCACGACCAGATTACGCGCAACATCCAGCACCGCCCCACCACACACCGCCTCGGCCAGGTGGTGCGACTTCAACCGCAACGTTTCAGTCCCGGCCCCACCTCCCGACCCATCCGCAGGCCGCAAAATAGCGCCACACGCAAAGACCGGGCGACTATTGCCCCCCGACCCATAACTAGCGCAGCGGAAGGGGTGATCGAGCGAACTACTGGCGCTCCCAAGCGGGGCAACCTGAAGGGGGGACAGCGGGGGGAGCGTATCATCAGGCACCAGACGTAATAGCGCGATACCAGCGGGGCCCGGCAACGCGGCCACCAGCACCGCCCGGCGCGTGGTCGTGGCCGTACCGTACAGCGGGGGCACAGTCACGATAACATACGGCGCATCCGCGGAAGGGGCGGGGGGGGACGTATCCTCTGGGTCTAGACCGGCCGCATGCAACACCGCACTTGCGGTACCAATCGTTCCATCGCTTGCCAGAACGACACCGGACCCAAGGATGGTATGGGTGGAAGGATGACGTATCTGCACGGTACAATCGTGCAGGTTGTATACTTGAACATAGTGCATCTACTCAACGGGTAAACACCACCCGCAGCTCTTCCTCTTCAAAGAAAGCATCACGGGCTCGGAGGCGTGCCAGCGATTGGGGCAACGCCACCCGATGGCGGTGCCACCCCACCGAGATAAGCAACTCATCGGCACTCTGTGCCAGATGGATCTGATCTTCAGAGACAAAGGGCAGCGGAACAATCAGGTCAAAGCCATTCGATGTGCGCTCCACCCGCTGCGACGGGCCGGTATACAGGAAACCAGCCGGATCTTTCTCGCTATACAACATCGTCGCCATCTCTTCCAACATAGTAATGCCCGCAATCTCACGCGGGAAATGGCCTGCCTGCAAGATGGGCAAAGGCGAAAATATCTGGTTGACCTGGGGCGCATACTGCTGCTGCATCTGCTGCCATTCAGAAAAATGCCCATCTACCCCCAACGGCAATACCCGATTGACAATGACCGCATCTACCGCATAGCCAAACAGGCTCAGGTAGGTAAGGCTCCGCTGCGCCTCCCGAATAACCATCCGCTCCAAATTCATCACAATACGCGCGGTACATACCGACTGGTCGGTAAGAATATTGCGCACCTCAACCAGCGCATCAATAGCCGTCTGGGCTGAATTGAGTACCTCCTCACCCGCAATCGGCATATCGCTCACATGCTTGGCCACCGGCCGCACAACCTTGAGCACCCCCTTCATAATCGGGAAGAGGCGGGCAATCCACCAGCGCAAAATATCTGGCAACGAAAGCAAGCGCAGCGTCTCCCCCGTCGGGGCCGCATCTACGACCAGCACATCATATTCGTTCTCGTCATAGTGCCGCTTTATCTGGAGCAAGCTAAACAACTCTTCGGTGCCCGGCACCACCGAAAGCTCACCCTGGGCAATATTCTCTACCCCTTGCCAGGCCAGCAATTGCGACAGATAGCGCTGTACTTCGCCCCAGCTCTGCTCCAATTCATGCAGCGCGTTAATCTCCTGGGCCCACAAATTATCCGAAACCTGTATCGGCTCGGCGCGTAGCTCAACATCCAACGCATCCCCAAGCGAATGCGCCGCGTCGGTACTCAACACCAGCGTACGATGGCCAAACCGCGAACACCGCAACGCCGTTGCCGCTGCAACACTGGTTTTTCCTACTCCACCCTTGCCAGTATAGAACAGAATACGCATATTTGGTAGAACATTCCCCCACTACGAATACCACATTATACCATAGGAATGGAGATTACATTGAGAGAGATATAGCCACAGAAAAAGAGACTCGCCCCCGGCGAGTCACTACGAACACCACCCCCGACCTACCGGGGTCTGGTCTGGTATGGACGCAACGCTACCGCAAAGAAAGTAGCATACGTTGTGTTTTTCGTCAAGCGGTGGCCTCAACCACACCCGGCACAGGTGCTTGCTCGGCCCGCTCCACATGCTCCCACCACGACCCGACCGTCTCTTCATTGTGCCCATACCACGGGCGCTCGTCCGGACGAGGGTCATGGCGCAACCCTTCCAGCTGCAAATTATAGGCCCCCTCCAACGCCGAACAGGACAACGGCACCACCCCATCCCCCCACTGGTCACACTCATTCGTGAGCATCATATAGCTTTCACACGCATTGCGCTCGTACGGCGCACCATTGCGTACCCCGCGGATACTCCGCGCAATCACCGTGACATACCGAATAAAGCGCCAGTAGGCCCCCGGATAGCGCTCATTGGCAAAGGTAATCTGGTTCAACCCCCCGAAGCGCCCGCGCTTGGGCGTCGTATGGGGCGTCCCAATCGTCACCAGCGCCGAAACGCGCTGAAACCCATTGAATACCAGACTCTCGCGTCCATACGGCTGATCGCCCATATAAATACGCGCCACAATCCCCCCCGCACTGTGGCCCAGCAACATCAACCGCTCCGCCCCCGTCCGACGCAACGTATCCGTCACCGAACTATGCAAGCGCTTCAACAAATTACTATAATCATCGCTCATAACCACGCTCAGCCAGTCAAGCATTTCAAGGCGCGTCAAAAACACCGCCCGATTGCTCACCGATTGAAGCACCGCGCGAAACGGTTGGTAGATGTTCCAGCTCACGCCAAAACCACCCACAATCAAAATAGGGTCTGGATTGGCCATAGTGACGTTACTCCGACAGGTAGGGCTTATCTTCTACCTTGCGCGTCATACCCTCTATCATATCGGTCACAAAGAAAAAGACCCCGCTGACCGGATTGGAGGAGCGCGACGATGGGCGCGACGCAGCACCGTTTGGAGCCGACAGGGGGGTAACCACTGGCGCAACGGTTGGGGACACAAACACCTCTTCGCTGCCAGGCACAGACACTACCTGCACCGGGCATACCTGATTGAAAATCTCCTGCGATACAAACCCCTCGCGCTTCAAGAAATCTATCGCCTCCTGGTCGCTGCCAAACATCCGAATATTGCTAAAAAACTTCAATATGGGCGAAAAGAGCAGCAAATAGCGCTGCTTGACCAGAAAGGCAATAATCCCCACATGCGGGTGATTGCGCACACGGTCGGCAATATCGCGGGCCGACTGGTTGGTGCTTTCGAGCGTGCGGGCATCCATTATCACATACGTTAGCTTGGGACACGTATTCAGCTTTTGCCAAGCCTCTGCATAATACGCCTCAGCCGACGATGTATCTACATGACCAGACATCTCTACATGCAAAAGGTTTGGCGCGAGTAATGAAACCTGGTAAGGCATGACAGAGATCCTCCAACTCTTTTATGGTACCAACGGGGGCCAATAGCACCCCGCACACAAAACATTCACAGCCTGGTGCCTATTATACAACATTCTAGCATATACTACCAACCCCTCACAACAGCATCTCCGGCGTCAACCGATGGGTAAAGTAGTGTAACGCCACGTTCACCCCCCACAACCAATCTACCCGCCGCCCCTGCATCCGGTGGTAAATACCCCGCCAGGAGTACACCTCGCGTTGAATCTTGATAAAGTTCTTCAAGAACTCCTCCTGATCCATCCGCGCCGGACGGTACATGTAATGGAAGGTATCGTACTTATCCCAATCAAAATGGATAATCCGATGCTTAATTTCATCAAACCAGACCGTACCAGGAAACGGTGTTGCAATGGTAAACACCGGAAACTCAATCCGATTGCGCATAATAAAATCATACGTCGCCTGGAAACTGGCCGGGGTATCGGTATCAAACCCAAAAATAAAGTAGCCCTGGAGCGCAAGCCCCTGCTTCTTGGTATTGCTCACCACCAGATCGTAGCGGTCTATGCGATTGGAACCTTTGCCCACTTGCTTAATCGTCTCTGGATCGAGCGATTCAAACCCCACATTCAACAACTCACAGCCGGAGAGCCGCGCCAGTTCGGGAATATGCGGCTTTTCGAGAAAGTTCATCGAAATATTCGAATTCCACTTTACCCCCAGACCCACCATCTTATTGAGCAATTCTTCAATAAACGCCGGACGAAAACAGATATTATCATCCATAAACGAAACGGTAATATCCTTCCGCCCCAGGCGCTCCTGGTGGTAGCGCATTTCCTCAATCACATGTTCCGGCGTGCGCGTCCGGTACACCTTGCCGTACACCTTATGCGCACAGCAAAAGCTACAACTAATAGGGCACCCCTTGGTAGCCAACAACGGAATACGCACACTATAGCGTTGGGCATGCTTCGATTGCAGCGCAATACCAAAATCGGCATGCTCCATCTCGGTCATATCCTTAAAGCCCCGGGCGCGATAGATAGGCTTCATCGTATCGTGGTAGATGTCCTCAAGCAACTCTTCCCAGATAGACTCTATTTCGCTGGCCACAATACTGGTGCTATGTTCGCGGGCCTCCGACTCCATCATTGTCGGATGCACCCCACCCATAATCACCCGCTTGCCCTGGGCCAGTGCGCGGTCGGCAATTGCGTAGGCATTTTTGGCCGTCAGCGTCCGTACTGTGAGCGCAACAATATCATATTCCGAAAAATCTTCCGGTACTTTATCCCCGATACGCTCGTCAATGAACGTCACATCAAAGTGCTTTTGCACCAGCGTTGCCACCATCAACAAATTTAACGGCATACTCACCTTGCCGGAATCAACCAGCAAATGCGTATTGCTGCGCGGCTGAATAATCAACCACTTCTTCCGCGAGCGGTGCCGTCCATTTGTTGAAGCGATGGGTGTAACAGCGTGTGTCAAATGATGGTTCATAGAAATTCCCTCAAGGATGCTTCTGGATACAATCTCACATCAGCATTTCTGGCCGTAAACTCTGGGTAAAATGGTGCATCGCAATATTCACCGTCCATATCCAGTCGGGCCGATGGCCACGCATCCGATGGCAGATACCCCGCCAGGAATACACTTCGCGTTGAATTTTGATAAAATTCTTCAGAAATTCTTCCTGTCCCATCTTGGCCGGCTCATAGAGCGAGTGGTACACATCGTACTTGTCCCAATCAAAATGCTGAATACGGGGCCGCATCTCGTCAAACCAGGGCGTACCGGGGAAGGGTGTCGCTATAGTAAACGCCGGAAACTCAATCCGGTTGCGCATAATGAAATCATACGTTGCCTGGAAACCCTTTTCATTATCTGTATCAAACCCAAAAATGAAATACCCCTGAATAGCAATACCCTCGCGGTGGACATTTTCGACCACCAGGTCGTAGCGATCTATGCGATTGGAACCTTTGCCAACATGCTTTATCGTGTCTGGCGTCAGCGACTCAAACCCGATATTGAGCAATTCACAGCCGGAGAGCCGCGCCAACTCTGGCACATGGGGCTTTTCGAGAAAGTTCATCGAGATATTTGCATTCCAACGAACATTCAATCCGATCATGCCATTGAGCAAATCTTCGACAAAGGATGGCCGCGCACAGATGTTATCATCCATAAACGAGAAATGCAGATCGTGGCGGCCCATCCGCTCCTGGTGGTATTGTATTTCGTCAATCACATGGTCTGCGGTTCGGGTCCGATGGAGCTTACCGTAGATACGTGGTGTACAACAGAACGAGCACCCCACCGGACACCCTTTCGTGCCAATCAGGGGAATGCGAAAACTGTATTTCTTGGCATTGCGCGACTTCAGCGCCAACCCAAAATCGGCGTGCTGAATCTCGGTCAATTCCTTAAACTTTTCGGCCCGATACAGCGGCTTGAGCCGATCCTGATAAATATCTTCAACCAGCTCATCCCAGATAGACTCAATTTCGCCGGCCACCACGGTGGTACAATGCTCTCGCGCCTCGTCGGGTAACATCGTCGGATGTACCCCCCCAAGGATAACCTTCCTACCCTGGGCCAGGGCGCGATCCGCTATCTGATAGGCATTCTTCACATTGAGCGTTCGGGCCGTAATGGCGACAATATCATACTTCGAAAAGTCCTCTGGCACCTTATCGCCAATACGCTCATCAACCAGTTCGACATCAAAGATATTCTTGGCCAGAGTCGCTACCATCAGCAAGTTTAAGGGCATACTCACTTTGCCAGAGAGATCCACCAGCAACTTGCTCGTGTTTTTGGGATGGATAATCAGCCACTTTTTCCGAACGCCATTGCTCCGTACGCCGTTGGTTGCAATATATGGCGATGTTGTCAGCGACTCTGGTAGGAGGAGATCTTTCATAGTACTTCCTATGGCTCGTCGCTACAGGAGACGAAACCGACCCTGGGATACAACCGGGCCTCCACCCGCCCCCCTCCGGTGCCTATCACGGCCCGGAGTTCCGGTCAGCTTGTCTACTTCCCTCGATACGTCGTCGTAATTGTACCATCTGTGCGCGCATATCTGTCTGGGCTACCACCATACTCATGCCATTCAAGAGCACATGGATCAGTGGATTGGGCAATACATAATCCAGACGATTCTGAACAATCGTCCGTGACCCATCGGCAAACCAGTGCCACAGATCTGTACCACGCCAGATACCCTCAAAGTCAAAGCGGAGATGGGCGCTATCTCGTTCGACTAGCGTATATGTGGCTCCATAGAGCAGAAACAATGGCTTCATCCAGAGCCGGTAGGTGCTACCAGTCGCCATCCACTCGCCAGAAAGTAACTCCATAGAAACGAGGGGCGACACCCACCCGTGCAACAACTCCCGATCGGTCAGGTACCGCTCGACATCAGCCGGCGATGCCTGGATCGAGACAAACTCTTCGAGCACATTCATACGCCAGCCTCCCGCGCATCTACGCCTATTCCAGGGTAGCCAGATACCACTTCTCAATACCTTGCTTGAGCAACGAGGCAATACTACCGCTAATGGGGATACCCAATGGGTCGCCCACGCCTTCGCCCGGCCCAAGCGATACAACATGCCCAAGCCGCACCGGCGCATAGACCGGGACCGGCTCGTCGTGCAATTCGGCAACCAGGGCCCGCGCCAGATACTCGCCCTGTCGCATGGCATAACTCGCTGTCGCTGGTACGGTACCCCCATCCACCGGGTCGGGAATATGGGCACAATCGCCAGCAGCAAAGATGGTTGGGTACCCCAACACGCTCAAGTAGCGGTCTACCACAACTCGTCCGTGCGCATCGGTTGGCAACCCGGCCTCTCCAATGACGGCCGGCGCGCGCAACCCCGCTGTCCAGACAATCGTTGCGGCCCGCAGCACGCGATCCCCTTCCACATACAACGCCTGCTCGGCAACCCGTTCGGCCCGCGTATTGAGATAGATACTGACCAGATGGCGATCCAGTATCGCGTGCGCTCGTTGGCCCGCTTTGACATCAAACGTTTTGAGCAACTGGTTCCCGCTCTCCACCAGCGCAATCCGTACGTCGCCCCGTGCGATGCCAAACTCCTGCGCCAGTTCGCCCACCCAATCGGCCAGTTCACCGGCAAACTGGCACCCGATACCCCCCCCGCCGACAATCGCTGTGGTGAGCAATACTCGGCGGGCCGTTGCGTCGGTTGTCTGGCTGGCCTGGCTAAAACAGGCTACAATATGGTCGCGCAAGCGGAGGGCCTCTGGAAAGGTGCGCAACGACAAGGTATGGGAACTGGCCCCTGGTAGCGATTCGTAATCGGTAAACGTTCCAAGCGCCAGCACCAGCCGGTCATAGGAAAGTACGCGGCCATCATCAAGCGCTACCTGATGGGCCGCCGGGCGTATCTGAGCCACCTGCCCTTGACACAAGGTCACCCGCTTTTCCGCCAGGATAGCGTCCAGTGGTATGGTTGCTTCTTGTTCATGTACGGCTGTTGTTGCGATAAGATGGAGTAGCGCAACATGTTGATGGTACGGGTGCTGGTCAACCAGGGTGATATGAGCCGGGTGCTCATCGTTCGATACCAACCGTTCAAGCTCTAGAGCAACCCGTACCCCCGCATAGCCGGCGCCCAGGATAAGCATATGCATAGGTTATCCCCGGTTTCTTCCCTTATCTGCGGCCCTGTTGGCAACCGGCTGGTTACGACCCAATGATAGGAAAAGCCCGCCCTACCTGTACCCCCCCAGGGAGGGAACGGTATGGAGCGGGCTTTCATCCAATCCAATGCAACCGAAACCCGCACTCATTTAGGCCTTCTTCTGCACCCAGTCGTCTACTTTCGAGGCGGTCTGCTCGGCCGCATCGCCTACCTTCTGCGATGCATTGACCACACCGGCCGTAAACTCTTCTGCCGTGCGGATCATGCGGTTGGTAAACGAGCGTGCGCGGTCGGAAATTTCCTCGGCCCGCGGCATGGCCATACTGCCGCCCGGCTCTTCGCCGGCCAGACGCTCGACAACGCGCTCAGCCGAGTTGGCAAATTCCTTCGGCAATACCATAACGCTCATGGCGAACTCGCCCATTGCCTTGCGGGCATGGCGGCGCGATTGGCCAGGCAATATCATCAAAGGCATGGACAAGACGTTGAGCGTAAAGCGAAAGGTTTTGCCGGTTGCCTCGGCGGCAGAACCGAGCAAGCCCGGCCCTTCTTGCTTGACGACCATTTCCTCAGTTGGACTTTTCTGTTCAGTCATTGCTTGTCTCCTTCTTTCGTTTACTATTTATCGGTTGGGTAGGTTGAAACCTGGTTGATTGACGCTGATTTCGTACCGGGGTATCGGTATTCGATACCATATTCTCCATGGCTCGGGTAATCACTTCTGAAAAATTACTCACGACTACCGCATAGTCGCGGTGCAACCGAGCCACACTATCCATCAAATCACTGGCAGCCCCGCGTACCGTTGTATTATTGGGGCGTATATCCCTATTCAAGGTGCGGGTCAAATCCTTCAACCGAAATTCCTGGCTCAAATCTTCCGTAGCATACTGCATATGTGTGGCTGGCGTTGTGGGTTGGGTCGTATGATTCATCAGGCGATGGGCCTGACGCACCGTCCTGCTTGATACATCCATCAACCCCGGATCCTGGCGCGTTTCGCCACCAGTCGAGAACCCGGTTTTTGCTGCGGTCTGGACAGAATGGAGCATCACCAGCGGCACGCGACCAACAACGGTAATGGTCAACCGCGCATGGGCCAACCCAAGCGCCACCACAGACCCCAGGATACCAGCCCGACTCCGCAGAGGGCGCCCCTGATCATCACGCTCATCTATTCGCCGTTGTTCTGCTACCATTTTCGAAACTCCCTTCACTGACACGGATGCATCAATGCAGGCCAACCTTCGCTAACGTCAACGCCTACTTTGCGGTTGCTATCTCATCCTTCGGCGCTTTCATAGGAACTTCGACGCCAACTTCGCGGGCCCAATCTTCAACCGTCGAACCGCCAATCTCTACCAGATCACGCGGCAAGCTGGCAATGGCGTACATAGCTTCGACAAAGCCATTGCGCATATGCTGGCGCGACTCACGCGGCAAAATGCTGGTTGCCAACGTAATCAGCGAGAAGCCAAGGCGCACCAGGCCGCCACTAAATTCAACGACCGACTCGACAGCGCTTCCGCTGCGTTGGGTGCGGACATTGCGGACACGAACTTCACCCTGTTGTTCAGACATTGTGTAACCCTCCTTCTACAATCACTTGAGCTTCCGATGTGCGTTTGCGTTTTGGTTTTCCCTCTGGACAGGCTAACCTCCAAAATAACCACCGACGACCAGACCCGACACAATTTGTATCAATGAAACGAAAGGGTTTCCAACTAAATTATACCGCATAAAATTCTTATGCGACGGTTCCTGATACAGTTGTATCTGTGAGTAGATCGGAATAATCAACGTAAGCATAATAAACCCGGCTACCCAGAAATACCCCCAGAGCAAGGCCAGGACTAATAACGCTATCTGGCTGCCATTGATAACCGCATAGGATACCAGTACAGCGCGTCGGACACCAAGCACGACCGTGAGCGACTTGAGCCCATGCATCCGGTCCCCTTCAACGCTCTTAATATCGTTCAGGAAGAGGATACCGGCCACCATGATACCATTGATTAAGGCGACTACGACACTGGCCCATGTGAGGGGGGCAAAGATAAGATGCACCGCAAGCCAGGTAACAAAGACATACCCCATCCCCACAGACGGTGCGCCCAACCACATAGTCCGTTTCAGCTTCATTGGTGGTACGCTGTAAGCGACGGCGATAACCATCCCTATCAGCGCAAGCAGCGTCACTTCCCATTTTTGAAACACTAGCGACACCAGAACCGTACCAATGCCAAGCAATATCCAGTTCAGGCGTGCTTCCCGTAGTGTCACTTCTCCAGCCGGTATCGGACGCGATGGATCGTTGATAGCGTCGAGCTCACGATCAAAATAATCATTGATGCTCTGGCTAAACCCGGTCCCCAATGGCCCCACCATAATCATGCCAAGAAACAGCAGCCACAGGTGTTGTGGACTAGCCCCATTAAAACCGTGCTGCCCTTGCAATAACAAACGGTCATGGCTAGACGCAAACGCGCCACACACACACATCAGCAACGGCGAAAACCACGTCACCGGGTCTGCCAATTTAATATGTGCTACCACGCGCCTGGATAGTGAAACACTTTGCGACGAAGTTGATACCACTACTTCTCCTGGCACCTTTCAATATGATGCATCGTGTTATATTATACGTAAAATGACAAAAAGTTCAAGTCCGGGCTCTGCATTGCGGGGAAGCATGTCCGAGGCAGCCCATTCCCATCGGGCCTGGCTATGCGCCAGCTTTATCGCCATACCAGGCCTCGAGTACCCCCGGCGCCCCATACCACGTATTGGGAGCGTTGTAGGGCGCATGGCGTACTCCCTCTAACACCAGATTGTCTGCGCCGGGCAGATAACAACTGGTCGTGGGCGACACCCCGTCGCCCATATCTTCCCCATTGCCGGTCACGACCTTGTACGAGCGATACGCAAACATCTCTTCCGGTGTGCCCAATCGTCGCCCCCGTACGCCCGTACCCGCCACGGAGCGGTAGCTAATGTGGGGGTAATAGGCCCCTGGGTAGGCTTCGTCTACAAACGCGCCAAATTGCCGTACAAACACCTCCCAGGTCGTATGCGAGGTACCCAGGGTTGTCAGGCTATTGACGTAGCGTTGTCCGTCATAGACAACCCCATAGTACGACTCGTCGCCCAGATAGGCGCGGGCAATCCGTCCGCCGGCGCTATGGCCAATCAAATCCACATGGCTGGCGCCCGTCTCACGCAACGCCAATTCCACCGTTCGGGCCACAATGTCCATCATGACGCGAAAATCCGGGTCGCGCACACTGCCCCACTCCAGCCGCCCGATGTCGGTAATGTACACAATACGGCTATAGGGCGGGTTGGCCAACAAGCGAGCCATCCCCCGATAGTCGCCAGGCGACGAGAGCCAACCGCCAATAAGTACAATCGGCTTGTTTGACGTTCCAAGATGCGCCATGCGCCCCCGCTACTTTCTGCTCAATACAAACACACGCCACCACACCACAGCCATGGTTGCAAGAACCGTGCCGCGATGGATGCTACGCTTGTGTACGCAACACGCCCCACCAGACCCCGTACCCAACCAACCGCGCCTACTTCTTCTCCGCATCCGGGGACGCTTTGGTCTTGGCCGCCTCTTCCTCGCGGGCCAACTCAGCCTCCAGTTGCTTCAACTCCTCGTCGGTCATATCGTCAATATCCTTTTCCGAGAGCGGTTTCTCAGGCGCGGTTTTCTCAGGCGCGGTTGGCGCAACGTTGGACTCCGGCAATACCTTTGTCGTTGCTGGTTGGGCCAACGCCGGGGTTGGCGGATCTTCCGCCGGTGGCAGCGCCGACAACTTATCAGCCGACACTTGCGGCGTATGCTGTGCAGGCTTCGACGCGGTTTCATCTGGTATCCGAATGTGGTTATCAACAATATTGGTTACCCAGGAAAACTGATCCTGAATCATTGTCGAATAGAGATCAACCACATCATCAACCGTTCTTCGAAACTTCTTTACAAACGCCTCCAACCCTTCCGGCGGCATCGCAATACGAACAGAATCCCGCAGGACATCCCCACTCGACGCAACATCTCGTCTTGTTCGGTTCATGTCTATATCCCTCCCACTTAGCCAGACGCCAACAACTTCCGTTGTGAACGTGGCAACGGCGCGAAACAAAAATCTATAATCTCGCCAATATCATCCTCTGGATAGCGCCTATCAAGCATCATCACCGCATCTATCACATGCAGCAATCGGTCAAGCGTCGTCTCGGTACTACAGCGCACCATATTGCGAATAAGAATACGTCGGTAATCGAGACTATAGCGCAACGAGCACATAGCAATCGCCTGGAGCAACTGTTCGCGTACCTCGACTTGCTGGCTATACCGCTGAAGCCAGCGCGTCAACCCCAACCCCTCGCTCCGATCAAGATAATAGTTTACCATATCGGCCAGATCGGTACTACTCGAAAGCGTGACCATTTCGGCCCAGCGCTGGCGGAACGGCTGGCGGGTAAAAGCGCGGAGTTGGTAGAGCTGTTCTACCAGATTGCTGGCGGTATAATACGGCTCGCGTTCGAAGGTACGTACCAACCCCGACTCGCGCTCGGCCATCAACGCCAGCGCCTCGCGGACAACCGTTTCGCTTTCCTCATAGGCCCCGCAGCGGTAGTGTAACTCATGCGCCAGCATATGCAGCGCAATGCCAATGGTGGACTCTTCGTTCCACGTACCGAGCAGAACCGAGGCCCCGCTGGCCGGCGTAAACGTTTCGCCGGTATCCATACGGTTCCAGGCATAGGGCCCCTCCATCGCCTCGAAGTAAAAGCGACTATGCAACACCTCCGGGTCTACCTCGTTGCCCCACATCCTGGTGGCAAGTTTGCGCACACGCCGCGCCAGGCGGGCCGGCTGGTACCGATGTTCCCCAACCGTCAACACCTGATCGCCCGCCTGCTCCATATCCAGGCTTACCTTCTGACCGTTGACTCGCATGAGCAAATGCATACCTGTGACTACCCGTTTATCTTCCTGCTACGCTTATCCAGATGCCATCAACCGCCGCGGTGTCCGTGGCAATTGGGCAAAGCAAAAATCTATAATCTCCCCCAGATCATCATTGGGGTGTCGTTCGTCCAGCAGAGTCACAGTGTTGATGACATTAAACAATCGTTCTGGCGCTATATCGGTGCTACACCGCGCAATATTGCGAAGAAGGATGCGCCGATAGTCCAGGCTATAATACAGCGAACAGGCCGAAATGGCGTGGACAATCTGTTCGCGCAGCTCGACTGAAGGGCTATAGCGTTGCAACCAGCGTTGTAAACCCAGGTTTTCGCTTTTGTCAAGGTAATAGTTGACAATATCCGACAGGTCGGTACATATCGTCAAGTCTATCATTTCGCCCCACCGTTGGCGAAAGGGTTTCTTCATAAAGCCCCGCAAGCGGTAGAGCTGCGCCACGAGATTGATGGCCGTGTGATAGGTACCCTCCTGGGTAAAGATATGCGTTCTATCCAGACCGGCCTCCCGTTCCGCCATCAGCGCCAGGGCCTCGCGCACAACCCAGTCGCTTGCATCATAGCTCCCATTTCCGTTGCGGTAGTGTACTTCGTGGGCAATTTCGTGCAGCGCAATACCTACGGTTTCCTCTTCGTTCCACTTGCCAAGCACAACCCAGGCTCCCTCGCTTGGGGAAAAGTTGCCGCCATCGTCGCGGAAGCCGCGCGGGTGGGCTACCTCCATCGCCTCAAAGTAAAAGCGGTTTTCAAACGTATTGGGTGACAGGTAATCGCCCCACATGCGCGACGCCTGAGTCCGTACACGCCGGGCCAACCGCGCCAGATTGTAGCGGTATTGCCCCACAGTCAGGGCTTGCTCACCCGCGTGTTCCATCGTGAGACACACCTGTTGTCCGTTTACCCGCATAAACAAACGCATAACACTACTTTTAGGCTTTGCTACCTTGCACCGAGCGCAGATGCATACGCACTATTTGCACTACCAGTTCTGGCAATTCAAAGAGAATGATATGGCCACACCGCGGCACCTCAAGGTAGGTTCCGTTCGGCGCGTGTTCTATCAACTTGCGCCCATTCTTGGGCAACATCACCGGGTCGCTCTCGCCAGCGACCAGCAAGGTAGGCTGTGTCACCTGCGACATTTGCCGGGGGATCGCTTGCTGAATTTCGGCGTCGGCTAATTGTTGGGCCGAGATACGCACAGCGTCCGGGTGGCACCAGCGTAGCCCAAGCGTCCCCAGTTTCGCATCGCTTACCAGGGGCGTATTCTTGGCCAGTACTAGCCGGGCGTAGACATAGGGAATAACCCACAACCCCAGACGCTCGATGGGACGCAACACCTTGTTAAACACAAAGTCAAGCAGATGGACCACCACGGCTACTTGAAACCGGTTATCGGAGAGAATGCCGAAGTTGAAAAAGATTAGACTGCGCACACAACCGGAAAATTGGGCTGCGTGGTGCAGCGAGATAGCCGAGCCAAGCGAGAAGGAGATGAGGTGGTAGGAGGGCAGGTTCAGCGCCTCGCCAAGCGCCTTCAAATCGTCGCTAAAGCCCTGCACGGTATAGCCCTGGTTAGGGTCGGGGTCGGAGAAACCATGCCCCTTCAAGTCGTAGATAATAACGCGGTAGCCCGCATGGGCCAGGTCATCAACGATGTGGTGCCACCACAACGCCGAGCAGTCCCACCCATGCACAAGGATCACCGGTTCGCCATCCTGGGGGCCAACTTCCTGGTAGTGGTGGACAATGCCGTTGAGTTTGACAAAGCGAGCCCGTTGCATCAGAGACGACAGGTATTCCAGGCGGTGACGTTCGCGCTTGCTGAGCTTCCCATGCAGTTGCTCTTGCACCTCGGCCAGATAGTCGGTATACTTCTTCGTTGGCGGAGCCATAGCCCCTTCCGCTATTGCTGATGCATACATATTTTGGGTATCTGGTACTACTTCTGTTACCGTCATAGCTCTCTCTCGTTTTGCATAGCAGAGTATCGCCCTGCTGCGGTATCCCTGATTCTACTGTTCGCCCATCTCTACCCAGAGCCGCAGAATCTTGCCCTCTATCTTCGCTCGCAGATTGCCGCCCTTCTCCATACCGGCCATCAGGATATGGCGGCGGAATTCGCCCAGACGCACCATAACTTCCTCGTTAGCGACGCTAATGTCAAGCGTCTTTGGCTCAAGCAAGGGCAACTGCAAGCGCAATTCGCTGCGCTCAATGACAGACGCTGGTATAGGGGGTATCTGGTCTTCCTGTTCGGGCAAGACAAACCCCTTGTCGTTGGCGCTGTAGATCTGGTTGCCACGCTTTGTCCATGCCTCCAGATCATCCGTCGCCACAGACGAAAAGGATTCAAGCGGTATGAACGTTTCGACAGCATCCTGCACCGGTTGCTCTATACTGCTCTTATCGCCGCGGTAAAAAATCGTGTCTACATTCATACTATAGACCCCAAAGCCATTCAACACATAGCGCATATAGGGCAGGGTCATCTCTTCCGCTGGCAGCGCCAACCGCACACTGGTGCCGATGCCGCGGTCAAACCAGACCGTATACCATTCCAGCGCGGTACGCAAATCTTGCATAATGGAGGTTGAGCTTAGCGCGTTGAGGATAGAGGCGGGCATCATGGCGGTATCTTGCGAAAGGCGCGAGGCGCCCGGCCAACGGCTAATACCCGTGATAACGCGGGTTAGCCAGCGTATCGTCTCACGCATGGTAATACCGCGCAGCAGGCTATCTATGGTTGTCCCCCCAAAGATAACCAGGTCAAACTTGCCAGACTTGGCGGCGCGGTCGGCCACAATCAAGGCTCCCATCTCATCCATACCGGGGAAACTGGGCAATTCGTCGGGCCCAACATCACGCAGACGCCCGGTAATCCCATACTTAGGGTCGCCGCGCAACACTTCCCACCGCTGGCTAAACTCCTCCAGGGTCACAAGCTCCATAGCGGCCAGGTTTGGTTTGAGCTCCATCGGGTGCGATGCGAGGGTCTGCCCGATGAGTTTGCTCAGCAACCCGGTTGCGCCTGTGCCAACAACCAGCACCCGCAAGCCGGTGGTAGCGGCGTGGCAGCCAGTTGCCAGCGCTACGGCACTATTCAGAACTTGACTCTGGCCTGAAACGATCTGTATTTGCATGCCTTCTCCCGAAGCATTTGTACAAGTGGCTTTTCCGTCTTTTGCTGTATGCTAGGCTACTTCTTCTACCTGCACTTCGTCAGGTGTTTCTTGCATATAGCTCATGTCTTCTCGAAATTCCAGGCGCAACACGCCATCTTCATAATGGTGTTCGCCAAGCGCACAGTTGTAGAGAACCCGCGGCAAGGCAATAGTGCGTTGAAGCTGGCCATTGCCAATGATAATGGTTAGATCCGGGCCATTGCATGCCAATTCAACCGTATCGTTATCCAGAAAGGGCAGGCGCAGGCAGAGTTCGTACAGGCCGGGTTCGTCGTCATCATTCCATTGTTCGAGCCAGATGGGGCGCTCGTCGTAGATAACCTGGCCCGGATTAGAGCCGCCAAACGTGGCCTGGGCCAGCGCGGAGAGGCTTTCGATACCCACCGGCTCACTATTTTGAAAGACCGTTTTGAAAATGGGGGTTGGCGCAAAACTGGTTTCTATTTCGGCAATATAGCTTTGCTGCAAGTTGACCCAATAATCAAAATAGGCTCCCAGGTTCTCGTGGGGCGGCAATATTTTGTTAATGATAATGGCGTCGAGCAGCAACCCGTAGAGATTGAGAAAGGTATAGGCGCGGCGTGTTTCGAGAATGGGCAATTTCTCCGGGTTGAGTACCAGACGTATGGACACCGAGGAGGCCAGTAAGAAGGTGGACAGTCGGTTCATTTGATCCAGCAACGAGCTCACCTCGTCAAAGAAGCGGTCGTCGGGCAAGTCGCGGCGAAAGGGGCGGGCCATGTTGGAAAGGCTCCGATAGACGCGGAAAAACTTTTTGCCCAGGTTGCCCCCGATAATCAGCTCTGGATAGGCCAGCAGACGCAGGGTGTTCCCAGTTGGAGCGGTGTCGAGCACGATCACCTCCCACTCGCCGCTTTCCGCTTCCAGCATCACCCGTTGCAGGGCCAGGATTTCATCCAGGCCGGGCTGGTTGGCCAACTCCGCCGAGGTTGAACGGTCTATACCACGGCTGTTGTAGGTGCTGGCCACAAATTGTTGGAACCCGCCCAGGTTGCGCCGCCATTCGTAGATAGTATCTACTTCCAGGCCGTACAGATTGGGGGCTATGGCGGTGGCCTGTTCGCGGCTAACCGATGTTCCAAGTACATCGGCCAGCGAGTGGGCCGGGTCGCTCGACATCACCAGCGTGCGTTGCCCCGACTGCGCCAGAAACGCGGCGGTCGCCGCAGAGATGGTTGTTTTTCCAGTGCCACCTTTACCGGAATAAATGATAACTCGTGCCATGGTTTTGTCTGGTTACAACCTTTCAGACCTGCGCATACGCAAGATTATTCTTTCTCTTCAGAAGGTTGCGCCGCTTCATCGGCGCTCGACGATGAACGATTGCTCTTGACGCTAATAGATTCCGGAGCCGCTGCCGCCTGCTCGGTGGTACTTTCTGGTGCGCTGTCGCTCTTTTCCTCCGTGCTGCTCTTGCGTGGGCGTATCTGGCGGCGTACCCGCGTGTTGGACGAGGCGGCCGGCGCGGCAGATTCGCTGTCGCGTCGTACAGAAGGACGCGGGCTTTCGGCGCTGCGCTGGGTTGGCGCAGGTGTCTCTTCGGTTGCCCCGGCGGCGACATCTTCCTCCTGCGTCGCAGCACGCTGTTTTTCGCGTTGGCGTACCGAGGCCCGTACCTGGATGCGCCGTACGGATGGCCGATCCGACGAATCCTCCGATGAGTCGCGGCGCGAACCGCCCCCCTCCTGGCCGCCAGACCCAAGCACGGCCCGCACCACTGGCGCGACGGCGCCAAGCAAGCCGGAGGATTGATCCTGCATATCCATCGCAAACCGCAGCCCGGAAATCGTCCGCTTGCGCATTTTGGGATCTTGCAAATCCTCTATCAACTCTGCGGTATCAACCAGCACATCATTGACTCGGTTGAGCGATGTACCCATGCGCCGCGGCCCTTCAAACAACAGGCGCATACCGCGGCTCACATCGTAAAACCCAAACTGGCCAAACGCCGTCGGCACCGCGCCCGGATTGCGGGTTGGGAAGAGGCTGCTTTGCTGCGCCATAGGCGACGCTGCTTCGCCACCCCGCTGCACCTCGTACGCCGCAATCAACTTGTCTGGACTATCCACCAGATCCTCTTCCTGCTTGCCATCTTTGTTGCCAAATGACCACCAGGAACGTTTTTGCGCATCGTCCTTCGACTGGAAGTTGGGCGATGGGGCCGAGGTTGCGTCAAGCATCTCTGGCGGTACCACCGGGTCTGCATCGGGCAGGGGGAAGGTATCGGCAAAGGCGGCCAGCAATTCATCGCCAGACACCCCCGCCACAACCTGATCGCCAATCCACCCGACCATATCCGTCAAGACGGGAATATCACCCGCCGGCATATAATCCAGCGTATTGACGATAATACGCTCTGCCTGATCGCCCGACGACTCATTTGCTTTCATGCCTTTGATGGCGATGCGGCGCTGGCGCGGGGTCACAGGAATTAACCGGAAGGCCAGAACAACCCGACCATGCAACGGGTCCCAGGTTTTCGATTCGACAACATCTACGTCTTTCCAGGGGAATCCATCTACCGAATCGTTAAAGAACCCGCGGGCCCAGGTAATCAGGCGTTGGTCTGAGAGGACAACAAAGTCCGTCAACGAGACGCCGCCAATACGTCGTCCCCGCTCATCAACCAGCACACCGTCAAAAAGAGCCAGGAGAGTCTCCCCCTCTTCCAGCAACCCCCGGTAATGAATTTCGCTAATATGGGATGGGTCAACATTGGTTCCGAGATAGGGGTATAGAGTCATTGCGTTCTTCCTTCCTGCTAATACTTGGGTTATGGAACGTGCCTGTCCCGGCCGCACTCCATGCTACACAACATGCCATACACACAGTTTTCTGGTGGATGTTTCAGACTTACGAGCGTCGTTCACCACCACGACGCCGCAAGGGAATCGTATCACCACGGTCTGAAGGAAGCGGCGTTGGTTGTAAGGCGGTATGCACCGATTGTTCCCGGCGACGTAAGGGTATTTCGTGATAATTGCCACTATCTGAGGGAGCGGCTTGCGAAGAAGACGATTCCGACGAATGTTCGTCCGAGCCGTCGGGAGAAGCTGCTGCTGACGAATCGGCCTGGGCGGTAAAGGAATCGGCATCGCCACCACCACCACCACCACGACGACGCAGGAAGGCCAGCACGACTTCGCGGGCGCCGGGGTTACCGGCCACCGTGGTCAGCAAATCATTCAAAGCGCGTATCGCCTCGGCAACACTGCGGATGTCATTGCCATTCGTTGCAAATGGCAGCTCAGCTTCGCGCAGCGTGCGGTTGAGCGTATCCCAGGCGGCCCGCCCAACGCGGCTCACATTATAAATTTGTCCGGGCGGCAAGCCCGCCCAATCATTTGGGAAGGAAGAAGCACCGGGCGCGGCTGCGCTCGCCGACTCATCCGCCTGGCCGGGCGTATTCTCAGCACCGGGCCAGCGGTAGGGAGCGCCGGTATGGGTCGCTTCTTCATCTACCGAACCAAAAATCTGTGCGCTGAGCAACGCAATAATTTCGGCGCTGGCTTCGGAGGGCTCTATGCCTTGCGAGGCCATAAGCTGCGCCGTATCGGCGGCCAGGCGCATCAACGTCACCGCCGCGGGCAAATCGGCCAGCGGCAACAGCGTCAACGTAAAGCGCTGTTCTTCCTCGCCCGCCTCGGCAAACGCCAGATGTAAATGGGCATGCAACGGATCGAGCCCGACCCCTTCGACGTGGCAGAGCTCGGTCAACGGGAAGGCATAGCAAAGATGGCGCCCATAATCGCGGGCCCACAGCAATACCCGCATGCTGGTAAGCAAGCAGTAATCGTGCAGCGTTGGCCCGCTAATCCGTCGGCCCTTCTGGTCAAGTAAAACACCATCCAGGGCTACCAGTACCTGCTCTTCAGGGCCTAACAGATCAAGCCCCTCTAGCTCCTCTAGATGGGACGGTACAGCAGTATGACTTAGATAGAGCAGATCAATCATGAAACCTCTGACCCAAAATAAAACATAGCCATCAGTCACCAGCCCTCAGCCTTCACATACGATATGATGTTTAGCTACTGATGTGCTGACGATTGATGGCTGATGACTATGTACGTCCGTTTTAGCGATTGAAGCGAGAGCGCACGGTTTTGCGGCGGAAGCTGCCTTCTGTCGTGCTTACGCGACCTTCACCGCTACCAGCACGCACCACGCCAGGATACGCATTGCGGTTAATGTTCAGCACTGCGGTCGAAGTTGCATCGAGCAAGTTGCTGATCCATCGCCAGTGGCCTTCAAACATGATGTCAGCGACAGAAGCCATCTGAGCTGCCGACTCAGAAAACCAACCACGAGCTGCCATTGTGTCACCTCCTCTTTACAAAGTCTGGTGGCTTAAACATATATATTCGGTCCCACAGGATATTGTCCCTGGTTGACCACCTGAAAAATGGTACCACAGAACTTAACTATATGCAAAAACGGCATTGGACTCAATCAGCGACCAGTTCATAGTTAAGTCGTTGTTGATTGCTCATTGCCGCAGCGCTCGCTGAAAGGAACGGAACAATCAACCACTCGTCATCCATTTCGGCCTGTCCGGCTTCAAGACCGGTCAGACTCGTTGGTAAGGTGATGGTACGGCGGAAATCTCCAATCTGAACGACCAGTTCATCACCATTCTGGAAGAGGTCAAGTTTTTCGACCTCGGCAAACGGCAATTTGATGCGAATATTGTACAACCCGGCATCAACCTTGCTAATCTCCAGCGGAGAACGGTTATACCGCACCGCGGCCGGATCGGTTTCTGTGCCGTAGAGCGCTTCGCCCATACGGCGCAGGTTATCAAGCCCGACCACTTCTGTGGGATAGTAGGGTACATGATGGATTGGCAACGGCGTAAAGGCATGTTCAATATCTTGCAGATAGCGTTGCTGAACCACCTTCCAGTGGTTGAGATAGCCGCTGTCCTGGTCTTGCGGCAAGATTTTGTTCACGACCACCATATCAACCGTCATACCATACATTGAGAGATATGTCAGGGCCCGCTGGCTCTCTTTGATGACCATTTTTTCAGGATTCATAACCAGACGAACCGATGTCTCTACCGGATTACTCAGTGCTTGTGTCACACCTTCCATCTGGGCAAACAGCGTGTCAATGGCCTCATACACTTCGGCTGGTGCCACAATCTTGTTGAGCTTACTCAGGCTCGGTGTCGAGCGGATAACCGGCCGCAGCAACGGTCGCACCAGATACCGCTCGGCACTTCGGACCATCGTAATGGCCCACTTAAACGTTTCTGGAGCCGAGAGTAGCCGCAACGTCTCACCCGTCGGAGCACAGTCTATAATAAGCAAGTCATAATCGTCATCTTCCTTATGCTTCCTGATACGAATGAGCGGGAAAGCCTCTTCCATACCCGGCAGAATAGTCATCTCATCAGCGAGGATACCCGTTACCCCCTGCTGGGCCATAATCTCCGAGAAGTGTTCTCGCACCATGCCCCAGTTGGTTTCAATATCGTGGTGGATGCTGACTTCCAGGGCATCAAGTTTTGGCGTAATATGAACCGGATCCGGGCTCAGCGGGCCTTCCATATCCAGCGAGTCTGCCAGGCTGTGGGCCGGATCGGTGCTCATAACCAGCGTACGCAAACCCATGTCCGCAGCATGAATAGCTGTTGACGCGGCAATGCTGGTTTTGCCTACCCCTCCCTTGCCGGTAAAGATCAGCGTTCGCATTCGTCCCTTTCTTTTCTTGCTATGAGCATTCGTTTCTTAATGCTACTTTCAGGAAGGTGAAAGGGGCTCGTTGCGCTTGTAAAGACCGCACGATCCATGCTCGTACCTGGGCCTGCTTTCATCCCTGCACCATTCCTATCACATGTTTGATGTTCAACATTGCATTCCGTTAATTGGCGTAACTATACCATGAATATGAGCGTGTGTCAATTAAAAAACGCCTGATATGACATGCTTCTTGCATGATTTGTACAAGCACCCTCTGGGGATAGCATAGGGCGCTTGCAACGTCGCCAGGACGACGATAACATCAGGCGTTTTTGCATGCGCAGACGGTGATGTGCGCCTTCGGCACGCTATATGGGGGTGTGGCGTGGCCCCGCCCCGGAGCAGGCGGGATGCCCGCGCTCCCAGGAGCGGAAAAATTTCTGGCACACCCGCCCTGGGGGGGGGTAGCACAGGGCCGCGGCTATCTGTGCTATACTGCACAAAACGTGCCGTGATGAGGGGGAGTGCTGCTCATGACCAGAAAAGTTGTGGAGAGTTTGAAGCGCGTAGATGTGTTTAAGAATCTGAGCGAAAGCGAGTTGATAGAAGTGGCGACCCTGTGCCGCGTGTGGAATGTGCCCGAAAATCACATCATCTTTCGGGAAGGCGACGATGGGGACGAGCTGTTTATCATTCAGCAAGGGTGTGTCCGCGTCTCTATCAACACGCGCGGTGGGGATGGAACCGTCGGGCCGGCCACCATCAATATGCTGTATGCCGGCCAGAGCTTTGGCGAAATGGTGCTCCTTGACGGTTCCACTCGTTCGGCTACCATCACCAGTGCTGAAGACTGTGTCTTGCTGATGCTGAAAGATACCGACTTCGCAACCTTGTGCGAGTCGAACCCGCGCATTGGCTATAGCGTTATGCGGAGCCTGGCCAGCGATCTTGCCTACAAGCTCCGTTCATCAAACTTGCTCTTGCGGGGCAATATTCGCTGGCAACGGGGCGAATTGGGCCGCCGCTAGGCGGTAGGGGCAAGCTGGCCAGCGTGTTGTCGGGCTATGGTATCGGCTCGGCAATGGTGATAAGCCGATGCGACATATCTTCAACCGACCCGTTGACAATAACCTGGTCTCCGATGCATGAAACCAGGGTGAGCATTTCCTTTCCCTGGGGGAGAATATAGGCGACCTGGTCGGGGGTGACCCATTGCTTGCTCGTAATGGCGTAGTGGTATGGTTGGTGGCCTCCCGTATAAAGGGTAATGGGCGTGCCCAGAGGGGCATCGCGCAGGTTGGCAAAGGGAGCCGGGCGGTTGGGCGCATCTCGAAAGCGTAAGACGTGCCCCCACAAAACAATATTGTCGCCCTGGCCCGGAGCCGCGCTATAGTGGTACCAACCCACATCATGCCGGGGCACGATGGGTACCTGGTTGGCGTCCAGTCCGACGGGAATAAGGGGGGTATCTATTCCCAGGGGTTCTATAACGATACGCACCGGGTCGTTTGATCGGGTTGCGGTGGTGGGAGCGGCGGCCGTGGGGGTTGCGGTGGGCGGTACGCGGGTATTGGTAGGGGTGGGTAGAGAGACGGTGGGTTCTGGCTTTTGAAAACCGGCCGTCATCGTCGCATAGAGATTCTGGGCCCATTGCTGGTGTGCGGTTCGAGTCGGGGTAGGCGGCGGTGCTTGCTGGTGATCCGGGTGGGCATAGGTGGGTATGTGCAAAGCGCTGGCCAGTAGCAGGGCCAGGGTGAACAGCAGTAGTATCAGTTTGTTCATGGTATCGTTTCTCCTGTGTCTTTCATTTGTACCCTGGTTGATTGGGCAATCGTGGTAACATCAGCGGGGATGATAAGCCCGCCGCCAACCGTGCAGGCATCTGCGGCCCCACAGGCCACGCCAAGGCGCAGCGCTTCGGGGAGGGCTTCTCCGCGTTGCAAGCCGGTGATAAGGCCGGCGGTGAGCGAGTCGCCGCTGCCCACAGTACTGATGATGTCGAGAGCGGGCGGGGTAGCCAGAAAGGTACCCTCGCTGGCGCTGGCCAGCGCCCCCCCGGCCCCAAGCGTCACAACCGCCAGGGCAATACCGCGTGCGCGGAGCAGGGCCAGGGCCGCGGTCGCCTGGTCGGGGCTGTCTATGGGTATATTCAGCGCGGCGCTCAGTTCGGCGTGGTTGACTTTGACAGCGTAGGGCAATGCTGCCGGAGGAGCTTCGAGGACCGCCTGAAGCGCGGCCCTGCTCGTATCTACCAGCACAGGACAGCCGGCCGCTTTGAGGGTCTGGAGCGTTGCGAGCAGAGCCGCTGTGGGGACGCCCGGCGGCAAACTACCACACAGCGCCGCTATCGTCGCGGTGGGAATAATCGGCGTGAGCAACTCCATAAACGCCTGCCAATCATCGGTCGTCAGGGTAGGGCCCGCTTCGTCCAGAGGGGTAGCATCGCTGGCGTGGGGGTCTACCACCAGAATGCAGGTGCGCGTTTCGCCGGCGGTGTGCCAACTCCAAAGGGTATGGAGCCCCTCGGCTTCGGCCAGGCGGGCAAGACAAGTGCCCGTACATCCGCCAAGCGGCGCGGCCACCCGGTAGGGGAGGTTCAGGGTATGGGTAGCGCGGGCTACGTTCAAGCCTTTGCCGCCGGCCGCAACCAGCACTTGCTCGGCGCGGTGGCGGCGAGCAGGTTGCATATTGGGAATGACCATCGTTCGGTCAAGGGCCGGGTTTGGCGTTATGATGAGGAACATACCACGCTACGCATTTCTTCCCTACGCTTTGTTGCCTGTAGGTATCATACCGCAAGGAAGGGCTTACTTCAAGTTTAGAGGCCCGGTTTCCAGAAGCGCGGGCATCGGGCCCACGCTGGCGCCAGCGGGACACCTGCGCTCCCAGTCCCCCCCCACCATACCTACCAGGTATGGTAGTATAAGGAGCAGACGGACTGTATGCAAAAAACCTGTGCGGGCAGGGTTCTTTCATTCAGAGAGATGCCCTGAAAGTGGGCGTGTTTCAAAGCGCGTACCGCATGTTATACTATTCAGGGTAACGGTGAGTCTCCAGGGCTACTGGCATGGTGAGTACTGGTGGTGGGGACACCAGACAGTGCTGGTAAGCCACCAGCACGGCGGAGCGGCTCGTATGATACGTTCCCAATATGGAGGGCAGGATGACGACTGGTAGCACAAAAACCATTGAGCAACTGGTAGGAAAACTCATCGGTGTCACCGCTTCTGGCATGCGCGACGCAGAGCGTCGTGAGCGGATACGGGCGACATTGAAGGGGTTGTCTGCCGGGGAACCATTGGCCACATGTGTTTCGGCATTGGTACAAGCGATAGATGGCGATAGAAGTTCGGCGTCGGTGTTGATGGGGACATCAGAGGCGGTGCTGATTGATGCCACGATGGAAGACCGCGCCAATGTGCTGGCAGGTATTGCCGATATTGCGCACGAAGTTGGCGACCTGGCCACGGAAATTGCGGCGCGGTTGCAGGCTATTACGGCGCAACGCACGCTAGAAGAGAACCGCGAAACGGTGGAGCGATTGGCGCTCTTACTCTATAAGCAAGCGCTGTTGTATGGTGAACTGGGCGACCATATGGCCTCGGTGACGCTGCTAGAAGAGGTGGTGGAATTGGATGGTCTGGCGGGGGGACGCCATCGGGGGGCGTACCAGGAGGCTCTGGCAAAGGCTGAGGAACGGGCCAGCGTCAAACCAGAGTCTGAATTGCATGCGCCTATTGTACGCTGGTGTGAGGGCGCACGCGACGCCGCCAGTTTGAAGGATTTGTTGGAAGAGGTGGGCAGCGCATCTATTCAGACGGTGCGCACGGGGGTAAAAGAAGACCGCGAATCTATGGCCGAAGATCTCGCCCTGTTGCGGGCGTCGCACCCATTGCCGGTGGAGGGAGCCGATACGTTTTTACGGTTGCTCCAGTTGCGGTTGCGCGGCGAGGGGCCCCAGTCTGAGGAAATCAAGAAATTGCGGGCCATGTTGACACGCGAATTTGCCCAGAAACTCTTGCGGTTTGAGCATAGCGCCTGACATAGGGTGCTGGCGATTGTGCTATAATCTACAGCGATTTTTATGAACCGCACAGGGTAGGAAGTGGTGTCGTGAAAGTTTATCTCATACGGCATGCGCAAAGCGAAGAAAATATTCTCGATCTGAAACAGCAGGTCCGGGTGGCCGACTTTAACGAAATGTTGTGCGATTCGCATTCAACGCCGTTGACAAAGTGGGGGCGATTTCAAGCGCAACTGACGGTAGGGCGATTGGATGGCTCGAACATTGAACGGTTGTACACCAGTCCCTTTGACCGCGCTATTCAGACAGCCTCCATTATCGGGCGCGAGCTTGGGATCAAGCCGCTCGTGCTGGATGATTTGCGCGAGGTTATCCCGCAGCAGTTGAGCGAGCGCAAGTCGAATGAGTCATTGCGCAAGTTGTTTGTACGCTCCTGCATTGGCATGGTGCTACCGGGCGGCGGCGGCGAGAAACTGGGGTCAAGCTACCAGCGGGCCCAGGCCGTCTGGGCGCGTATTACCAGCGACCAGTCACGCGAGATTGCGGTAGTATCCCATTACGGGCTTATCTCGCTCATCCTCGTCTCGTTGCGGCGCGACCGCAACTGGCGCATTATCTCGCGTGATATATCCAACGGCGGCATTTCGTTAGTAGAGCGTAAGATTTAGCCTCTTAACACCTCGTCAACGGGGAGCAGGTGGAGCGCATCTGCGGGGCACGCCTCGACGCAAGCCAGGTCGGTATATTCATTGCACAGATCGCATTTGTCGGCGCGGTAGGGATAGAGCTTGTTGGGGGCCGCGGGTAGGGTTGGGCGGAGCATCCGGCGCGGGGGCAAGCGTTGGAGCATACGTTTGAGCGGATTGGCCCGGGTGCTCGTCAGGGTGGTGGGCTTGCTGGTAATAATGTTGGGGTAGGGACAGGCCGTAAGACAATCGCCACAGCCGGTGCATTTGTCGGTGATAAGCAGTGCGCCTTTGCCGCTCCATTCAAACGCTCGTTCGGGGCACACTTCCATACATTCGGCCCCCACGCGACATTGGCGGCAAGCGTCTACAATGTCATACTGGTTATAAGTAACCCCGTTCAGATGGAGCCGAGTCTGGCCATGGCGGGCCGCGCAAGCCTGTTCACACATCCGGCATGTAGGGGGACAGCGTGCGGGGAGGCGTACGAGCAGATGGGAGCCACGACGCAACCCTTTTTCTATGATACATTGGAGGCGGTCGGAGTGTTCGCTATGCGAGCGGTTGTGCTGGTCGGCGGTGCGGCGTTGCGAAACGATATGCTGAAGTTTTAGTTCCAGGCCCGGTTGTTGCCGGAGCAGGTTGTGAAACTTCTCGGCAGAAAGTACCAGAATATCGGCCGGGGTAATGGTTCGCACGGTCGCGCTGTGGTTTTGCTGGCAATACAAGCCTATCTCTCCAAAGAAATCCCCCTCATTGAGGATAGCCAGAGGGCGGTGCTGGTATTCGACAACCGCCTGGCCGGTTTCAATAATGTAAAAAGCCGTGGCAGTGTCGCCACAATACATAATAGTCGTGTCGCGGGGATAGTGGATGGGTTCCAGCAGAGCCGCAAGCGTCAATCGTTCAACCGGCAAAATCTGGTTGAACAGGGTGCCGTGGGCCAGCGTTCCCTCAACCAGCCGGCGCATATGGATACGGCGAAGCTCTTCGTGCAGGTGGGGGCTATTGTCCAGCAAAGAACGCATCTCGGTCAGGGGCAATTGGAGCAAATAGCAGTTGGTATCGGCATAGACGCCGACATGCCGAAAGAGACTGCTAAACAGGGATTCTTCGCCACAGCAATCACCCCGGCTCAGGACGCCAAGCAACACCTCCTTATTCTCGCGGTCGTGCATCTTGAGACAAACACTGCCTTGAAAGACCAGATAGAAAAATTCGCTGGCCTTGTGCTCATTGATGATGGTATCACCAGCCACAAATGCGCGAAAGGAGCAGAGGTTTACCAGATGCTCAAGCTCATCGGGGGGAACATTGCGCAGGCAGTCAAGCACGTGCAGTTCACGCAGACGGTTGCGTTTCTGCTGTTGCATACGCTCGACATGTTCGGGCGTTGCGGTTTGTCTGGGGGGGGGTGGTGCGTGTCCCATAGCGCCTATTGTAGCATACTGTACGCTGGTGTGGCGTGGCCTGGATTACATGGACGGGTTCCCATCTGGGAGAAAAGTTACGGGGGCAGAAAGGGGTAAGATGACCAGAAAACAGGTAATTTTCAGGAGCAGGTACGTTTATGGTATATAAGGGCGCTGGTGTCTCACCAAACTGGTCGTCATGGTTCTTGCTCTCCTGCGTTGGCGGGAGGGTCTTTCACTGACGATGGGAGGGGATACAATGCACCGACTGGTTGTCAAGGTAGGAACCAGTGTCTTGACCGCGGGGACAGATTGTCTCAACCGGCCCTTTCTGGTAGATCTGGCGCGCCAGGTAGCCTTGCTCCATGCCCAGGGGGTACAGGTTATTCTCGTATCTTCGGGGGCCGTTGCGGCCGGGTGGGAGCGGCTCGGCTTTCCGTCGCGGCAACGATTGAAGAAGGAGACCGCCGTATCATTCAAGCAAGTGCTGGCCGCCGTTGGACAGGGGCGCTTGATGCACCTGTACGATCAGCTTTTCGATATTTACGGGGTGCGGGTAGCCCAGGCCTTGCTTACCCGCGACGATTTGCACGATAGGCGACGCTATTTGAATGCACGGAATACCTTGTTACATTGTCTAGAAAGTGGCATCGTGCCGATTATCAACGAGAATGACGCAGTGGCGACCAACGAAATACGGGTGGGCGATAACGACCGGTTGTCGGCGCTGGTCGCAAACGTGGTAGATGCTGATACGCTGGTATTGCTTACCGATGTAGATGGGTTGTACAGCAGCAATCCCCGCCGCGACCCCCTGGCCGTGCGTCTTGATGTGGTGCCACAGATTGACGAGCATATCTGGGCAATGGCCGAGGGGAGCGGAACGCATCGGGGCACGGGGGGGATGCAAACCAAGATTATTGCCGCCGACCTGGCCACCCGTTCTGGCACATCGGTACTGGTCACCAGTGGGAGCCAACCGGATGTGCTGGTGCGAGTCGTAGATGGCGAACGGCCCGGCACCTGGTTTCCGTCAAGTACGAACCATCTCGAGTCACGCAAGCGCTGGTTGCTTGCCGAGACGGTCTTGCATAGTCGGGTAGTGGTAGACGATGGAGCCGTGCAGGCCCTGCTCCACCAGGGCAAGAGTTTGCTGCCGGCGGGGGTTGTCGCGGTGGAAGGAACGTTTGACCGCGGACAAACCGTACGGATTTACGGGGGCGGGGGCGATGAAATTGCCCGTGGCTTGACCCAATATGGTGCTGCGGATGTGCTGCTGATCAAAGGGTTGCACTCTTCAAAGGTGGCGGAGGTATTGGGGTATGCCTATGGGGCGGAGATTGTCCACCGTGACGATATGGTACTCTTGTAGGTGCGATATAGAATAGAGTGGTTCCTGGCATTTTCTCGCAGGTATTGCTAAAGCAACGGGGAGCACGCAACCGTGACCGATTCAACCAGGTTACCGACGCGCGTATATGACTATCTTGATGCTGATATGCGGGCGCGGTTTGCACAAAACGGGCATCTATCGCCAGAGGATAGGAGCGCGTTGGCGCAGATACTGCGCCGCGAACTCGCGTCCTATGCGGCCTATATCCCATCGAATGTCGTTCTTCGGCAGTTAGCCAACCCCCAACCCTTCCAGATAAGCGGCGAATTCTGGGAAGGGAGTATTCTTTTTGCCGATTTAAGCGGCTTTACCTATTTTTGCGAGCAACTCAGCGTGCTTGGCAAACAGGGCGCAGAAGAGGTAAGCACGGTTGTCAACCAGCTTTTCAACGCGCTGGTTGCGCAAGTAATCGCGTACCAGGGTGAGTTGTTGTCCTACAATGGCGAATTGCTCAAGTTTGGGGGCGACGCGCTCACCGCGTTTTTCAATGCGGAGACGCTTGGGCCCGCACACGCGGCGGCGGCCACGCTGGCGGCGCTTGGTATGCAAGAGAAGATGGCCGCGTTTTCACAACTGGAAACGCGCCTGGGAGCGTTTCAACTGCGCTTGCGGGTGGGGGTACATAGCGGGCGCGTCTTTGCGGCCGAGGTGGGCGATACCGACCATATCGAACTGGTGGTGACGGGGGGCGAAGTAAGCCGCGTGGCCCGGGCGCAGCAGATTGCGGCCCCTGGCGATGTCGTCATTTCCGACCAGACCGCGCTCTTGCTTGATCGGCCACAGCTCTTGCCACGCCAGGCCGGTTTCTACGAAGTACGCGGGCTTGCGGGGGTTACCCTGCCCCCCTCCCAAACATTGTCATTCAACGCCACCCACGACGATATGTGCGCGTTGGAATTGATGGTACAGCAGTTGACCGCCTTGCGGCCCTACCTGGTGCGCGACTTGCCGCGCCGCTTCCTGGAGGAAACCCAGGCGGAAATAGGCGAATTTCGCCCGGTCACCGTCCTGTTTATTCACTTGCAAGACTTTGGCAACCTCCTGCCCCTGTTTGGCGACGATGCCATGCTGGCCGCGACCGCGCTCAATACCTACTTTCGACGGGTTCAGGCCCTTATTCACCGCTACGGTGGTATCATCAACAAGGTTGATATGTACACCAGTGGCGACAAGTTAATGGCCCTGTTTGGGGCCCCAAGTGCCCATGAAGATGATCCCCAACGGGCCGTACGGTGTGCGCTGGAATTGGAAACAACGCTGGCTGAAGTGAACGCAGAGATAGCCGACCTGTTGCAACTCCATGGGTTGTATCAACCGTATCAACCCGGCGGCAAGGGAGATGACCAGACAGCGTATGGGTCGGGCGCGGGGGATATAGTGCTGCGCCAGCGCATTGGTATCAATACGGGCACAGTATTTGCCGGGCGGGTGGGGGGGGCACGACGCTATGAGTATACTGTGATGGGCCCCGCGGTCAATCTAGCAGCGCGGTTGATGGAGTCGGCCGGTGAGGGCGATGTGCTGCTCTCGCCAGAGACGCGGCGAGAGGTTGAGCATGAGGTACTGGTGGTGGAGCAGGCCCCCATTGCAATCAAGGGGATTGACGCGCCGATTGTACCGGCCCGAGCGCTGAACGAAGAGTATGTACCGGCGACTATACGCAAAGCGAGTTTTAGCCACGCACCATTGATTGGCCGTGATGCAGATCTGGCCTTGCTTGTGCATACCGCCCGACAGGCGCTCAAGTCGTCGGGGCGGGTTATGGCCGTGGTGGGAGATGTGGGGCTTGGCAAAACCCGCCTGGCCGAAGAGTTGGTGCGTAGCCTGGTGCTGGACAGTATCTCGCTTGAGCCAGAACATACGGTACCCTCGTTTCGGATTTGCACAGGCGAAGGCCAGAGTTTTAAACAGAGCATCCCCTTTATTACCCTGCGCCCTCCCTTGAATCACTTACTTGGGGTCACCATGCGCCATGATCGCCTGCGTGATGAGGGCGATTATGAGAAGATGTACCTGCAATTTCAGAGCCGGGTTGATCAATTGGCACCGGAGTTCTCACACTTTATGCCCCTGCTTGGGGATGTGCTTGGTATCACGCTGCCCGAAACCCCGCTCACCCGCTCGCTTAGTCCAGAACAGCGGCACGACCGTATTCAAGAGCTAGTTGTGGCGCTCTTTCTGGGGGCCGCGGCGGAAGAGCCCTTGCTGCTGGTGATAGACGACGTCCAGTGGGCCGATATGGCCTCGCAGCAATTGCTGGCCCAACTGGCCCAATTGGCGGGCAGTGTGCCGCTCTTGCTGATGGTGTGCTATCGCTCCGATTCGCCGGTGGCCGAGCCGTGGAAAACGCTTGATTCGACGCTGCGTCTGGAATTGCACGAGCTCTCGCCAGAGCACAGCGCCGCGCTGATTGAGGCCCTCCTGGAGGGGACGCTACCATTGGGTATGGAGATGTTGCTAGAGCGTACCCAGGGCAATCCCTTTTTCATTCAAGAGCTTGTTCGAGCGCTGGTGTCTTCGGGGGCGCTGGCGCAGGATGGGCGCGGGCGGTGGATGCTCACCCGACCAGCGGATCAAGTAGCCTTGCCAACCAGTGTTGAAGGCTTGATTATGGCGCGGCTCGATCGGTTGAGCGAACCATACTACGAACTGGTGCAGGTCGCGTCGGTGATAGGGCAGCGCTTTACCTTGCCCATTCTCGAAGGGGTCTACCGCAACAACAACCACGTGGATGATGGGTTGCGCTATTTGATTGAGGCGGACATTATCGAACTGGACGATCAGCACGAGGAGCCAACCTACCTGTTCCGCCATGCGTTGTTGCATAACGTGGCCTATGAGGGTATCCTCTACGCACAGCGGCGCGAATTGCACCGGCGGGTAGCACAGCATATTGAGGCGCTGAACCTTGGGCATAGTGACGAGCATATTATCTTGTTGACGCGCCACTACCTGTTAGCGGAGGATTGGGAGCCGGCCTTTCGCTACCACGTAAAAGCCGGTATACAGGCGCAGCAGCGGCACGCAAACCAGGACGCGCTCGACCTCTTCAAGAGCGCGTTGGAGATTGCCCCCCACTTGCATACCAAATCTGATAATGGCCCACTAGTAAATGGGCCTCTTGTGACCGTTGATCTGTTTACGGCACTCAAACCACAGTATGCGCTTATCTTACAGGTGATAGAAATTTATGAACGCACCGGCTACATCTTTACGCGCATGGGCGAGCATGAGCCGGCGATGGCCGCCTACCAGGAGGGGTTACAATTGCTCAACCTGCTAGACGCAGAGCAAGAACGCTGTGTGCAAGCGCAGATTGCGTGTACACTGCCAAAGATTGATTTTTTGATGACGAGTGTGCGTATTTACCATCAGCTTGCGGCGCTAGAGGAACAGCGGGCCAACTATGACCAGGCGTTTACCTGGCTACACCTGGGGATGGAGCATATTACAACCGAGTCGCACAGCGAATTGGCCCGCTACTATGTGCTTGGAGCGCGGATCTACCTTGGCCAGGGCCAGTTTGATGAGGCGCTCGATTGGGCCCGTATGGGCTTTGCGGTCGCCGAATATCTGGACAATGTGACCGATCAGGCGCATGCGCTACTCTTGATGGGGACATTGTGGCGCGATAAAGCCCAGTTTGCGTTGAGTATTCCGGCGCTTGAGCAGGCCCGCGATTTGCTCGACCAGTTGAAGGATGCCCCCCGCCTGGGCGAGGTTTTGCGCAGTCTGGGCGATGCGTACCGCAATGTGGGGCGCTGGCAGGACGCCATCAAGTGCTACCAGAAGAGTTTGCAGATAAGCGAGAATATTGGCGATGTGTTGGGCAAGGCGAACACCTCCAATAACCTGGCGCTGGTGATGGTGGGGCGCGGCGAGCTTGATTTTGCTACCGAGCTGTTTACCTATAGCAGCGAGCAGTTTCGCCATGTGGGGTCATTGTTGGGGTTGGCCATAACGGGGTGTCGGCAGGGCGAGGTGCTGATGCTCCAGGGCAAACCCCGCGATGCGTTCCATTTGCTGCGCGTCAGCATAACCTCGCTGGAAAATTTGCATGCGCGGAGTTTCTTGCCCGAAGCGTTGCGCCTTGCAGCCGAAGCATTGTTGCTACAGGAAGAAACCGAAGCCGCCGCCGCCTATGCCCACCGCTCGCTAGAAATCGCCATTGATATGGGCATGACGGGCGAAGAGGCGATTATGTACCGGGTCATGGGGCAGGTGGCGCTCAACCGGCACGATTTAGGGGCCGCCAGTGAGTATCTCCGCCGTAGCCACACCATGGTACACCAACTGGACAATCAATATGAGCTTGGCAAGGTGCTCTACTGGCAAGCACAGCTTGCGTATGCGCAAGGGAACCCCGACACGGCGGCGGCGTTGTTGCGCGAGGCGGAGCAGGTGTTGAAAGCGTTGCGGGCTCGCCGTGATATAGACATAGTGCGGACATTTGCGGCCAGGGTAGCGGCAGCGTTGCCGGAGGAAGCCGAAGCATAAACACCCCCGTCATCGGGATCGGGTTCTTTTACCCCCGGTTTCCTCGTTGAGCCTCGTTTAACCATGGTATATTGTGTATAACACCACTGTGCGTACGTGTCCCGAACGTATTGGAGCGTTTTGGTATCGGGGGAACCACCAGAGCGAACAGGCGGCAACGCACCCCCAGAAAAAAGCCGAATGCCTTAATGCCTTAATGCCTTAATGATTGAGGACTGCTATGGTCACTGAAATCAGGTCATTTGATACCCCGCTGTGTGAATATCTTGAGCCTTCGTTGCAAGAACAGCTTGTGCGCCAGGGGACGTTGCCGCCGTCGGTGCGCGTCGGGTTGCGGACAAGGCTCCAGCAACTCCTGACGGCGTGTGTGGCCTATATCCCCTTTCGGTTGGTTAGTAGCCAGTTGCAAGAGCCAGTGCCCGGCCGCGTGAGCGGGGCCTTCTGGGATGGCAGTTTGTTGTTTGCCGACTTGAGCGGCTTTACCTCGCTCTCCGAGCAATTGAGCCGGCTTGGGAAACAGGGGGCAGAAGAAGTGAGCGCGGTCGTCAACCAGCTTTTTGATGCGCTGGTAGATGAGGTCTTGAATCACCAGGGCGCGTTGTTAAAGTTTGGTGGCGACGCCTTGACGGCGTTCTTTGATGCCGACTGGCTTGGCCCCGCGCATGCCGCGGCCGCGACACGGGCCGCGCTGGCCATGCAGGAGCGTATGCAAGCCTTTGCCGCGCTCAAGACGCGCAGTGGTACCTTTCGCTTGCAATTGCGGGTGGGGGTACATAGCGGCAAAGTATTTGCGGCCGAGGTGGGCGACGCCAGCCATATTGAACTGGTGGTAACGGGGCCAGAGGTGAACCGCGTAGCGACGGCCCAGGAGATTGCCGAGCCGGGCGAGGTGGTTATCTCCGATCAAACGGCCGCGCTCTTAGCAGGGGGCGGTGTGCTGTCCCCGCGCAAGGCCGGGTTTCAACACATCACCGCGCTGGCGGGCGAGGCGTTACCGGCGCCAACGCTCGACCTGCTCGCCTTTGATGACGACGATAGCCTGTTGTCGCTAGAGCGCCTGGCCGCACAGGTAGCCGCGCTGCGGCCCTATCTGGTGCGCAATTTACCGGGGCGCTTTCTCGATACGTCGGTGTTTGAGATAGGCGAATTTCGCCCGGTGACGGTGTTGTTTGCAAACTTCCACGACTTTAGCGGTATGCTTGGGCTGTTTGGAGATGACGCCTCCTGTGCCGCGCTGGTCTTAAATGCCTACTATCGGCGGGCCCAGGCGCTGGTACATCGCTACGATGGCATCGTCAACAAGGTTGATATGTACACCCATGGCGATAAGCTCATGGCGCTGTTTGGGGCCCCAAGCGCCCATGAGGATGATCCGTTGCGGGCGGTGCGGTGTGCGCTCGAGATGGAAACCATGCTGGATGAAGCCAACGCGGAGATCGCCATGCTGGTCGAAAGCCAATGTAATGTGTTAGATACGCTGTTAGCGACGCATAGTGCTATGCCAGTGTTGAAGCAGCGTATTGGCTTGAACACCGGTACCGTGTTTGCCGGGCGGGTGGGTGGTGTGCGGCGCTATGAGTATACGGTGATGGGGTCTACCGTCAATCTGTCGGCGCGGCTTATGTCGGCGACGGCAGATGGGACGGTGCTCTTGTCGCCCTCGACGCGCGCGGTGGTCGAGACGCAAATAGCCGTTGAGGAGCAACCGCCACTCCGGTTAAAGGGGTTGAAAGAGCCGGTGGTGACGGCGCGGGCGCTGTCTGTGCTCGAGGCGGCCCGCGATACGGCCCGTTCAAGGGGCGATATGCTTGCGCGTCCGCCGCTGGTGGGGCGCGACGACGAACTGAACATGGTGCTGGATGAGTCGGTCGCGGCGCTGCGGGGGCAGGGGCGGGTGGTGGCGCTGGTGGGCGAAGCTGGTATCGGCAAGTCGCGCCTTGCTGAGGAGTTGATACAGAGCCTGATAGCGGCCCGTTCGTTGCGGGGGGCGTCCGATAGTGTGCCCTACTTCCAGGTGTTGAGCAGCGATTGTCAGAGTTACCAGCAGAGTATGCCCTATGCGGCAATTCGTGCGCCCTTGCGCCAGGTGTTTGGCCTGGGGGGTGGGGTCGGGCGGGGAGGGTTGGATAAAATCCTGCTGCGGCGGTTGGAGAACCGCATCGTCACCCTGGCCCCCGACTTCCAACGCTTTATGCCCCTGCTTGGCGATGTGCTTGGGTTTACGCTGCCCGATACGCCGTTGACCGAAGCGTTAAGCACCGAACAGCGCCACGACCGGGTGCAGGAATTGCTGGTTGCCTTGCTGGTGGGCGCGGCGCAGCAGGAGCCGCTGGTACTGGCGCTTGAAGATATTCAGTGGGCGGATGCCTCATCGCTGGAACTGTTAGAACAACTCTCCCTCGCACTCGGCGCGGCTCCGTTGCTGCTGCTGCTAAACTATCGCTTTGATCCCCCCATTGCAGAGCCGTGGCGCGCGGTAGCGACCACCACGCGCATAGAATTGCGGGAATTGTCGCCGCAGCATAGCGAACATTTGCTCTCGGTATTGCTCCAGGGCTCGCCGCCGCCAGAAATTTTGTCGCTGTTAGAGCGTACCCAGGGCAACCCCTTTTTCATTGAGGAACTGGTGCGGGCCCTGCGCGTGTCCGAAGTGTTGGCGCGTGATGCAGACGGGAACTGGCGACTGAACCGGGCGCTGGATGAGGTGGCCGTGCCCACCAGCATTGAAGGCTTGATTGTAGCGCGGCTGGATCGGTTGGATGAACCGTGCTACGAAGTGGTGCAGGTGGGGTCGGTGGTAGGGCGGCGCTTCGAGCGGGCGGTGGTAGGGGGCGTCTGTATGCATGCCAATGTGCTGGACGAAAGTCTGGTGCGGTTGATAGAGGCCGACATTATTACCGCCGAAGATCAAAAACTGGAGGTCGCCTTTCTCTTTCGCCACGCGCTGCTGCGCGATGTAGCCTATGAGGGTATTCTCTATGCGCGGCGGCGTGCGCTGCATTTACATGTGGCGTTATGTATTGAGCAGATGGGCCTGGGCTTTCGTGATGAGTACCTGACGTTGCTGGCCCGCCACCACCTCTACGCCGAATCGTGGATGCTGGCCTTCCACTACCATATAGAAGCGGGCATCCGCGCACAGCAACGCTTTGCCAACCGCGAGGCGCTGGCCCTCTTTACCACCGCGCTAGAGGTGGTACCCCATCTGGAAGAGGTTATGGGCCCGATTGATCCAAACGATGAGCAGGATGGGAATGGCTTTTTTGCCGTGCTGGTGCCCGTATATCCTCTGGCGCTGGCCGTGGGCGAGCTATATGAGCGGAGCGGCTATATCCAGGCGTTGCTTGGTGATGGCGAACAAGCCCAGTCCGCCTATCTCGAAGGGCTCAACCTGGTTGCACAATTGCATAGTGCGTTGGGCACCTATGGCTTGTCGCAGCCACGTTGCCAGGAGCTTGGCAAGCTGATTGCCGAAATGAATGTGCGTCTGCATCGGCATCTGGCGACACTATACGAGCAGCAGGCCAACTATGAACAGGCGCTTGACTGGCTCGAACGGGGCATGCAAGGGATGACCGACCATGCCCGCGGCGAGTTGGCCCGCTGCCATCTGCTTGGGGCGCGTATTAGCTATGTGCAGGGACAGTTTGACCGCGCGTTGGAGTGGGCCAGTATGGCCCTGTACATTGCCGAATTTCTGGATAATGTGCCTGATCAAGCGCAGGCATTGCTCCGCCTGGGGACCTTGTGGGCCGAACAGGGCGACTTTACCCGCAGTGTTCCCGCGCTCGAGCAAGCCTGCCATTTGTTTGAACAATTGAATATTCTGGGCAGTCTGAACAAGGCGCTCAACGATCTGGGGACAACGTATAACGATGTGGGGCGTTGGCGCGATGCCACCAGTTGTTTTGCGCGGAGCCTGGAATTAAGCGAGGGTCTGGGCGACGTGATGACGCTTGGCGACGCTTCCAACAATCTGGCACTGGTGTTGCTTGGGCAAGGCGATTTACAACGGGCCAATGAGCTATACGAGTATAGCAGCGAGCAGTTCCGGCGGGTGGGGTCGGAGCAAGGCGTGGCCCTGACAAAGTTAAACCGCGGTGAGGTGCTGTTGTTGCAAGGCAAACCCCACGAGGCTATGGCCCTATTGCACGAAAGTACCGAAATTCTCGAGCGTATCAATACGCGCATTGACTTGCCAGAGGTGTTGCGGCTCTCAGCCGAGGCGTCGCTGCAAATGGGTGCGTACGAGCAGGCCATGGACTATGCCTCGCGTTCGCTGGCCATCGCCAACGAACTGGGTATGACGGTAGAAGAGGCGGTAGCACAGTTGATGCTTGGGCAGATTGCCTTGAGCCAGCAAGATATGGAAACGGCCCGGCGCTATCTGGAACAGAGCCGCGCAACGCTTGAAGAGCTTGACAAGCGGCACGAGTTGGGGAAGGCGCTGTTCTGGCAGGCCAAACTGGCCTGTGCCGAAGGGCAGGTTGAGGCGGGGATGGCCCTGTTACAGCAGGCCCGGCAGATTTTTGCGGCGTTGGAGGCGCAAAACGATTTAGACCTGGTTGAATCGTTTACGGCTGAAGTGATGCAGCCGGAATGAGGCGGGGCGGCGCGAGGCGCGAGGCGGGAAGGCGGTAATCGCTCTAGAAAAGAGGGGTAGACCGTTAAAAACGCATGAAAACGACACACTGTCGTTTTTCTGGTTTACGGTAATGCAATGGTGATAGAAACGGTATCGCGTCATGATTGTTTTCTGATAGCCTGGCTGTAACATTATCACATCCCCTGCGTTACATGGAGCAGAGCCTGAGAGAGAAGTGAAAACTTGGCAAGTGAGGAATGAACGCGATGTCTTTTTTGTAAGTGTTGTGTGTATCAAAATGGAGGAACGTCATGATTTCCCGCCGTCTGTTACGTAATGTTTGTCTCTCTATCCTTATTGTATCGTTACTTTTACCCCTTTTACCCCTGTATCAGCCAGTCCAAACTGTGCAGGCTGAAGAATCCACCCCAGACCTGACCGCAATTCCATCATTAGGCCCCATTCAGGAATCGGAACCCAACGATTTTTCCAATGTCAATGACACAGACCCTATTGGGAGTACCACCATGCCCTCGTGGACACAAAACGTAAGTGGTACGATTAGTTCGGCTACGGATATTGATTTTTATTCCTTCCAATCGAAGGAACCGGGCGCAACGGTTGTCATTACCCTGACGAACTTGCCAGAAGATTATGATCTGGTGTTGGGCAGTCTGACCCCCTTTGAAACGATCGTTGGCGACATGGATGATGGCTTGTCCAATGTTATGGATCTTGGGCGCAGCAAGCGCAGTGGACGCAGCAAACGCAGCGGGCGCAGCAAGCGCAGCGGGCGTAGCAAACGGAGCGGGCGCAGCAAGCGCAGTGGCAATATTGCCGAAGTTGATAATCGCTCCCTGGCCAATGGCGGCAACATCGTCTCCCTGAGCGCCTATGTAGATGAATCTGACGAGCTCATTGAAACAACGCTCTGGCAGCCGGGCCTTTATTATGTTGCGGTCGTCAGCAGTAATGGGATGTTTAGCGACGATGCGTATACATTGCAGATGGAGATGGCGGGTTCGGGGCTCAAAGCGGCCGGCGTGCCGCTCTCTATTCGAGAGCAAGCCCCGGCGGATGATACCATCCAGACGCTCTTCATTATCAACTCAGACCGTATGCGACAGCTTTACCCGGAACAGACGCTTGAGATCAACGGCCTGGTTACTGCGGTCACTCGTCTGGCGCGGCGGCCTGGGGTGAATGGCTATGTACTCGATTTTAATACCAGCGGCATTGAGCAAATGTATGCCGATTGGGACGCCGCACCATCAAACCCCTTCCTGGCCAATCGCATCGCCCAGACGATAGATAACCGGATTACGGCGGCAACCGTGCGCAACCCCTCCAACGCGACCGAGGATGGCAACGCCCCCTTCCCCAATGTAAAATATATTGTGCTGGTGGGTGGCGATAGCGTTATTCCCTTCTACCGAGTGCCCGACCTGAACTACTTTGGCAACCAGTCTGAGTATAACGATTATCTCGAAGGCTTGATTGATAGCGATAGTCCGCTCAGCGGCTCGCTGCGCTACCGCACCATTTTGACCGACGATGCCTATGGCACCGATCAAGCGTACGATTGGCCCGATCACCCGCTCTTCATTCCAGACCGCGCGGTGGGGCGTCTGGTCGAGCGCCCTTCGGAGATACGCCGATATGTGGAACAGTACGATGAAGAGGGCGATACACCGCTGGTCATAGATGCGACGGCCCCCAACGATAAAGCCGTCGTGACCGGGTATGACTTTCTGAGCGACCAGGCCAATGCCATCGTTGTGCTGATGGTAACCCACTTTGGGATGACCCAGGTAAACGATTTGATTGAAACGCCCGGTACCTGGAGCGCCGACGATTTGAAAGCGGCCTGGTTTGATGGGCAATGGGAGGCGTTTACCTCGTCGCCCTACTCGTTGACCCACAGCATACCGCTCCAGTCGGTCAACGCCCACTTTGACCACTACCAGGCTATCCCCGAAGCGGCCGACGCGGATGTGTCCCAACCAACGCTGCTGGCGAAAGATATACTTACGCCAAGCCCGCAGAGCGGCAGCCGGCTCTTCTTTGAAAATCGGTTGCTCTATTCGGTGGGCTGTCATAGCGGTTTGAATGTGGAAGATTTGAGCGGGCGGGGGCTGTTACCGGCCAACGAATTGCCGCCCGGCGAGGAGCGCACCAAATACCTGGCCGACTTTCCCCAGACCTACATCAAGCATGGCGGCAACCTGATTGGTAACACCGGCTATGGCTATGGCGACGCCGACTTGATAGGCTATAGCGAGCGCCTTTCGCTCTTCTATACGGCCGAGATAGGCCGCGATGTGCGAACGGTGGTAGAGAACGCCGATGGCACCCGGCAACAAATCTACGTGGGGCAAACTATCGGGGGGGCGCTTGTCAAGGCGAAGAAACGCTATGTGCAAAATGTAACCTTCCTGGACACGCTGGATGTGAAGGCGTTGATGGGGCTGACGCTGTATGGGTTGCCCTTTATCCGCGTGAAAGTGCCCAACCCGTCCGCTATTCCTGATGTGGACTTGCCCCGCGGCAAGAAGCCGGCGCGGGTACCTGTGACGACATCGGGGCGGGTCGAACGGACGATTACCTTTGAAGCCCGTATGGCCCCGCAGCAAGTGGATCGCACGGGACGAATACACCATGTCATTACGTCGTTGCAAGCGACCGATAGCTTTGCTGAAGAAGGGTTTAATGTGCCGGAGCCACGCATTATTGAAGCCATTACCGAGGGCGAGCCAATGCTGCCCCAGTTTGCCTATGACCTGACCGTGCATAACGATGAGGGCAAAAATATGATCGTCAAGGACGTGGCGTTTCTGGGAGGCTCTGATATACCGGTCGCCAACTATCGCCCCCAGATAACCTACGCCGTAACGCGCAATGTGTCGCTGGACGACCAGTCCTTCTCAGATGCCCAGGAGGTCTGGTACCCCGATAGTATTTACAATTACAGCACGGTTGAGATAGACGATATGCAACGCGATCAACTACTGGTGACGCCGGCCCAATATCGCGCCGAGAACGACGACGCGACCCAGGGGACATTGCGCTTCTACCAGAAGATGCAGTTCAAGATATTGTACGTTGACCCGTCGGCGGCCATGGCTGAGGAGACGGTGCAGGATACTGTGCCGCCTGTTATCAAGGGGGTACGGATTATTCGCAACGTGGATGCAACCACGCTTCAGGCCATAGAGGTCAAGGCCAATGTTGCTGTGACAGAACAGGCGACAAACGATACCGGCCTGGAGCGCATCGAACTGGTGTATGGCATTGGAAACCAGGATTGGCAAACGATTACCGATTTTGAACAGGTAGATACGCGCGATGGTATTCAGATATGGGAGGCCGACCTGGGTAGTATCAACCAGGAGGATGACCTACGCTATATTGTGAGCGCCTATGATCGGGCCGGCAATGTGTCCTACTTTAACGGCAAGGGCAAGATGTCCGCGCCAGAGGTTATCCCGGTGCAAGAGGTGGTTATCCAGGGTGTGCCGTCTGAAGTAACAGCAGGCCGCCGCGTGACGCTCCAGGCGGACGTGTTACCAGAAAATGCCACCGGGCCGCTTCAGTTTACATGGTCGCCAGAGCCAGTAGCAGGACAGGGCACCAACCAGGCCACGTTTGAATTTACGTCTGCTGGTGAGCAAACCATCTCGGTTGCCACCGAGATAGTAGCCTTGAGCAGGACGGTTGAAAGCCCGGACTATGCCGTCACGGTATCGGTGGCGGGAGCAGATGGAACGGTGTACCTGCCGATGCTCCATAAGTAATACCCGTGCGGCATACGGCGCGAGACGAGACGGTTGGGGGAGCGGCGTCGCCAGGCGTGCTCCCCTCTTGCCTTCCCTCTGGTAGGAAGTTGCAATATGTGGTAGGATAGGGTATTGAGCATACACACGCACTGCTGGCACAGGTATATGGAACCAACCGGTACTATTCTCATTGTGGATGATTCGTCGTCTGCCCGTCAGACGCTTGAAGCATTGCTGGCTCGTGAGAACTACCGCCTCGCGTTTGCTTCGAGTGGAGCCGAAGCGCTCGATCAGTCTGCCCAACTCCTGCCCGACTTAATACTGCTCGATGTTATGATGCCGGGCATGGATGGCTTCGAGGTCTGCCGCACACTGCGAGCTACCCCCGCCCTGGCCGAAGTGCCGGTCTTGATGGTCACAGCGCTGGATGACCGCGAGTCGCGCCTGCGCGGGCTTGACGTTGGCGCAGACGACTTTATTACCAAGCCCTTTGACAAAACCGAATTGCGCATGCGCATCCGCTCCATTACCCGCCTCAACCGCTACCGCCGCCTGCTCGATGAACGCGCCCGCTTCAAACGCCTGATCGAGCTTTCCCCAGATGGAATCCTCATCGTGGACTCGCACCAGAATATCCACCTGGCCAACCCGGCCATCATCCGCATGTTACACCTGAGCGATGAGCAAGAAGTTCTGGGCAAAAACGTGTTTACCTTTCTGAAGGCCAACCACGACTCTGACAATACGGCCCAACTGCTCGATATTGTCAACCATCCAGAGGCGATGGTGTGTCTTGAGACAACCGTATGCACCCACGATGGCGCCCATATCCCCGTCGAAGTCAACGCGGGCTATGTAGTATGGGACGACCAACCAACCGTGCAATTGATTGTACGCGACATTACCGAACGCAAGCGTATTACCGAACAACTCCAGCACGCCTACCAGGCCGCCGAAGACCGCGCCCGGCGCTTCCGGCTGCTGGTTGAGATTGGGCGCGACCTGATTAGCGCCCACGAGCTAGACCCCCTGCTGCAAATGGCCCTGGAACGCGCGATTGAATTTATCGGCTACGATGGCGGTAGTATCCTGCTGCTGCACAATAAGAATGGCCCGCTTGAAGTCCACGCCTCGGCGGGGGAGGACGCCATACGCCCCGGTACCAAAGTAAACAACCTGTACACCAGCGTGTCTGGTAAGGTGATAGCCCAACAGCGCCCCCTGATTCTGGAAGGGCACGGCGAGTCTATCGGCACAACCTGGCGTTCCTATACCCGCTCGATCCCCTCAACCATTACCTTGCCGCTCGTCTCAGCCAACGGGCAATCTATCGGCGTCTTGACGCTCAAGAGCACCCGCCAGCACCACCCCCTCAGTGACGATGACCTGGAAGCGCTGCAACTGCTGGCCTCTGAGCTTGGCGTAACGGTTGAAAATTCGCGCCTGCACAGCGAGAATGCCCGCCTGCTCCAAAAGTTAGCCGAGCGCGAAGTGAGCCTGCTCGATCTGGTTGAAAAGCTGCTCAATTCGCAAGAGGAGGAGCGGCGGCGGGTGGCCTACGAATTGCACGACGGTCTGGCCCAGGTGGCTTCGAGCGCCTACCAGCACCTGCAAACCTTTGCCAGCCACTATCGCCCACGCGCCGAACAAACCCGCAACGAATTGCAACGCACCATGGAGCTTTCGCAGCGCGTTGTGAAAGAGGCCCGCCAGGTTATCGCCGGCCTGCGCCCCACCGTGCTGGATGATTTTGGCCTGGAAAGTGCCTTGCGTATGGAGATAAAAACGCTGCGTGATGATGGCTGGAATATCGCCTTTGAAGCGCCCAACGAGACGGGCCGCCTCCCGTCGGCCATTGAAACGACCCTCTACCGCGTCGCCCAGGAGGCACTCACCAACGTGCGCAAACACGCCTGCACGCGCGAGGCCCGCCTGGCGCTTATCTGCCAGGAACATTTTGTCCGGCTCGAAGTGCAGGATTGGGGCTGTGGCTTTCACGTCTTCGACACCTCACGCAGCAGCGAATCTGGCGAACACATAGGATTGATGAGTATGAAAGAGCGTATGGCATTACTTGATGGAACGTGTACCATTCACAGTACCCCCGGCTCTGGCACCCTCGTGGTAGCCGAAGCACCCTTACCCGGTTTGACAGCAAGGGAGAGAACTTTATGAGTAACCCGGCCCCCGCAACCCCCGCCCGCTTGATTATTGCCGACGACCACGAACTGGCCCGCGCCGGCCTGCGCACCATGATCTCCGGTGAGCGGGGATTGGAGATTGTTGGCGAAGCGACCACCGGCGTGGAGGCGGTACAGCTCTGCCGCAACCTCTTGCCCGAACTGGCGCTGCTAGATGTGCGGATGCCCGACATGGACGGACTAGAGGCAACCCGCGCTATTAAACAAACCTGTCCCCAGACCAGCGTGATTATTGTCACGATGCACGAAAGCTCCGAATACCTGATGACCGCAATTAAAAATGGGGCCGCTGGCTATCTGCTCAAGGATACCAGCCGGCGCGAATTGCTCACCGCCGTGCGCCAGGTCTTGCGCGGCGACTCCTTCCTCAATACCGAGCTCACCCAACGCTTGCTGCAACACATGGCCAGCGAAACCACCCGCGCCGAAGAAACCACCATTGAACCGCTCACCCCGCGCGAAATGGATGTCCTGCACCTGCTCACGCAGGGGCAAACCAACCGCGAAATCGCCCGCAACCTGGTCATTAGCGCCGGTACGGTCAAGGTGCATGTGGAACGGATCATCGCCAAGTTGCATGTCTCAGACCGTACGCAGGCCGCCGTCCGCGCCACCCAGTTGGGTCTGCTTAAACCAGATTGAATTCTGTGATACACTACGGTGTCACGTAATTCTTTCCGTAAGAAAAGCAAGGAGCATGATAGATGGGTCTACTCGAAGGAAAAAAGGGTCTGATACTGGGGGTGGCCAACGACCACTCGATAGCCTGGGGCATTGCGCAAGCGATGCATCGGGAAGGGGCCGAACTGGGTTTTACCTACATTGGCGATGCGATTGAGCGCCGCGTGCGTCCACTGGCCGAAAGCCTCAATTCCAAATGTATTGAGCCGTGCGACGTGGGCAGCGATGAACAGATAGACGCGCTGATGGAGAAGGTGCGCGAGGTGTATGGCACCATTGATATTCTGATACACGCGATAGCCTTTGCCAAGCGCGAAGAGCTCAAGGGCGACTATCTCAACGTCACCCGCGAGGGCTTTCTCACCGCGTTGGAGATTAGCGCCTATTCGCTCACGGCGCTGGTGAAGGCGGCCCGCCCGTTGCTCAACCCCGGTGCCTCCATCCTGACCCTGACCTACCACGGCGCCAACCAGGTCTTGCCCAACTACAACGTTATGGGGGTCGCCAAGGCCGCGCTCGAGGCCAGCGTACGCTATCTAGCCTCCGACCTGGGCCCCGCCAATGTTCGGGTCAATGCCATTAGCGCCGGGCCTATTCGCACGCTGGCCGCCAGCGGCATTGCCGGCTTTCGTTCCTTTTACAAACAGTGTGCTGAATATGCCCCCCTGCGGCGCAACGTCACCATTGAAGATGTGGGCAACACAGCTACCTGGCTTGCCAGCGACTATGCCGCTGGCATAACAGGCGAAATTGTCTACGTTGACGCCGGCTTTAACATTATTGGTCTTGGACTGAGTGAAGAAAGCAGCGAGTAGATGATGTTTTTCCAGCGACCAACCCGACTTATCCTTATTCGCCACGCCGAATCGGTGGCCAATGCCCAGAAGCGCATTCAAGGGTGGGGCGACGACCCCCTGTCGGCCCGGGGGATTGAGCAGGCGCGCCGGCTGGCCGGCTGGGTTCAGGAACATAACCCCCGCCCGGCCGTCCTGGTGTCCAGCACGCTCCAACGCGCCTACCAGACCGCAGAGATGCTGAGCGGTGCGCTCAACCTGCCCATCCAGACCCGCGCCGGTCTGCGCGAGCTTGGCCTGGGCCAACTGGAAGAGGTCAACGAAGCCTACTTTGTAAGCGCGCTGGAAGAAGACGACTTCGAAAAGAAGTTTCAGCTTGAGGACATTTTCATCTTTGGCGAGCGTGTGCTTGGCTCACTCTACGGCTTGCTGGCGATGTACGAGGGACGCACCATTATGGTTGTTACCCACGGCGGCGTTATTGGCCTGGCATTCGCCTACTGGCTCGATCATGATATTACGATGACGTGGGTGAAGTATGGCGATACGGCCAATACCTCTGTCAACGAACTGGCGTTTGGTGAGGGGGTCGAAGCCGTGCGGTTCAACGACCTGTCCCACCTGGAATAGCTCCAGTGGTGGGTGATAATACCACATTCGGGTAAGCATGGGAACCACGGATGCACACCGATGAACACCGATGGCATTGGCAAGCATATCGGTGTCTATCGGTGTCTATAGCAATCTAACGGCAATCGTAAATACGTCCCTGGGAACGCGGGCATCTTGCCCGCATGCGTGCGAGACGCACGCGCTCCCAGGCAGCGTTCGTTCCCATACTTGTCAGCATGTACTTGACGTTCCTGGTAAGAGGTAGCTCCTCACAATCCTTCGGGGGTGAGGGGCATAGCTGTAATGTGAAGGGAGAAGTATATGATGAACGATGGTAGAGTATGGTATCGTAGCGGGTTTGTCGGGTTATTGGTACTCTTACTCCTGGTATTGGGGGCTTGTGGTCAGCCTTCTGTGCCGGCCAGTGTACCGACAAATACCCCGGAAGCAGCAGAAACCCCCACCGAAGAAGAGACCGCAGAAACCCCCACCGAAGAAGAAGCCCCCGCCGCCGCAGACGACGAGATCCGCACCCCGGAGGGCGACATCGAAGAATTCTGGAATAGCTTTGCCTGGGAAGAATTGACCGCCGCCGAACAGGAAGCCTGGGGCGTCCTGGGGTGGGAGGCAACCAGTTGGGATGAAGAAACC
>DAOTUK010000334.1:0-11603 GCA_034437375.1 Chloroflexaceae bacterium | reverse complement strand
CAGTCACCTCCCCCCGCACCCATTCGGCGTGGGTATCCTCATCGCACCAGGCCAGATATTCGGCGCGGCTCATCCGAAAGCGTTGCTCTTGCTGGCGGGTTGGTTGTGCTATGGCGGTTGTCATGGGTTACTCCCTTCCGTCTCGTTACCCCTATTGTAAAACATCCCTGGGGATGCTGCCAGTTGCGCCCGGTTATGCCTCTTTCACTTGAAGCAATCCCACCTCGGCCGCCAGTTGTGCCACCCAGGCCTGTACCCGCTCGTCCGTTAAATCGCGCTGGTTATTATAGTCGAGCGACAAACCGACAAAGTGGCCATTATCTACGGCCCGCGATTCGAGAAACTGATACCCGGCGGTGGACCAGCGCCCTACAATCTCGGCGCCGCGCTCGCGCACCTTCTGGGCCAGCACGCCCATGCCGCTCTGGAAGTTCGATGCATAGTTCACCTGGTCGCCAAGCCCAAATAGCGCGACTCGCTTCCCATGCATATTGGCCCCATCCAGCAGGGGGTAGGCGTTGTTCCAATCCTCTGGCAATTCGCCATCGCCATAGGTGCTGGTGCCAAAGATGATGATGTCGTGTGCTTGCATGGTCGCTATGTCGGCGCTGGCAATATTGACTACCTGCACCGAATCAATCCCCAGAGCGACGAAGGCGCGTTGAATACGTTCGGCGGCGTCTCGCGTGCCGCCCGACACGGTGCCGTAGTAGACCCCGATACGCGCATCAGCGTTTGGTACGGCCGTTTCCCCAACCGCTCCATGCTCCGGGTGTGGCTCTGGCGATGCAGTTACGGCCTGGTCTGGCGCAGATGTACCGGTATCGGTGAAAATGTGCGACTGGTCTACCAGCGAGTTATGGCACAGGCGACGCTCAAGCACCACTACGCCCACCCCAAGCAGGGCCAGCACCCCCACCAGCACGGCCTGCTCACGCTGGCGATCTCCCACGTGTGCAAACTCTCCCGCTGCCCGATCTTTGCTATTCTGGCGGGCCAGTGCCCAGAGCCGCACCAGCACCCCAAGCATAGCCCCACCCATCACCAGGGGGAGCTGAATGCCAAGCCAGTTCAAGCGTAGCGTCGCGCTCCCATCGTCAACCGGCTGCGCCTCTGGTTCGAGATAGGTACATAGCTCGTTGAACGCCGACGCCGGTACAGGACTGGTTTGTACCAGGGCCCGTAACTCGTTGGCAAGTTGTACCATTTCGTCACGCGCGGCACACGCATGCGCCACGATAGCCGTTTCGGCAAAGGGCGTTTTGATCAGGTGGCGCATCAATAGCACCAGTAGCGGCTCTGGCACCCACCCGAAGCGACGAAACGCCGACGGTACAATCGTAAAGCGGTGCGCCTGCAATACATCCATGGTTTCCCGAATAGCCCGCTCCATCAAGACCAGTGCATCGTGTGTGCGCGACAGCCGCAGCCGGTCGCAGCCGGCCATATGCACGGCGGCCGCAATGGGCACAATAAACGCCGCGTGGCACTTCAACCACGTCGCTATATCGGCGCTTATCTCCACCGGGAACCCGGACCCTTCCAGGAGACGGGCTACCTCTTCTACCCGCGGCGAGCGGCTCCCGTCCAGTTCGCCTATTGTTGTGACAAACTTGCCCCCCTTGCGAGCGGACATCGTGTGGATAATGTGACCCTCGCGGCGCCCGCCGGCGCCGGGGAACCCAAGCAGCACCCGGGTGGGGCCAAGCGCTTCCACAATTTCCTCGCCGCCCAGGGCATTGTTGCCAAGAAAGAGGAACAACGGCGTCGGACGGTTGGCCGCCAGCGATGGCAGCACCTCTTTTATCTGGTTCTTCCGTACCACGACTAGCACCAGATCATAGGCATCGTCCGGCGCCAACGTCTCAACGACCGGCACCGATACCTGCGATTGGGTATTGTTGATAACGTCATGTATCACAAGCCCATGCTCCCGCACCTCGGCCAGACGCGCACCACGCGCCAACACAGCAACATCGTGCCCCTGCTCGTGCAACCTTGCCGCGTAGAGACTGCCAACGACACCTGCACCATAGACCAGTATTTTCATAGGTAGCATTGGGGACGAATGGCCCGCGCCTGCCAACGGCAACCAGCGCACCACCTGCCCCTTGTCCTCCTTCCTAACCGGCTTCGCTTTTCACACCTGGCTTACGACCGCTTCTTCCCAGATACCTTCTCAAGCACTGTCGTTGCCAACAATAACACTTTGAAAAACACTTGAAATAATTTATCTAAAATAGACTCCCGCGCATTGACCGGATGATCAAGCAGCCGGTAGAGCAAACTGCGCGGTTGCTCCTCTAGCGCTTGCTCCGGAGGATGTTCTGGTATCTCTCGATGGTTCATCGGTATTGCTTCTTTCGCGTGCGGGCAAACATACGTTCCCACAGGCTCAACGGTTCGCCCGACACCTCACAACGGCCCATGACGCGCCATACCTTGCGCTGCATGTCCTGCTGCTCCTGCTCCTGCGCTGCGCTGCTGGCCTGTTCCTGCGCTTCCTGTTGTTCGCGTGTGTGCCACGCCTGGGCTAACTGCTGCCACGCCTCCGCGGGCATCGTCAACTGCCATACCCGGATAGTGGCATCGTCGCTACCTGAAAAGAGTACGCGCCCGGCGTGATCAAAGCACACGCTATAGACATCTTTGGCGTGCCCCTCCAGACGTTGCGCTATCTTGCCGCTTTGTGCATCCCAGAGCATAATCAATTTATCGGCGCTCCCCGACGCATACTGCTGGCCGTCCGGGCTAAAGACGGCGCTCCACGAGGGGTACTTGTGCCCCACCAGACGCTGCACCTGCTGGCCGCTGGCGACATCCCATAGCCCTACCGTGCCATCCACATTGCTTATCAACAGGGCGCTACCGTTGTCGTTAAACACAATGCTATTGACGCCGTTGGTATCCACGTCAAGCCGCCCAATTTCTGCGCCATCGGCCATATCCCATAACGCGACGGTACAATCGCGGCTCCCCGATGCCAGCATACTCCCATCCGGGCTAAAGGCGACGCTTTTCACATACTCCGGGTGCCCCTCCAACCGCCGTACTTGCTGGCCGCTGGCGACATCCCACACACACACGTTCCCATCCTCGCTGCCCGACGCCAGCAACGCCCCATCCGGGCTAAATGCGACACTATATACCAGATTGGTATGCCCCTGCATTGTTGCCACCAACTGGCCGCTATCCACCTCCCACAGGCGTACCGTCGTATCGGTACTGCCGGTTGCCAGCAAACGCCCGTCCGGGCTGAACGCCACCGTATACACCCGCCCGGTATGTCCCGTCAGGCGTCGCACCTCGCGCCCCGTGGCCACCTCCCACAATCGCGCGGTCATATCCCAACTGGCCGTGGCCAGTATACTCCCATCCGGGCTCAACGTCACACTATAGATGGTCGCTTCGCCCGCCACCCGTTGTAGCACCCCAGATATATCCATACCAACTCCTCTCATACCACAAGAGATGCGTTGCCTTGAGGATGCGCAGATACGCGGTTGTGTCGCGCCTCTGCGTCCCGTGGCGTCGCCTCTCGTTGCCGTTGCCTACGCTACTCTATCAGCGAACCTATGCATAGCATCAGAGATGCGTTGCCTTGAGGATGCGCAGATACGCGGTTGTGTCGCGCCTCTGCGTCCCGTGGCGTCGCCTCTCGTTGCCTACTCTACCAGCGAACCCATGGTTGTCTTGCGATGCTTGCGTTTGCGTGTGCGGGCAAACATACGCTCCCAGAGGCTCAGCGGCTCGCCCGACACCTCACAGCGGCCCATCACGCGCCAGACCTTGCGTTGCCAGGCCGCGCGTTCTTCTCGCTCCTGGGCCTCCCGATCCAGGCGTTCGCGCTCCTCTCGCTTGCGGCGTTCGTATTCCAGGCGATCTTGTCGTTCTTGCTCTTCCGCACTGCGCCACGCAAACTCTAGCCGTTTCCAGTGCGACTCATCAAAGCCCAGATTCCACAGCCGTACCGTCTGGTCAAAACTGCCCGACGCCAGGGTCATTCCATCCGGGCTAAACACCACACACTGCACATAATCGCCGTGCCCGGTCAACTGGCGCACCTCTTGCCCCTGCTCCACATCCCACAGGCGGATGGTCAGGTCATTGCTACACGAGGCCAACTGGCGACCATCCGGGCTAAAGGCCAACCGCATCACAAAATCGGTATGTCCGCGCAGTTGGCGTACCTCTTGCCAGTGTTCGGTGTCCCACAGCTTGATGGTATGGTCAAAGCTGCCCGTCGCCACAAAACGGCCATCCGGGCTAAAGGCGACACTCTGCACATAGCCAGTGTGCCCGCGCAACTGTGCCACCTCTTGCCCATCCTCAACCAGCCACACCCGCGCCGTATCATCGTACATCCCCGTCACCAGCAAGCGGCCATCCGGGCTAAACCCTACCCCCGATATAATATTCGTATGCTCCGAAATCGTCCACACTGGCATACCTGTCTGGACATCCCACAAGCGAATCGTGGTATCGGTACTGCCGGACGCCAACAAGCGCCCATCGGGGCTGAACGCCATACCATTGACCGACTGGGTATGCCCCACTAGCCGCGGCAATTTCTCACCGGTTGTCACATCCCAGAGCTGAATAGAAGCATCATCATCTTTGGCTCCAAGCACGTGCCCATCCGGGCTAAACGCCATACTGGCCACAATATTGCGGTGCCCTTCCAGACGGCGCACCTCGGCCCCACTTACCACATCCCACAGCAATACTGCATCCCATATCCCCACAGCCAGTAATGTTCCCTGGGGATGAAATGCAATCATTCGTACCTTCGACCCACCAGCTTCTTTGCGTATCGTTTGTATTTCCATAACCCTCTACGACACCTCTACCTAACTGAAACTACTACCGTGTGCGCTACCATTCTATCCCAAAAATCCAGGCACGCAAGCAACACGTCCCGCAATACCTCTAAAATACCCCTCATGAGCCGTCGCTAGTCGTGGTATTATTTTATCAGACACCTGTACCGGAGCGCTTGTGCAACCACAGCATACCCAACGTTTAGAATCCCTTACCGCGGCTATTGGCAAGCATACCTGTGGTTGATACGGGATCGCTCGATACTGGCCGTGAAGAACGCAAAAAGTCATAATCCCAAACACAAGGAGGAATGTTCACAAATGAAACGCTTGTTGACCCTACTCATCACAGCACTATGCTTGAGCACGCTGGTACTGACCGCCTGTGGCGGAGCCCAACAACCGACGGTACCTGTTCCTACGGAAGAAGAAGCCCCCACCGAAGGAGAAGCCCCCGCCGAGGGAGATGCCCCCGCCGAGGGAGATGCCCCCGCGGGCCCCGTAGGCGATCAAACCATTACCATTGGCTACACTGCCTCGCTGGCCGGCGATCTCGAAGCCCAATCTACCCAACGCAACAATGGTATTGAACTCTGGAAAAACCAGGTGAGCGAACGAGGCGGCATAGCGCTTGAGGATGGTTCCGTCATTACCGTCGAAACGATAGCCCATAACGATGAGGGCGACCAGGGCACGGTGGAAGAACGCTACACCACCCTTTGTAGCCAGGATAACGTCAATTTCTTGCTGAGCCCGACCATGGGTACCCTGGTTGCGCCGGCCGCCGCCATAGCCGACGAACACAATACGATTATGCTTACCACCGCCAACGAAACCGGCGAGATGTACCAACAGGGCTATAGCACAACGTACCAGGTGTTGACGCCCCCGTCTAGCCAACTCATCCCCGCGGTTGATCTGTTGAAAGAGATTGCCCCCGACGCTGGCACCATTGCTATTGTCTACGAAAACACGCCTGCATACACTATTGCTGCCGAAACGCTCCGATCCTACGCCGAACAGGAGGGCTACGAGGTGCCCCTCTTTGAGAGCTATGAGCCAGGCACCACCGATTTTAATGCGCTCATTGCCCAGGTACAGCAAACCGCCCCGGACGCGCTGATGGGCGGTGGCGACGCCGCAGGCGGCACGCTGATGGCCCAACAAATCTCTGACAATGCTGTCCCCCTCAACATGCTGGCGCTGTTGAATCTGCCCATGAACCCCGACTTTGAAACGCTCGGCACGGCCGGTGCCGGTGTTATGGGCCTGATCCAGTGGGACGCAACCGCCGACTATAACAGCAATACCGCCCAATCAGAAGGTCTCCAATGGATTGGCCCCACAACGCTAGAATTTGTTTCGGCTTACCAGGACGCCTATGGTGAGCCGCCCACCTACCACGCCGCCAGTGGCTATGCTGCCGGCCTCGTGCTAGAACAGGCTATCCAGGACAGTGGCAGCCTGGACACCCAGGTGTTGATAGAAACCCTGGACACAATGGGAATTATGACCTTCTATGGCGCAGTGAGTTTCGATGAAGTGGGCGAAACGCATGGGATGCAACGCGGCCATAGTATGGTTGCCATCCAATGGCAGCCGGATGATAGCGGCCAGATTTTCAAGCAAGCCGTCTGGCCGCTCAACGTTGCTACCTCTGCCGCCCTCTACCCCATGCGCTAGGGGTCATACTAGACGCTTGCATAGGGTAGGACAACCACAGATAGACACCGATACCTAACCGATAGGTTGCGTATCATCATCTGTCTGTGGTTTACTCCCCCCCGACATCTGGTATGATATGAGCGACAGGTGATGCACAGCCGCAGGCCGCGCACCGCCCCCGACCCGAAAATCTGTAAAGATACGGAGGAATTCTATGCAAAACACACCACCGCTAGACGGCGTGATCAGCGCCACCCTTACCCCCTTTGTGAGCAACACCGGCCCCGTTGCTTACGACCTGCTCCCGGCCCACTTGCGCTTTCTCGAAGCGCAGGGCATAAACGGCGTACTGCCTATGGGTACCACTGGCGAGGGGCCCTCGCTCAGTATGGACGAACGCAAGCGTATCGTTGACGTTGTGCTAGAACACCGCGGCTCTCTCTTTACCATTATCAGTAGTGGGTGTGCCTCGCTCATTGAAACGATTGCCTTGAGCCGCTACGCCCTGGAAGGTGGCGCCGACGCCATTATGGTGATGCCGCCCTTCTATCTGAAAGCCGTTTCGGACGAAGGGGTTGTCCACTACTACCGCGGACTCTTCGACGCTCTGCCCGGCACCGGGCGCGTGCTGCTGTACCATATTCCCAAAATAACCGGTGTTCCCATAACCGCGGCCATCATTGAACGCCTGCTCGATAGCCACGGCGCGCAGTTTTACGGTATCAAAGATAGTAGCGGCGACCCTCAACACACGGCCAATCTGGTCGAAAGCTACCCCCATTTGCGCATCTACAGCGGTAGCGATTCCCAGATAGCCAGTTCATTGGCCGCCGGAGCCAGCGGCATTATCTCGGCGCTCTCCAACGTCTGGCCGCAGCGTGTCCGGGCTGTCTACGACGCCCACCACCAGGGCGGCGATGTCGAGGCGGCGCAGCAGCAGGTACTCCAGATACGCAACGCTACCAAGACGCCCAACTTGCAACCCGCGCTGAAAGCGGCTCTGCCCTGGTATAGCGATTTGCCGCGCACAAGCGTGCGGGCCCCGCTTACCAATTTGACCGACCAGGAGGTCGCCCAATTGCAAGCGGCGCTGCAAATGCTATAATAAAGTATGGAGCACGTAAAGATACTTCTTGTTGAACCAGATAGTGCGCACCGTAACCGGCTGAAGCAACAGCTTCAACAGACCGGGTATGCTGTGACTGAAGCGGAAACTGGTCAGCAAGCTATGGACATTCTGTCCAGTACCTCCATCAGTCTGTTGTTGCTCTCCGCGCAACTGAGCGACATACCCGCGCAGCACCTACTCTCGCACCTGCACCAGCACGACCAGTTGTCTACTATCCCGGTGCTGTTGCTTGTCCCCACCGACGACCCCCACGCCCTTGAGCCCTACTTTGCCCAGGGAATCACCGATTACCTGAGCCAACCCTATCACCCCGCCGTTCTCAAGGCGCGGGTACAATCTTGCCAGACCCGCTACCAATTGTATCACCAGGAGCAGGACGCGGCCCAACACGCCATGCTGCTGAAAATAGAGCACGATATTCAGATAGCCCGCGATATTCAGCTCAATTTTCTGCCGGTTCACTTACCCGAACTAGAGGGGTGGGAAATAGAAACGCGCTTTCACCCGGCCCGCGAAGTCTCCGGCGATTTCTATGACCTGTTTATGCTCACGCAGAACCGCCGTCTGAGTATTATCATTGCTGATGTGTGCGACAAGGGGGTGGGGGCGGCGCTCTTTATGGCCCTCTCGCGGAGCTTGCTCCGCGCCTTTGCCCAACAACACTATAGCACCAGCAGTTGGACCGACATTCTTTCGGATGATTTTGTGCCCACGCAGGGCCACCGCCGCCGCGCTATGCCCACCATCGGGGCCGCCGCGCTTAAAAACGCCGTTGCGCTAACCAATACCTACATTACCAGCAACCATAGCGAACTGAATATGTTTTTTACGCTCTTCTTTGGCGTGCTTGACCCGGCCAGTGGGCAATTACTCTATGTCAACTGTGGCAATAATGCCCCGCTGGTGATAGGGGCCGACGGAACCATACGCGATACCTTGCAAACGACCGGCCCGGCCATTGGGATGCTCCCCGACATTGAGGTTACCATCAAGGAAACCCAACTGGAGCCGGGCGACACCCTCTATTGCTATACTGATGGGGTGACAGATATACGCAACCCACAGCAGGAGTGCTTTGGCAACGAGCGGCTAGAGGCTATCCTCACAACCCCCGCGCCCTCCGCAAGCCATCTGCTTGACCGCCTGGAAGATGCGCTCCAACAGCATATGTCCGACGCGGTGCAGTTTGACGACATCACAATGCTGGCGTTGCGGCGAGAGGCGGGAGGCGAGGCGGCGGGAGGCGGGAGGCGGGAGGCGATGAGGGGTGAGGCGAGAGGCGATGAGGGGTGAGGCGGGAAGCGAGGCGGCGGGAAGCGGGAGGCGGGAGGCGGCGGGAGGCGATGAGGGGTGAGGCGGGAGGCGAGAGGCGATGAGGGGTGAGGCGAGGCCGGAACCGAACCGGTATGAGCGGAGGCCGCCCCGCAAGCCTCCGCCCACAAGAATAGCCTATATCTCGCTCACGGCCCGCTGGATCAAGCGCCGGGCCAGCGTTTGAATACCGGTATGTTCATAGTAGTTGGTTGTCATATCGAGAAATGCCCCCAGATAGTCCAGCTTATCGTCGGTAATTTCAACATACTTTTTCAACTGGCCGACCACCTGATCTACGTTCAGGTTGCGCTCTTCGACAAACGACCGTATCCAACCCTGCACCGAATCTACGCTCGTGCGGATAAATCCCAGTTGTTCGGATGCGCTATCGCCGGGAATAAGCGAGTTGATGCGTTTATAAATGCCGTTTTGCTCCAACCGCTCCGCATCCAGACTTTCCAGCACCGACAGCACGCGGTCTACAAAATCGGGCCCCAATGGAATAAGCCCATCTACGCAAATCATTGCCGTCATCCGCATCAACTCTTCGCCGCTATAGTCGGCGAGCGCCCGCACAAAATCGCCGACACTATCGCCGGGTATCCCGCTTATTTGACAAAACGTTACGATTTCGCCTACGAGCTTCAAGCTCAGGTCTAACGCCTGCGCGGTATCGGCTTTGGGGGTGACTTTGGTCAAAAAGGAGAGAAAGCCGATTTTCTCGCCCACCTTGTCGGCTAACACGGCCGCGGCCAGCGCGTTGTCGGCGCTATCTATCGTCTGGTAGAGCCACAACGCCCGCTGATAGCCCTGCGAACGGTCATTGAACAGGTGAATAGCTCGCTCGCCCACCTTCTGGATCATCTCTTGATCGGTTTCGCCTGTCACAACCTTGATGGTCTCTTCGAAACCAACCACATTTTGCCACTGGCCCGGAATAGCAAAATCAAGCGCCCGCAACATATGCACGGTAATGCCGCCAGTGGGCAAATCGTCAACCACCTCGTAAATCTTAGCCTTGCTCATAATACCTCCTGATGAGTAGGGGAATCACTGAAGTTGCGACAGGCCATCCAGATCAAACTTCTGGAGCCAGTCATCGCGGTCAAACTCCGTAAACGAATCGTCCAGCGAACGCACCTGTACCTGGTAGCGGTCGGCTACCAGGATACCCGTACCCTTGCTGCCTATCGCCGCCAGCGGGAAGCCGGCCAGCGTCTCGCTGCTTTCGGCGTATTTCTCGGCTGCCTCTGGATTGTTTACCGTATCGGTAATAGAGAGTTGGGCCACATCGGTACCATCGTTCTTTAGCTTGGCCTGGGCAAAGCCGGTCTTTTCCTGGGTAAAGATAACCTCGAAACCTTCTTCTTCCGCGGGGAAAAATTTGTTAAAGCTGCCCCCCGCCACCGACTCGTCCGACGTGGCCGGCTGGTTATTGGCGCTTTGCTCCTGGGCACTATCCCACCGCGTCTCTTTCTTGCCACACCCCACCAGCAGCACCAGGACACACAGCACCGCCAGCAACCATACCCTGCGCGACTTGAAAGCCCCCATATGCTCTCGCTCCTTCTGTTCAAGAAACAGCAGGCAAGCACCAACGGTACTTACCTGCCGAATCCATTCATCCCATATTCCATTGATACCCTATCATGGTTCTGGCCATAGAACGCCTCACGCGGCTATGCCGCCCTTACTCTGGTTGCGTTAGCAATTCCTCGCCAGCAACCCAACCTTCGCGCCCATCGTTGCAACGCACGCGCCACCAGGTATAGCCATCGGCCGGGTTGGGGCCTTCTAGCAGCGTGAGCCTGGTTCCGATAGCAAAGCTGTCTAGCACATTGGAGCCGAGGCCCGGCGCGTCGCGGCGGTTTAGCCCCTTGCCACCCTCGCGGCGAACCCAACCATTATTCCCCACGGCCAGGACGGTGGGCTGATCTTCCTCTTCAACCTGGGTTATCTGCTGCTGCAAGGCCTGGAACTTGGCCCGGGCCGTCGAAAGCTCATCCGACGCCTCTTTGCTGGCTTTGGTCTGCTCATCAGCCGAGAGTTCTTCCAGGTCTTCTATTTCGTCACTCAGGGCTTGCTTTTCCTCCGCAGCCTTCTTCAACTGATCTTGCAAATTGCGTACCTGCGATTGCAACACCAGAAACTTTTTGCGATAGTCGGAGGCGGCCTGCTCACCCTCGCGGGCTTTCTCTAGCTCTGCCTTGAGTTCTTGCGCCTCACCCGCGTGCGCGGCTATTTGCTCCTGCAAACTCTTGATGGTCTTCTGAATCTGACGGTTCTTCTCGGCCTCTTCCTGAAGGCGTTTAGCCTTCTCTTCCTGCTCCTGGGTGCGTTCCTTCTTCTTAAACATACCCGCGAACTCCTTTCCCCATCTTCAACCCGTAGCCAAATACGACAACCGTATCATACACGACAAGCATACCATATTTACCACGAAGCGCAACTTGCCTTTGTTGTAGGAGCCGTGTACGCAACGGTGCGGCCCCCTTTCGGGGGCCGCACACCACCAGCGTTGTATAGTTTGTTAGCGGGGCATCGGCAAGCCCGTTGGCCCGTAGGTTGGGGAGGTAAAGTAGAACCCGCTAATAAAGACCGGCCCCCAGGCAATCAGCACCAGTAGCAGCATGACGCCAAGCCACAACCACCAGCGCTCCATAATCATCGGCGCC
>DAOTUK010000333.1:0-15680 GCA_034437375.1 Chloroflexaceae bacterium | reverse complement strand
AGATAAGCTGGCCCCCCAGGATACCATCGCCCCCGTCGTCGTGCTCGACCAGCGCGACGTAGCCCAGGACACCCCCGCCTACCGCCTCAGCGTCGCCGAGGTACGCGCCTGGGAAGCGCAGCACGGCCGCATACCGCCCGACTGCTTTGTGCTGCTGGCCACCGGTTGGGATCTGCGCTGGAGTACCCCCCACGCCTACCTCAACCCGGGCCCGCACGGCACCCCCCAGGTGCCCGGCTTCGGAGCCGCAGCACTGCGCCTCTTGCTCTCCGAACGCGGCGTCCGCGGTATTGGCACCGATACCCCGGTCGCCAGCGCACCCCTTGCGGCGAGTCGCCCTCTCCCGCCCTACTGGCTCGTGCTCGACAATCTCACCAATCTGGAACAACTGCCCCCCGTGGGCGCCACGCTGATGGTCGGCATACTCCGCTTGCAGCATAGTACCGCGTCGCCGGCCAGCGTCACCGCCATATTGCCATAGAAGCGCCCGCCCCCGTATGGTATAATCATTCCAACCGCAACCGGAGCCACACCAGTTCCGGTATACTTTATTCGTAACCATAGTACAGGGAAACGCCATATGTCTACACCCGATGACATCCGTCAACAGCAGGAACTTCTCGCCACCCACCGCCGCACCCTGGCCCACTACCTCCAACAGCAAGCCGCGCTTGGCAACGCCTATGCCCCCCCCGGCATTGCGCACGGCATCTACGAAGCGCGCACCGCTATTACCCATATCAAAGCCACCTTGCGCGCGTGGGGTGTCGCCATAGATGACCACCCCAACGACGCAGAGGCTCCCACCCCACCCGCCGCGCAACCCGCTCCCCCGGCCACAGGCGACACCATCAACGCGCAAGGCGCACAGGGCTTTGTCAACCGCCCCACTGGCCCCGTCAACCAGCACTTTGGCAATGTCATCCATGGCGTCACCATCACCGGCGGCACAGTGCAGGGCCCTGTCACGGGCGTCAACTATGGCACAGTGCAGCACCAGCCGGGCGGGGGTGCCCCTCCCCCACGCGCCGGCGGCGACCCGATGGCCAGCTACGAAGCGGGGTTGCAAGCGCTCCTCGCGCGTCTGGGGCCCGCCCACCCGCGCTACAACGAAGTCCTGGTCTACGAACAACGGCTACGCGAAGTCATTGCCCAGTCGCGTCTCTACGGCGACACTAACGAACGATCGGCCACCCGCAACGAGGTAATCAGTCGCCTGAACGACCTGTCCCTGGCCACCGTGGGGGTATCGTTCAACGAGCTGTGCCCGTAGCGCGGCCCCCAACTGTAACGGTTTACCCGTAACCGGGGAGTTTCAGGGAGCGTGGGCCGCTTGCCCGCCCCGGAGCGCGCGAGACGCTCGCGCTCCCAGGCGCGGAAAAATGTCTGTCCCCCCCACAACAGGGCGATTGCAACGTCTTACGTCAACCAGAACACCTGGGGAGATTGAGGGGCTGTGCCCCCCCACAACCGAAATATTGCTATCTTCCGTGAGCATGTTATAATAGCCACGGGTTTTAACCCAGGACACAGCGTTACCCAGAATGAAAGAAAGTGGCGGTTTTGTCTTCATCCGCGGTTGCGGGTGGAACACAGCCGTCTGTGTATGCATAATCGTTGTGCAAAATGAAGTGGATAAGTTGTAGCCAAAGGAGGCAAAGAACGTATGGCGCGTATTGCAATTAACGGGTTTGGTCGTATTGGGCGACAGAGTTTCAAGGCCATGTTGGAATATCACCCCGGTGAATTCGAGATTGTTGCGGTCAACGACTTGACCGATACCAAAACATTGGCACACCTGTTGCGTTTCGACTCGACCTATGGACGCTTCGAGGGCGAAGTAGAAGCTGCTGAAAGCAAATTGACCGTTACCTACAAAGGCCACAAATATGAACTGGCCGTTACCGCCGAGCGCGACCCGGCCCAACTGCCGTGGAGCAAGATGGGCGTAGACTATGTGGTTGAATCCACTGGCCGCTTTACCGAAGCAGACAAAGCCAAAGGGCACATCACGGCGGGTGCGAAGAAAGTTATCATCAGCGCCCCGGCCAAGGGCGAAGATATTACCATTGTGCTTGGCGTCAACCAGGACAAGTACGACCCCGAAAAGCACCACATCCTCTCCAACGCATCTTGCACCACCAACTGTCTGGCCCCGGCCGCCAAAGTCGTCAACGATAACTTTGGTATCGTCAGCGGCTTGATGACCACCATTCACGCCTACACCATGGATCAAAATATTCAAGACAACGTTCACAAAGACCTGCGCCGCGCCCGCGCCGCGGCCATCAACATGGTACCCACCACCACCGGCGCCGCCAAAGCCGTGTCCCTGGTTATCCCCGAACTGAAGGGTAAATTCCACGGCTACGCCATTCGCGTACCGACGCCCACCGTCTCGCTGGTAGACTTTACGGCCCAGCTTGAAAAGGGCACCACGGTAGAGGAAATGAACCAGGCCTTTACCAAAGCCAGCGAAAGCGAGTTGATGAAGGGCTATCTGGGGGTCAGCACCGATCCGGTCGTTAGCACCGACTTTACCCGCGACCCGCGCAGCAGCATTGTTGACCTGCCGTTGACCATCAACATGGGCGACAACTTCTTCAAAGTTGTCTCGTGGTACGACAACGAGTGGGGCTACTCGGTACGGGTTGGCGACTTGATCTCCTACATGCTGAAGCAGGGTTAAAACCGTCGCTGGTATGTGGCGTATCCCCGCTGAAATATAGCGGGTACACCGGAGAAAAACGCGGCTCCGAAGGGGTTGCGGGGGGAGCGAGCAGAGCGCATCTTGCTCGCTCCTTTGTATCTCTGCATATTACGATGTCCTTTCCACAGAAAGCCCGCTGGTCTACCGCGTTGCTGGTACTGGCCAGTCCGGCTTATGAGGCGAACATCTGGCGGAGCTGATTATTCCGCCCCAGGCGACCAAGCACATTCCGTTTCACATTGTAGACATCGTTGACACTGTTAAATAGATCGTTGCGGCGGGCAAAGATGGCGCGGGGGGTAAGCCCCAGAATAAAAGAACAGTACACCACCACGCGCTCAATCTCATCATGCAACTGATCATCAATCATGCGCCAGAATTCCTCACGCTGCACCCGATTGACGGCCTCTTCGTCGGGCGAATACTGCGGCGTCTGGGTGGGCTGTATCGTATCCTCTGGCAACATCTCCGACCACGACTGCGTACGGACACTATCTATCACCACGCTGGTGGTACACAATTGCAGATAGTGCAACAGCGACGCCAGCGTCGGGAAAGAATCGAAGCGTTCGGGCGTAATAGCCCGCCAGAACTTGGTGAACGCACCGACCACAAAAAATTCGCTGCTCTCACCACTGCTGATAAAGGCCCCACTCCGCCGTACCCATCCCTCTACCAACCCATTGTAATGGTAGTAGAGCTGTTCCCATGCCGCTTCATTCCGATCAACCAGCGCTCGGCGAAATAATTCATAACTATAGCGGGTATCGTGTTGCTGTCCACGATAAAAACGCTCGCTCTCGCTGGCACACCGACGCATCAGCGTCGAAAGATCCATCTGGCCGGGGGCTGGCTCATTGCGGGAGGCCGTGGTGTCGGCCACTGGCTGGTTGGCTCGCTCACTCGTACGATGCTTTTTCGCAAAGGTTTCGTTTCGCTTGGTACCATTTCTTGTCATAACTTCTTGCTGCTGTTGTAACATCATAGTCTCCTCAACAAATAACCGTGTTTTTGCTCCACACATGTACTATCCCTGACAAATGACAGGCACAGCATAGCAGAGCCCTGCTACGGTAGAGGTTCGGCTGAACTACGGCGATTCTTTGACAGGGGCGCCGCGGCTCCCTGTATTGATTGTATAAACTTGAGTTTATCTTGGGAAGATTAGCAGATGAGCAGGAGATGACAGATGTTACGATGTTTGCTAGTAGTTTTTGTGGCGGCACATAGCCAATGAGTAGTCGCTTTACGCGGGGGGGAACGACACCCACAAGTGTGCTATGGTTTGCGTAGCCGTCATCACGTTGAGGTTAAGCCTCGATACTGGACTCTACAAGTCCGCATAATTCCTCATTCTACTGCCAGAAAACGCTTCACCGTAGTTCTACCGTAGTCTGACCGTAGCCCATATCCCTTTCATTATAGCACGGGTGTCACGCCCCATGGTGTGGATTTTTATACATGAACGGTGACAGGTTGGGGTTTTGGGATGTCCCCCCCAGATTGGGGGAAAGCGTATGCATCAAAACAAGGCCTCCGGACGTCTTACTGTCAAGACAGTGTAAAGCATGGAACAAGACGACCCTGGAGGTGGGATATGGCCTTGCAACATATACACAGGGTACCATTGGCCCTGATCTTGCTAGTACTCCTGGCATCGCCCGGCGCAGCGGCCCGGGCCCAGGAGCCTACACACGATGTCCGAGTTACTCAGGTGGACACCTCGGACTACCCGGACGTAACCGTGTATGTCGCAGTAGACGATGCCACAGGCGGGGCGCCCGTCGGCGGCCTGCGCCAGCACGATTTTGCGATAACCGAGGATGGTACGCCAGTGGAGATAGTCAACGTTCAGGGCGGCGGGAGCGTGCCCATCAATACCGCGCTGGTGCTAGATCGTTCGGGCAGTATGGACGATGATGGCAAGATGGAAGGGGCCCGACAGGCGGCGCGTACCTTTGTCGGACAGATGCGCCCCGACGATAAGACAACGCTCATTGTGTTTGATGAGCAAGCCCAGGTAGTCCAACGGCTCAGCAACGACACCGATACACTCCAAAGCACGCTTGATAGTATCTGGAGTGGCGGCGGTACCGCGCTCTACGATACCCTGGTGCAAGGGGTGGACGCACTCGAAGGCGTGTCGGGCCGCCGCGTCTTGCTGGTCTTGACCGACGGCCAGGATTGCCGCGAACCGAGCATGTTCTGCGGTGGCTTTGCCGGCAGTCGCCATACGCTGCGTGAGGCCATTGCCTACGCCAACAAGCACGACCAGCCGGTGTATGTGGTTGGTCTGGGGGCGCGGGGCAGCGATGGGATTGACGAAACCGTGCTCCAACAGATTGCCAGCGAAACCCACGGCGAATATTTCTATGCCCCCGGCGCCGACGATCTGGTCGGGCTCTATGGGCGCCTATCCGCCAGTCTCCATCAGGAGTACGCCCTGACCTATCATAGCCCGCGCCCATTTTACGATGGTACACGGCGCGACATTGTGGTACAGGTAGGGGCCGCATCCAGCGCGGGCGGCTATACCGAGCAACACAGCATCAACGTCCATTCGGATGTGCTGGTCGGGGTCGCGTTGCTGGTACCGCTGATCATACTCCTGTTCTTACCAATGGTTGCTCCGTCGGTATTGCCAGCCTTCCTGCGCGACGTGCGCTCTGGTGGCGGTGGTAGCAGCGGGCAAGAGAGCGGTGGTCGTCCTCCCGCCGAGTCGGTGCCAATAGGCTATGCGGCAACGGGCAACGTATCGGCAAGCAGCACAGAGAACGCAGGCTACACCCCCTCAACCGCGGACACCGACGCATCTTCAGGCGGGCGGTTTTGTCTGGCGTGTGGCAAACCGTTGCGTCCGGGCGCACGCTTTTGCGGCGTGTGTGGGGCGCGACAGAGCGAAACCACATCGTAGGCGTTGGAACGGGAACATTGGAGCACGAAACCAGGGAGGTTATCAGTATGAGTAAAGCATTACAGGTCTATTATCATGCCATCTTCGGGGCCCTGGGCGGGCTTTTGGGATGGTGGGTTATGGGCAGTCTTACGACCCAGACATGGAATATCTGGCTTGCGGCCATCGTAGTCGGGGCCGGTCTGGGCGGCTCCACGGGCGGGCTCATAGCCGCGGCCGATGGCGCAATGATCAAGCGCGTACCCTTGCGGGCCCTGCACGACGGCGCCCTGGGCGCGTTGGCCGGAGCCATGGCCGGGTTTGTCGGGCTTGTGCTCGCGCAAAGCGTCTGGTTCGTCTTGAGCGGCGGCTTTTTTGCGCGGGCCCTGGCCTGGATGGTGTTGGGCCTCTTGATAGGGCTTGGCGATGTCGTGGTACGGCGAAAAGTACGGCGGGCCTGGTATGCCGCGCTCGGCGGTCTGGTGGGCGGCCTCGTGGGCGGAGTTGTCTACGAGGGATTAACCCAACTCTTCCTGGCCCAGAGCGGTCTGGTACAGGTCATCGTTGGCGGCGTCGGTCTGGTGCTGGTCGGCGCGTGCATTGGTGCCTGCATTCCGCTGGCGCGGCACGTCTTCGCCTCTGGCGAGTTGCGCGTGCTGGTGGGCGAACAGGCCGGATTGGTGCGCGAAGTTAGCGATAGCGCCAGCATCGGGCGTTACGACGGCAACGACCTGTACCTACCAGACGGGGGCATCTCGTGGCGACATGCGCTGGTACGCCGCACCGATGACGGCTTCCGGCTGGAAGTGCTGCCAAAGGCCGAACACGCCATTGAGGTGGGGACAGCACAGGTGGGGCCGGGCGGCGCGGTGCTGCTCAACAGCGGCGACCAGATCCGCATTGGCGAGGCCCTACTCCAATTTATCGGGCGTTGATGCTACCGATTTTTGCGGTACAATAGAGGGTACCGGCACAGGAGGTGTCTATGTTCTAAGGAGTCTGCGTAGCATGAACAGCGAAGCACTACGGGCGCGGATAGCCGAACTTGAGCACGTGGTAGCACAACAGGAGCGCGAACTGGCCGTGCTACGGGCCCCCTCGCCCGAACGGGTGCAGCGTGAGCGGGACGAAACAGTGGGGCGCGACGGTCTGTCGCTCTTTCTGGATGGCCCGATTGTCGTATTTCGGTGGCTGGCCCGCGAAGGGTGGCCCGTCGAATTTGTGTTCCCCAACGTCGTACAGTTTGGCTATAGCGTGGCCCAGTTGACCAATGGCCATATACGCTTTGCAGCAATAGTACACCCGGATGATTACGCACGGGTACGCGACGAAGTGCAAGCCTACACCGCGGCGGGCGTTAGCGCGTTTGAGCAAGATTATCGCCTGATATGTGCCGACGGCCGCGTCCGATGGGTCTATGATTATACTGTACCTGTGCGCGATACACAGGGCGACATAACCCACTACGACGGGTATGTGCTGGATATTACCGAGCGCAAGCAGATGGAAGCGGCCCTACGCGAGAGCGAGGCCCGCTACCGCGCCGTGGTTGAAGATCAAACCGAGCTTATCTGCCGCTTCTGGCCAGATGGGCAATTGACCTTTGTCAACGAGGTGTATGCCCGCTATTTCGGGCGCACGCCGGCAGACCTCATCGGGGTCAACTTTCTCGAATTGTTGCCGGACGATGAACGCGCAGCGGTACGAACGAAACTGGCGACACTCAGCGCCGCCCATCCCACCGCCATCTATGAACATCGTGTGATTGCCACGGGCGGCGAAGTGCGCTGGCAACAGTGGACTGACCGTGCTATTCTTGACGAGCAGGGGCGCGTGGTTGAATTTCAGTCGGTTGGGCGCGATATAACCCGGCGCAAACAGATGGAAGAAGCCCTGCAAGAAGCCTATGACCGGCTGGAAGTGCGCGTGCAAGAGCGCACGGCCGAATTGCAGAAATCGCAGCAGTTGCTCGAAAACGTCTTTCTCAGCTTGCGCGATGCCGTATTTCTGATAGAAGCCGAAACCAGCACGATTGTCTACTGTAACCCCGCCGCGGCCAGCATCTTTGGGTATGACCGTCAAGCCATGATTGGGAAAACGACGGCCTTCCTTCACGTCAATGCCGACTCGCTTGAGCGCTTCCGTTCGCTTATGCAGGAAGGGGTAGCCCGCGATGGCTTCTTCTTTCTGCCGCGCTTTCAGATGCGGCGGCGCGATGGCGCCATTTTTGATACCGAACACAGCGTTGTGCCCCTGGAAAATGAACAGGGTGAGCGGGTACGGTGGGTGAGTATGGTGCGCGATATTAGCGACCGGGTGGGGGTTGAAGAGGCGCTCCACGAGAGCGAAGAGCGCTACCGCACGCTGGTAGAAACGTCGCCAAGCGCCATTTTGTTGACCGATATGGGCGGGACAATCCAATTTTGCAATCGGCAGGCTGTCCAGCTTTTTGGCTATCGCTCGGTCAACGAGCTGTGCGGACGCAACGGGACAGCGTTAATTGTAACGGATCGGACGGTTGTAGATCCGCTGGCCTATATGCAAGCGATTATTCAGTCCGGTCATGTACGCAATATTGAATATGTGATGCGCCGCGCAGATGGGAGCCGCTTTCCGGCCGAGGTGAGCAGTTCTGTTGTGCGCGACCGGCAAGGCTTCTTCTCATCGGTTATTATTGTGGTAAACGATGGGAGCGAGCGCAAGCAGTGGCAGGCCCGCTTGCTTGAGAACGAGCGCTTTGCTGCCAATGGGCGGCTAGTCGCCAGCGTGGCCCACGAAATCAATACCCCCCTGCAATCGTTGCAAACATCGCTAGAGATGGTCGAGATTGCCCCCGACGAGCAACGGCGTACCTTCCTATCGTGTGCGTTGGGCGAGATACAACGGGTCGGGCGTATTGTGCGCCAGTTGCTCGATCTGTACCGGCCCGGGGCGTTGCGCTATGGGCCGGTAGATGTCAATGCGCTGGTGGATGGGTTGCTGCTGCTGATTGGTAAGCGTGTCAAGGATCAGCATGTTGTGACAGACTGTCAGTTGTCGCCCGATGCTCCCTCGCTATCGGGGGGCGGCGACGAGTTGCGCCAGGTGTTGTTGAATTTGATGATGAATGCGCTTGATGCTATGGTGGAGGGGGGGCGGCTGCGCCTGGAAACGCGGGTGGTGCCGGCGGAGGCGGTGGATACCAACCAGATAGCCTCTCCTACGGCACAAACCTGGTTGCAGGTGGTGGTGGCTGATACCGGGTGTGGTATGAGCGAGGAGCTTCAACAGCGTATTTTTGAGCCCTTTGTAACCACCAAGGAGCAGGGGACGGGTATGGGGTTGGCGATTAGCAAACAACTGGTGGAGCAGCAGGGCGGCACGCTTGGCGTGGAGAGTGCGCCGGGTGCGGGGAGCCGTTTCACGGTGACGCTGCCGTTAGCGTGATACCTGTGATGGGTGAGGCGTGATGGGTGAGGCGAAGCGACATGACACGAAGGCCCTCTATGCTACGGAATACGGAATAACGATAGCGCATCAACCGAACCTGGTATGAGATGGGAAAGTGTGAGAGCGAGCAAGCGGGAAAGCGCGTGAACGATTGTGCAAATTCGAAGTGTAGCAGTATCTTGGGAGTGAATAGCTATGAAGCAACACATCTTATTGGTAGAAGATGACGAACAAACGCGGCATGTGCTGGCCTGTCGGCTAGAGTATGCGGGGTATACCGTAACACAGGCGGAGAGCGGCGAACGAGCGCAGGAGCTTTTGGAACAAGGCCCCTTCGATGTGGTGTTGCTCGATATTATTCTGGGTGGTATCAATGGGCTAGAGGTGTTGCGTCTGGCCCGCGAGCAACCCTACCATCCAGAGGTCATTTTGTTGACGGGATTTGGGTCGCTCGATTCGGCGTTGACAGCGTTGCGGGGGGGGGCGTACGATTATTTGTTAAAGCCGTGCCCTTCTGAAAAGTTACTGGCTTGTGTGGAAGGCGCTGTGCGGCGGCATACTGCCGAGCAGCACTTGTGCGATGCGGTGGTCACACTAATGCCGGCCCTGTCCCATTACCGAGATACGGAACGGGGCACCACCAGGGAGCCACCGGAACCGCAGGGCCCCGCCGTCCAATCGGAAGGGGTGCTGCGGGTGGGGGCGCTGTCGGTTGGTACCACGCGCTATGATGTGTCATTCAATGACGAGCCTATCCATGTCACCCCCACCGAGTTTGCGCTGTTGCGCTACCTGGCGCAGCGATCGGGGCAGGTCTGCCTATGTGGCGACATAGTGCGCTATACGCATGGGCTTGCCACCAACGAATCGGATGCCCAGACGATGTTGCGTTCGCATGTGCGCAATATCCGCCGCAAAATTCCGCGCAGTTACCTGGTGAATAATCGGGGCACGGGCTATATGCTTGTTGCGCCGAGTGTGATAGAGGATCGGTAGCGAGGCGCGGGGGACAGAGGAGCCCCCGCGCCCCAGGGGGCCATTGCTACGCTGCGCGGTGGTAGCGCCACAGCAACAGCGAACCGACTAGCACGAGCGCCAGTACCAACGCCAGCAGCGCTCCCGACATAGCGGGTATCTCGCCGCTTGTGTTGGGCAGCGTACTGGGCACTGGTACGGTTGCAGACACCGGCGCCGTTGTGGTGATGGGGGCCGTTGTGGCTACGATCATCGCCGTGGGGGTGGCTGTCGGGGTGGCGGTTTGAGCTACGGCCGCGGTCGGCTGTACGATTACCATCGTCGCCGTCGGTTGGTCGTTGTTATCGTCGTCGTCGTCGTCATCGTCGTCGTCGTTGTTATTGTCGGGTCTGGGGGTTGGCGTTCTGGTTGGGGTAGATGTGCTGGTCGCTGTCGGGGTGGCGGTGGGAGCCGTCGTTTGCGTGGCGGTAATTTGCGCTGTCGGGGTGGCGGTTGCTGCTATCGTAGCGGTGGGGGTGGTGGTTGCTTCGGCGGTGGGGGTGGCGGTGGCGTCGGCGGTGGCCGCGGCCGTGGGAGACGCTGGTGCTACAATGCGGATGGGGGCGTCGGCCTGTTCGCGCTCTATCTCGTTCCCCAGGCGGTCTGAGGCGCCATTCACCTCCGCCCGATTGGTTGTCTGCTCCACATCCTTGACCGCACGGTAGATAGTTGTGACTTCAATAGATTCGCCCGGCGCCAGCTCATCCATACCCACAATTTCCAGCAGGTCGTCCCAGACTATCGTACCGGTGGCTTCGTTATGGGAGGAGTGGGGCGGGTCGGCCTGGATAAATTCAAGCACGGAAGGGTTGTACACATCGCGCAGGGGCACGGTTTCGAGCGCGATGGGGCCATCATTTTCCACCGTAATGGTATAGGTCAGGTAGGTGCCTACCTCGACGCGCCCCTGGTTGGTCAACTCTTTTAACAGCGTCGAGCTCCCACCCGGTACAACAATCGGTTCGGCTTCATCCTCAAGGCCGCCGCCCTCTTCCCCATCCCATCGGATAGCTTCGTCAATATAGGAGCGGTTGACGGTTTGCAGTTCTTCGCTTGGATGGACGGCTCGCAGATAGACCTTGATTTCATACGTTTCGCCGGGGTTAAGCGGCGCTTCTTCGCTAAAGAGATCGTCCCAGATAATCGTATTCCCTTGCAGTTTGCCGAGCGGGTCGCTGTGGGGTTCGCCATCGCCTGGCACTGCGACAATACTGTCTACAAACTCGTCGCGCACAACGATGTGCGTAATGGAGAGGCTACCGGTATTTCGAATGCGGATCGTAAATTCGATAATTTCGCCAATCTGCACGACCTCGCTATCGAGCGTTTTGCTCATCTCCAGGCCCAGGGCGTCGCCATCCTGCGCGTAGGTGGGGGGCGTTGTGGGCCCCACCAGTGCATATAGCACCAGTACCACTCCTACCGCCAGCGCAACCGCAACGCCGGCCACGCTCCACGATACACTATTTTGTGTTTGTTTCATCTTCTTACCTCACTTCACTACAGGGTTTGTACCACTGGTTGCGGCGCCAGGTGGCACCAGTCAACCAGACCTCTTCGCAACCCGACCGACGCTATGTCACCCATGTATGCCAATCGTCGCCTATCAAGCCCTGGTCGCGGGCCGCCTGCATCGTTGTCGGACACCCACACGTCCGCGCCGGTGGCAATAGCCTGGTTCCCTGGGCAACGATGTGCGCCAGCATTGAATCGGCTCCATATTCCTTTGGTACCGTTTTGTCCAGTTCGCTGCCCGCTGTCGAAGCATTGGCGGCAACAACAACGCCAAGCGGCGCATAACACAGCTCGAGTTCGCGGGCTAGAAAACTGGTGGGGGCGCCACCTTCCCCTATCGCGTCTACGTTCCATTGTGCGGCCAGTTGGGCTCGCAATGTGCGTACCGCCTGGATGGTGTCAACGGCCGCGTATACGCCGCGCTGAAAGATGCGTGGGCGGAGGGGGGGGGCGACCTGGTCGGCGATCTGGCGAGCGGTTTGCAGGAGGGCTTCCCGCAACACGGGGCAATGGGGCGGGTTGTGGTGGACAAAACCATACCCTTTGTTTGCAAAGAAGGTGTGTTCTGCGGTGCGGGTGAGATCAACAACGTCGTGCGGTAGTACGATGTCGCCGACGGACAGGAGACGATTGGTAGCCCACAGGGGGAGCAGTTCAATGCATCGTTCGTAGCCCATGTCTTTGAGGGCGTAGAGACGGGCCCGTGCGGGGGCCGGCGCCACGACCATGACATCGCTAATCGTATGAAACAACGCGGTACCATATGGCGTCGTAACAGTAGCGGAAACTGGGGTGGGGATGGTGAAGAACGATGCTACGAGCACAATAGTGGTGTTTGTCGTACTGCTCATCATACCGGCCATTTCTTCATTGCACCAGGATCTCTGCTTGCCGCTCATTATAGCACACGCGGAGCGGCAGTGGGGCGATGCATGATAGTGGCCCTTGGAATCTTTCCCTCTCCCGCGAACGTGGTATAATTCACTCAAGCAAAGCTCGAACCGCAAAACGCTATGGCCAAAGTCCATACATTCTTTGTTTGCCAGCAATGTGGTGCCCAACATACCCGATGGATGGGCAAATGTACCGATTGTGGCACGTGGGGTAGCCTGGTTGAACATGTTGAACAGCGGGCCGCTTCATCACGCGCAAAAGACCCCGCTGCAACCGACGCGCAGCCGACGCTGCTTCAGGATGTGGCCCCCAACAACGTGGCCCGTTTGCCCGTCGGCAGCAAGGAACTGGCCCAGGTGCTTGGCGGTGGCCTGGTGCCCGGCTCGGTGGTATTGATTGGAGGCGACCCCGGCGTCGGTAAAACGACTCTGCTCACGCAGGTAGCGATACATTTCTCCCAGGCAAGCGGCCCGGTTCTCTATGTGAGCGCCGAAGAGTCGCTCCAACAAATTAAACTGCGTGCCGAACGCCTGGATCTCCACCCCGAAACGCTCTATGTCTATGCCGAAACGCACCTGAATACTATTCTGAATCATATCAAGACCTTGCGTCCACACCTGGTTATTATTGATTCGATCCAGACGGTCTATCTTGAAGAGATAAGCTCTGCGGCCGGCAGTATTACCCAGGTGCGCGAGTGTGCTCTGCACCTGTTGCGTCTGGCCAAAGCATTGAATATTCCCATGTTTCTGGTTGGACACGTGACAAAGGAGGGCGCGCTGGCCGGCCCACGAGTGCTGGAGCATATTGTTGATACGGTACTTTATCTGGAAGGGGAGCGCTTTCTGCAATATCGGCTCTTGCGCGGGGTCAAAAACCGTTTTGGCAGCACCAACGAAGTGGGGGTCTTTGAGATGACGCAGCAGGGTTTGCGCGAAGTCCCCAACCCGTCGCAGCTTTTTATTGCCGAACGCAACGCTGGCGCGCCCGGCTCAACTATTGCTGTTACGCTAGAGGGTACCCGTCCGCTGCTGGTAGAGATACAGGCGTTGACTTCGCACACCAACAATGCGCAACCGCGCCGCACGGCCAATGGGTTCGATCTCAATCGCTTGCTGCTGCTGGTGGCGGTATTGTCCAAACGGGTGGGGTTGCCGCTCTTTAACCAGGACATCTACGTCAATATTGTGGGGGGCTTGCGTATTGGCGAGCCGGCCGCCGACCTGGCCGTCGCGCTGGCTATCGCCTCATCCTATCGCAACCAGCGGCTTGATCCTAACCTGGTCTATATTGGCGAGATCGGGCTATCGGGTGAATTGCGGAGCGTGAGCCAACTTGACCGACGCCTGAGCGAGGCGGCGCGGTTGGGCTTTCAACAAGCAATTGTCCCGACCAGAGCGCCGGCCGCTGATGGAAACAAAAGCCCACTGGAGGGGTTTTCTGTGTTGCCGGCCCGTTCATTGGCTGAAGTCGTCGAACTAGCGCTCCAGAAATCTGAAGCGTAAGAAGAATGCTGTATGAAAATAAGTCTGGATTTTCTCGTACGTATCGCCGGTATGCTTTTGCTGGCTTATATGGGCTCAGAAATCGGTATCGGGCTTTCAACTCCGATGCCCAATAAAACGCAACTGCTGGCTACCCAGTTGTTGATGCTGGCGGGGGCCGGCCTGGGGCTTATCCTGACCCCGCGCTTGACGATTGAGCCGATACAAGCGCTGCTCAAGCATACCCGCGCTGTCCCTATGAGCGAGATTCTCTTTATTGGGAGTGGTGGCTTGTTCGGGTTGCTTTTTGGGGTGTTGCTTACCGTGCCGATGGCGATGCTTCCCACGCCGTTGCGGCAATATTTGCCCATCGCGGTGGCGTTGGCGCTCACTTATCTGGGGTTGATGATTTTTGGTATCCACCGTCGCGCACTTCAGGAGTTTCTCCAGTCCATCCGACGCTTTCTGCAAACGCTCACGCTTGTGTCTCCCTCTGGTACGGCCAACCAGCCGGCTGCTACGCAGCGTTATTTGCTTGATACCAGTGCGATTATTGATGGCCGTATTGCGGAGATTGGTACGACCGGGTTTCTCAGCGGTATTCTTGTGGTGCCCCAATTTGTGTTGCTCGAATTGCAAACGTTGGCGGATTCTAGCGACGACTTGCGCCGCGGTAAGGGCCGCCGTGGTCTGGATATATTGAGCCAGATGCAGCAGTCGCAGAAGGATACGGATTTTCCGGTTGAGGTGGTTGATATTGATGCCAAGGGGGTTGCACGGGTAGATGATAAGCTCATTATGGTGGCGCGGCAGTATCAATATCCCATTATTACGAATGATTTTAATTTGAACCGGGTGGCGGAATTGCAAGGGGTCAAGGTGCTGAATTTGAATCAGCTCAGCGATGCATTGCGCCCACCGGTGATGCAGGATCAGCGGCTTGAGGTGTTGATACGCAATGAGGGGAATGCGCGGCAGCAGGGGGTGGGGTATCTGGAAGATGGCACGCCGGTGATTGTGGAGGATGCCCGCGATCTGATTGGGCAGCATGTGCAGGTGATTGTGACGCGCTTGCATCAGACACAGACGGGCCGGCTGGTGTTTGCTCATTTGAGCAATGGGAAGTAGCTGTATGGGGGTATACCGGATAACGCATGGGTTTGTAGACCTGGCCCCAGGATATGGGCTGTAGAACTGGTGTTTCTCTCTTGACAAACGGGGGGGGAACTGCTACTCTTAACGGTGGTACGCTACACGGGTGTGCGTGCTGCTGTGTTAGTGTTGTCTGTCGGGGCGTGGCGCAGTCTGGTAGCGCACCGCGTTTGGGACGCGGGGGTCGTGGGTTCAAATCCCTCCGCCCCGACCAGTGTTTTTTTTCTCTTTTTGTTTGTCCTACCGCAGATATTCTGCAACACCACCGCAGATATTCTGCAATGGGGCATGTTTGTTCCGTTGCAGTTATTCTTGCACACCCTGCTTGTGAACAATTACCTCTCACCCATATCATTGCCATCTTTCCGGAGCTATGGTATGCTTCTTGCAAACAAGCAAACGTTTTTATCTGAGAGGTAGGAACAATGAGTCAGCCTTCGTGTATCTGTCCGGTCTGTCAGACCGCCTATCAACCACAGGATACCGCCTGCGATACCTGTGGCTTAATCTTCGCCACCTACGCCGGCGCCGCCATCGGCGCGACCATCCCACACCCCCCGCCCGCTTCCGCTCCGGCCACCACCGCTTG
>DAOTUK010000332.1:0-15573 GCA_034437375.1 Chloroflexaceae bacterium | reverse complement strand
GCAAGCACCGGGGTGGCGATTCTCATGGTCGGGATGATGGGGTTGTGGATCTGGATCGTGCCCGGCATGCTCTACAAGGCCGCGATTCATCCACCAACCAGCAACCATCACCGGTGTTCCCATATGCGTTGGGCACCAGTTTGCGCCTCTATGTGCAACTGGCGCTGCAACTGGGCGACGCCGAATATACCCCGGCCGATATTGCCGGGCGCGTCAGTCTGCTTGATAGAGCGCTGTCCGAGGTCGGGCCACAGATGCCCGACGCCGACGTGCTGGTACGCGAGTTGATGCAGTTGCGCCTGCTCGAACCGCTGGCTAACGGACGCTACCGGCGGTGGGGGTTTCTAGCGGATGAAACCGAAGATGATGTGTTGCGCTATGTGGCGCTCACCCTGCTGATGCCGCGTGTACCCGGTTCCAGCGACTACGTTTTGCCGGCGCGGTGGCTCCCGCTGCCGCCCTTCCTGGGGAGCGAGCGCGCCGAACCGCCCCCCCCCGCCGCGTCCGTGTGGGAGCTCGATGCGGCGCTCATTGCGTGGTATGGGGAGGCGGGTCTGCTTGAGCACACCGCCGATGGGGAGTGGCGCTTTGCCTACCGCTCCCTGCTTGCGTTCATGGACTATGGCACCCCGATGGCGCGGGTACTGAGTACCTTCTTGACCGCGCTCAAGCAGGTACAGGAAAGCCAGCAGCAGGACGTGCTAGAAAACGACGCGCTGCCCGTGCTGGATGTGTCCACGCTTGAGGAGCGCATCGCCGACATACAGCGCGAATTGTTGATAGATCGCACCACGATAGTGCGTATCTACCGTTCGCTGGTGGCCGGGCAGCATGTTATCTTGAGCGGGCCGCCCGGCACAGGCAAGACCCACCTGTCCAGTATGCTGCCCCATATCCTATGGCGCAATAGTGACGATCAAACAGTGCTTGCCATGCCCACCGACCCGGCCCACCCCCCCGACGCGCCTCCCATCGAACGTCCCTTTGCCCACGAGGGTTACCGTGTTGACGTTGTGACTGCTACGGAAGATTGGAGCGTGCGCCACGTCATTGGTGGCATTGTACCCAACCTGACGCAGAGCGGGTTGAGCTATACCGTGCGGCATGGCTGTCTGGCACGGGCCGTTCTGGCCAACTACGGCGGCCAACCAGCGGAAGGCGGGCCGCTCCCGCAGGAATGGAGCCGCCACTACCACACCACCCCGGAGGGGCGGTGCTATCGCGGGTGCTGGCTTGTCATTGATGAGCTTACCCGCGCCCCGATTGACTCGGCGTTTGGCAGTGCCCTGACGGCGCTTGGTGGGGGGGGCAAACCGCTCATGGTGCTGGATGCCGCCGGGCGCGAGGTGGCCGTGCCGCTCCCGCGTGACTTTCGCATTATCGCCACGCTCAACAGCTTCGACCGCCACTTTCTGCACCAGATGAGCGAGGCCATGAAACGGCGCTTTACTTTTATTGACGTATTGCCGCCAGCGCGTGACCAGGCGGACGCGGAGCAAGCCATAGCCCTCTATCGCGCTTTGCTGCGGCTTGGCGAACAGCGCTTCCCCGGCGTACAGGTTGACGCGGCGCAGGGGGTGGCTACGTGGGAGGGCGTGCTGCGGGTGGTGCGCAGCGACCCGCCCACCGGCTACCGCCTGGAATTGGAGCAGGAGCAAGCCGCGTACGTGCTGGCGACTTTCTGGCGGCTCTTCAGCGCGGTGCGGGTCTATCGCCAGTTGGGCACTGCTCAAGCCGAAGCCGTGTATACCGCGCTCATCAGCGGGCGACAGGCGGGCATGGCGTGGGAGGCGGCGCTGGATACCGCGCTGGCCGATACGCTGGCCGATCAGCTTCAGGTGCTGGCGCGAGATGAGCAAAGCGTACTGCTGGCGTTCCTTGCCTACGCCGCCGACGCGCAACGCTTTACGGCCCACCTGCACGAGATGTTGTCGCTATTACCGCTGGCGTCGCTCCAAGCCCATCTGCGCTCCCTGCGCGAGGCCGACCCCGCGCCGGGCGATAGCCCCATAGACGAGCGCACCCCCGACCTGCTCACCGCCGCCCAGGTGGGGCGTGTCTTTGCGGTGGGTGCGCCGCTACTGCTCCCAGACGATGGCGAATTTTCCCGCCGCCTGCGCCAGATTGCCAGCGAGCGCGGCCTATGAGCTATGCCCAGATGCAGATGCGCCTGATAGACCTGCTGCTGCGCTACGACCACGCCACCTTTCGCGCCCGCGTTGGCGAATACACCGACTATGCCCCCGCCCCCGCAAGCATCCAGCACTACCGCGACCTGGCCGTGCTCTTCCACCTGCGCGACGAATTGTTTGGGCATATTGTGCCGCGTATCGTGCGCCGCCTCAGCTTCGAGACGCCGGCTATGGCGCAGGTGGAGGTGCCGCCCGTGCATGGCTTCATAGACTGGGAGCGTACGCTGCACGCGGCCTGGAACGAGCGCCCCGACGAGCCGCCGCTCGAACTGCATACCCGCCAACGACGACGCGACTTTGCCACGCCGGAGAATGTGCTGCTGGTGGCTACCCTGCTTGAGTACCGCGCCGCGGTGCAGCGGGTGCTGTGGGAAAGCGGGGCCTTTGCTGAAACAGAAGCGCTGCGCCACCCGCTTAACGAGATTGTACAACAGTGTGAACGCGCATTAGCCTTTCCGCAGTTTGCTGCGCTCCGTCCCCTGGCGCAGCGGCTGGTGGACGGCGACGCGGGGGGCAGCGCGACGCTGGAAGTGGCCGTACGCGAGCGGGCCGTACCGGGCGGCAATAGCGCCTATGTAGAGCTTGTGCGGTGGCGCGAACGTCTCGCCGCTTTGCGCTTGCTGGCCCCCCGCCCGGCCACGGGAAGCGCTGCGACCGTGGGCGCCGACCCCGCCCACCAGGATACGCTCTATCAGTGCTGGCTCTTTTACGAGGTGGTAGATGTGCTCCACCAGCGGGGGAAGGTGGTAGAACTGGAAACAGTGGGCGAATATCGGTGTGTCCGCTTCTGGTGGGGCGCGGGGGAGACGCGCTGCTGCTACGAGTTGTATAGCGGCCCGTATAACCCGCTGGCGTGGCAGCGCCCCCACCCGCCCGCTGTGTCCCCCGACCTCTCGCTGTGGCGCGTCGAACCGCCGCCCGCGTCGGTCTACCAGCAGGGCGTCTACCACTGGCACGAGCCGGGTATCGTGTGGGGGGCGGCGTTTGCGTACGGGGCCGGGCGGGTACTGGCCGCGCTGGCCGCCACGGGCGAGCCGTACGGCGTCCTGCTCTATGCCGATAGTGATGGCGAGGATACCCCGCCCCCCGCGCCCCAATCGCCCGACGGGGCCTGGCAGGTGGCGCAGTGGCAGGTGGCGCCGTTGGGGCCGCACCGCGTTGAGCAGACGCACGCCCGGCTTGCAGAGATTCTCGACGCCGGCCACGCGCTGCTGCACACGCCACGGGTACCCTGCTGCCATGGCGTTTTTCTCGATACGCTGAGCGCCGCCGAACGGGGGGGCCTGGTTGACCGCGCCGGTCTGGCGTTGGAGGGCGACGCCAGCGACTGGCTTATTTGCCCCAAGCCGCACGTTGGCCCACAGCGCGTAGACCTGGTGAGCCGGCGGTACCACTGCTGCCAGGAAGGGGCGCTGTGCCATATCATCGGAAAGCCGGGTTGTCGGCCGCCCTTGCGTCCGCCGCGCACGATTGACGATGTTGTGCGCGAGGTGCAAAGCATCGTGATGCAGATAGGCGACGAGGAGGCGGAGCCAGACGAGGAACTGGTTAGCAGCGTCGCGCGGCAGATAGAGCAGATAACGCGCAGCTTTGCCGAACTCGCGGGGGCCTATCGCCATATCGAGATCTACTACCTGCGCCTGCGCGACCTGGGTATGGAGCGCACCCTGCACCGCCTGGATGACCCCGAACGCCAATCGCTGGCGCTGGCCCTCTTCCTGGTTGATCAGCTTGATTCCGTGGGGGCGCACGACTATTCCGCGCCAGTTATCCACATCTCTAGCGTGATGGAGGCCGAAGTACAGCGCACCATCTTTCGTTGTCTTGATACGGTGCCAGAGGGGGAAAAGCCAAAGAAGCGTACCCTGGGCGTCTTGCCCTGGATGCGCCGCCGGCGTGAGGAGGTGGGCGGCGCGTGGGAGGTGGTGGAACGCTGCGCCGCCGACCACTGGGACGGGCACATAGACCCCGACCAGCCGGAGCTTGAAGTAACCTTTGCCGACTTTGTGACCAGGGCGCTGAGCTACGCCGCCATGGTACGCAACCGCGCCGCTCACCACTACCTGCTCTCGCGCAAGGAGTATAGCGAACTGCAACGGGCCATGTTCCAGGGCGGGCCAGTGGGCTATGGGGCGCTCAATGTGCTGCTGCTGGCGTGGCAGTACCCCGAAGCGAAAGAAGCGTTAGCCGAAACGGGAACCAATCCGATTACCCCGACGTCACACCAGTGAAGCGTGAGGTGGGAGGCGGGAAGCGGGAGGCGGGAAGCGTCGCTTTATGAAAATAGGGCACTCCATGCGACACCTGCTGTTACATAGATAGCAATCATTTGTTACATCATATCGAGGAGGTTTCCGGATGAATAAGTATGTAAAGTTGGCGGCAATAACCTTGCTGGCCATCGTGATACTGGTTGGCAGCATGACGTTGTTGGGGGGCGGTGTACAACCGGAGGTGTTTCAGGATGTAAGTTCGGGGTTGAGTACGAGTGGGGGGAGCAACTACGCACCGGCCGAGTCGGCCCCGCCACCCGCAACGGCCCCCATGGCGGCCCGCGAGGCCCCCGCAGAAGAAGAAGCGGCCGCAGAAGAAGAGGTCGCTGCGGTGGAAGATATAGCAGAGGAAGCGGACGTTGCCGCCGATGAAGAGGGGGGCGAAATCGAAGAAGAGAACGTACCGACCGACGAGGAGCGCGAACAAGCCGAGGTCAACCCCTTTGTGCTGGCCACAGAAGATAACCTGTCCACCTTTGCGATGGATGTAGACACCGCGTCGTACGCTTCGGCTCGCAACTACATCACCAACGGCTCGTTGCCCTACGCCGGCGAGGTGCGCGTGGAAGAGTTTGTCAACTACTTCGACTACAACTACCCGGAGCCAGAGCAAGCCGTGTTTGGTATCTCGGTTGACGCGGCCCCCTCGCCGTGGCGCAGCGCCACGGGCGAAGATACGCAAATCGTGCGGGTGGGGCTTCAAGGCAAGCACATTGACGATAGCGAACGCAAAGATGCCATTCTTACCTTTGTGATAGACATCAGCGGCTCTATGTCCGACTGGAACCGCCTGCCCATGGTCAAACAGGCGTTGACCTTGCTGGTAGACGAGCTGCGCCCCACCGACCAGGTCGCCATCGTGGTCTACAGCGACACGACGCGGGCAGTGCTAGAGCCGACCAGCGCCGAAGACCGCGACGCTATTATTGAAGCCATTGAATCGCTGCAAGTCGAAGGCTCTACCAATGTAGAGGACGGCCTGCGCCTGGGCTACGAGATAGCCGGCAACAATTACGACGTTGACGCCATTAACCGCGTCATCCTCTGCTCCGACGGTGTGGCCAACGTGGGCGCGACCGGCCCGGACGCTATCCGCGCAGTTATCCGCGACTACACCGCACAGGGCGTCCTCCTCTCCACGATTGGCTTTGGGATGGGCAACTACAACGATTACCTGATGGAGCAACTGGCCGACGACGGCAACGGCAACTATGCCTATGTGGACACGCTGGACGAAGCGCAGCGCATCTTTGTCGAAAACCTCACCGGTATGCTGCAAGTTATCGCCAGTGACGCCAAGATACAGGTAGAGTTCAACCCGGAGGTGGTCTATAGCTACCGCTTGCTTGGCTACGAAAACCGCGACGTCGCCGACGAAGATTTCCGCAACGATACGGTAGACGCGGGCGAAGTGGGCGCGGGGCATAGCGTCACGGCGCTGTACGAGGTGGTGCCGACGCAGCAGGGCCAGGGTACGGCTATGACGGTGCGGATACGCTATGAGAATATGGACACGGGCGAGGTGGAAGAGGTGGCCCAACCCCTGGACAGTAGCGATTTTGGGGCCAGCTTTGACGAGATGTCGCCCCATTTCCAACTGGCCGTGGCGGTGGCCGGCTTTGCCGAACACCTGCGCGGCAGCGGCTATGTGCAGGGTCGTTCGCTGGAGGATGTGCTGGCGATTGCCGAACGTATCGCGCCAGACCTGGGCAACGACAACGAGGTGCAGGAGTTTGTCGAACTAGTGCGCAAGGCTACCGAAATCTAGCCGCTGTGAGCCGGTTTCGTGGGGGGGCGGCACTGGTGCGTCGCGTCCCCCACGAAAGACGGCCGGTTTCAAGAACTGCCGAATAGGTAGGATACCCGCTTCCCCAACCTTCCCCCTTGCGAACCAGAACCCTGCTGCTTTCCAGAACCCTGCTGCTTTATGGTTGCAATGCCCGCCGGGTATGGTATACTACTGGTGAATGTTTGCCATTGCTATCAGATAAAACACGGTGAAAGCAGTATCGTATGAAACACCCACAACCTCGCGCGGTCATATGGGATATGGATGGCACGTTAATTGACTCTGGCGAGTACCACTGGTTTGCGTGGCGCGATACGATGGACGCCGAAGGGCAACCCATCACCTATGAACAGTTTGCCGCCACCTTTGGCCAGCGCAACGATACCATCTTGCGCGGCTATTTTGGGGCCACCCTCGCGCACCGCGAAATGCAACGCATTGCTGATGAGAAAGAGGAGCGCTACCGCGAACATATCCGTACGCTTGGTATCACCCTGCTGCCCGGTATCGCCTTCTGGCTCGACCATCTGCAACGCGAAGGGTGGCGGCAAGCCGTGGCGTCGGCTGCGCCGCGCCGCAACATTGAGGTTATTCTCGATGTGCTGGCCATCTGGCCCTACTTCGACGCCATTGTCGCGTCTGAAGATGTGCAACGCGGCAAACCCGACCCACAGGTTTTTCTCACAGCCGCGGCCCGGCTTGAGGTGGCCCCATCCCAGAGCATTGTTGTTGAGGATGCCCCCGCCGGCCTGGAAGGGGCCCGCCGCGCCGGTATGCGCACGATTGGGGTATGTACCAGCCATAGCGACTTGCACGCCGACCGTGTGGTAGCCACGCTTGATGCGCTTGACGCAAACGCCTTTGTGCAATTACTGGCCGCACCGTCGCCGGCCATGGAGTGAGCTATGCAGCAACCAGCAGTCATCACCATAGATGGGCCCGCCGGTACCGGCAAGAGTACGGTGGGGGAACGTCTGGCGCGGCGGCTTGGCTACATCTATTTTGACACCGGGGTTATGTATCGCGCAGTGACGCTGGCCGCTTTGCAACGCGCAATGGACTGTCACGACGGCGCGGCTATGGAGCATCTGGCCCGGCACCTCACCATTGATGTGCAGCCCCCAACGCACAACGATGGACAGCAGTATACGGTATTGGTAGATGGGCAGGATGTGACGTGGGATATGCGGACGCCAGAGGTAGACCGCACCGTCTCTGTTGTGAGCAAACACCCTGGCGTGCGGCGCGAGTTAATACGCCAACAACGGGCTATTGGAACACGCGGAAACGTGGTTATGGTTGGGCGCGATATTGGCACAATCGTGATGCCCGATGCCCCCCTCAAAGTCTATCTCCAAACATCGCTAGAGGAGCGAGCACGGCGGCGCTTTCGTGAGCAGCAGGCCAGAGGGGTGACCATAGCGCTGGCCGATGTCCAGGCCGACATGGCCCGTCGAGATGAACTGGATCAGCATGTGATAGCGCCGGCCCACGATGCCCATATTATCCATACCGATACCATATCGCCTGATGAGGGTGTCGCCATGATACTGCACGTATTGGGAGCAGAAGACCGTGGTAGGAACCCCGGCGGTTGTTAAGCTACAGAGAAGAGGCCAACTATGAAAATCGAAACAGATCGAGAGATACTTAATAACGATGTCGAGATTTATGAGGGTGAAAATCTAGAATGCTTTATCCGACGGCATTGGATAGAGCTTCTTCCCAAGATCATCTTTCCCATACTGATGATCATTATCTGTATTGGATTGTTTGTCTATCGTGCTATGGGGGGGGAGTTTGTTCAACAGGGCGGTGGCGCACAAAACCCGTTTGATGTGGTAAATATTATCCTCGCCGGGTTTGTTTTGGCCACAGTCCTGTTTATTCTCGCCTCGCGCAGCCGCACACCAGAAAACAAACGCTTCCGGCAGGCACTCACCATGGTGGCGCTTATTATGGTCGGCGTCTTCTACTTTCGTTACCTGGGCGGGCGCTTGTTCTACTTTGAACCCGCCGACGCATCGGCCCAACTTCTCGATCCTATTAACATTGCCTTGCTGATTATTGCAGTGCTTGGCGTTGCCTTTACCATTTACCTCTATATGGAATGGTACGACGACTACCTTATTCTCACCGACCAGCGCGTGATAGCCTGGCATCAGGTGGTATTTGGGCGCCACTCACAAAACCAGATCTCTATTGATGATATTCAAAGCGTCAACTCATCACTCAAAACCTACCTGCAATACTGGCTCAACTATGGCAATATCACCATTACCTCCGCCTCGTTTGGCCAACAACTCGAATTTCGCAACGCCAGTTCGCCAGTGGCGATGTCCAGGCGAATTATGGGCCGCGTCAGCGCCTACCGGGGACAAGTGCATTCAGAAAATGTGCATAGTACCCTGATTAAGAGTGTGTTTGAAGCGCCCACCCCCAAAGCCAAACCCGCGGCCCAGGAAGCGGCACCGCCGTCATCATTCCTTATGCGCGTGGTGGACAGTGTGCGCCAGTGGTTTACGAAAGTCTTTGAAGAGAATCCGAAACAGAAACCGGATGGTTCTATTGTCTGGCGACCACACCAGGTTTTCGTACTTCTGGCGCTGATCAAGCCGGTGGGGTCCTTGTTGATCATGCTGGTCGCGCTCTTCTTCCTCAATGGCCTGTTTCCTTTGGCTATCCCCGCCCTGGTAATGGGCATCCTCTTGCTTGTGCTGGTTGGGTTGGCCTGGGCCGCGTATGAAGTGGAGGATGTGCTGAACGAGGAGTACATCCTGATGAACGACAAGATTGTAGACGTTGAGAAAAAGCCTTTCGGGCCAGAGGATCAAAACACGGCCGGGCTCACCTCGCTACAAAACGTGAAGTTTAAAACCTCGCTCATCGGGCGTATGTTGGGGTATGGCGATGTGTTGATTGATACCGCTGGCTCTGGCAAACAACTGACCTTCCATGGCGTGCCCGCTCCAAAAGATGTGGTATCAAAAATTAACGAATACCAGCGCAAATATAAAGAAGGTGAGCAGTTGCGCAATATGCGGCAAACGCTGGATTTGTTGAAACAATACCACCATCACGAAAAGCATTCCGAGTTTGTTGATACCATTGTCGCGTCGCGGGTTGCCCCCCAGTCGCCGCAGTTGGTGGAAGAGCCGGTGCCCGCGGCCCCCGATGCCGCCAACCATGAGGGTAATGGGGGCCCGCCTACCGATGGGGGGGGCGGCGGCGATTCGTCCGATGCGGCCCCACCGACGAGCGGCAAGCCGGACGATGCAACACTAGATATGGGCCAACAAGATGCGCCAGAGACGATAGACCAGCAACAACTGCTGGATGAATTGCTCTCGCAGCGCGTCTCTAGCCCCAGGACGGCCGGGTAGTTCGGCTACATGACAAACAACAACAGGATGGTCATACCAGGGGGCGGCGTACGGCTCCCCTGGTATGGTGTCGCTCGCAAGGTGTCTGTGAAAGCATATCGTATGGTACAACACCCGTTGGCTCTCTTCCCTGGATTCCCTGGACGCAGGTTCAGGGTTTTTCTGCTTGTGCTGCTGCTGGTCTGCGCGCCTGTTGGGCTCCGTCAAGGCTATGCCCAGGAGCAAGAACAAGAGCCCTCGCCTATCCACATCACTGTGCGGGCCGGCTTTGATAGCCACTACCGCGTAAGCCAGTGGTACCCCGTCGAAGTGGTTATTCAGAATGATGGGCCCGACGTGCGCGGGGTACTGGAATGGCGCAGCACTGCGCGGAACGATGATGAGCATGTCTTTCAGCGCAACGTAGATTTGCCGCGCGGATCGCACAAGCGTATCACCTTCAATGCCTTCACGGGCTCGTTTGTCCGTCTGATGGAAGTGCGCGTGCGGTCGGGAAACACTGTATTGCTGGCGCATCAGGTAGCAATGGAGCCAATCGGGGGCGATCAAACCGTTGTCGGGGTAGTGAGCAGTGATAACACCTTGTTGCGCAGCCTTGCGGGGGTTGAATTGTTGGGGGCCAACGCAACCAGTGTGCTGCATCTCGAACCGGAGATGTTGCCAGAGCAGGCGCGCGTGCTCGATATACTGGATGTGCTTTTTCTGCACGATAACGCCACCCTGAGCGAGGCACAGCGCGACGCGCTGGCTATGTGGGTACATATGGGCGGAACGCTGGTGGTGAGCGGGGGGGCCAGCGCCGACCAATCTACGGCCGGGTTGGATGACCTGCTCCCCGTGACGCTCGAAGGCTTGCGGCCAGAGGTCGCGCTGGATTCGCTGGCAACGCTGGTGCGGATTGGTCGTGCGCGAAGCCAGGTAGATGATTTGCCAGCAACCACGGCCAGCAAGGTGCGCCTTCGGACGGGCGCTGATGATCTGGACGGCAATGCGCTGGTAGTGGCACAGCAGCGTGGCGTGGGGCGGGTCGTGTTTACCGCGTTCGATCTGGGGGTATTGCGGGCGTGGGGCGGCGAAGCTGAGATGTGGAAAAACGTCTTGCGGCTCCAAGCCCGCTTTGTTCCCTCTGCGCAAGACTCCTGGTCGGGGGCCAGTATTATCAACAACGCGCTCCAACTTCCATCATTAAAGTTACCCTCGCTTGGGGTACTCTTCCTCTTTGTGCTCGGCTACATTGTGATTATTGGGCCCGTCAACTTTCTGGTTTTGCGCAAGTTAAAGCGGGCCGAACTGGCGTGGATTACGGTACCAGTACTGGTTGTGCTCTTTGTGCTTGGTACCTATGGAGCCAGCTTTCTTATTCGCGGCACCCGCCCGGAGGTCGTACAATTATCGGTGGTGCAGAGCTTTGAAGGCTACGAACAGGCCCAGGTTACCGGCTATGTGGGGGTATTTTCGCCGCGTCGCCGCGAGTATACGCTGCGCTTTCCGGGGGCACCGCTGGTGCGCGGGGTGCGGCGTTTTGATAGTTCGTCCAGGGAATTGCCGGTTTTGTGGAACGATAGCGCCACCGAATTACCGGATGTGTTGATAGATGTATCGTCCCTGCGTACCTTCGTGGTGGATCAGACGATAGCCCAGGCGCCCACGCTGCAAAGCACGCTTGAACGTACGTTTGGCCGGGTACAGGGCGAAATTATCAATACCAGCAATACAACCCTGCACGATGCCATCGTTGTGCATGGTAGCGATATGCAACAGATTGGAACGATAGCGCCGGGGCAAACCCTGGCTGTCCAGATTGAACCGCGAGACATTGCGTTTCCTGTCGCGGTGCCAATGGATACGGAAGACGACTTGTTCAACCGTGCCGAGGTTATTTCATCATTATTTGGCTATAACAAGCGAGATTTTACCCTGCCCCTGCCCCAGGGCTTTGAAGATGAGGGGATGGTAGATCGGCATGGGGTCTATGTGCTTGGGTGGGACGATTCAGTGCTGGTTGATGTAGAGGTTGAAGGCGCGACGATCAAGCACCAGGGGCAAGTGCTGCATATGATTCGCCTGGCTGATGGATGATGGCTAATGGATGATGGCTAATGGCTAATGGATGATGGCTAATGGATGATGGCTAATGGCTAATGGCTAATGGCTAATGGCTAATGGCTGATGGCTAATGGATGATGGCTAATGGATGATGGATGATGGCTGATGCAGGTATGGATGGTATTATTGTTGAAACCAGGGACTTGTCGCGGAGCTACGGCAAGACCATGGCGCTTGAACGGCTCAACCTGACCATTCCCCAGGGCGCTATTTACGGCTTTATCGGGCCCAATGGGGCCGGCAAGACCACTACCATGCGTATTCTGACCACGCTGTTGCTGCCAAGCGCGGGGGAAGCGTGGGTCGCCGGGCACTCGGTCACACGCGAGGTGGCGGCCGTACGGCGCTCAGTCGGGTTTATGCCCGACTTCTTTGGGGTCTACGACAATATGAAGGCGTGGGAGTATCTCGACTTCTTTGCGGCGACGTATGGCGTGGATGCTCGCCGCCGCCCATCGCTGATTGATGAATTGCTGGATCTGGTGGGGCTCAACCACAAGCGCGATGCCTATGTGATGGGTTTGTCGCGGGGGATGAAGCAACGGCTGAGCCTGGCGCGGACGATGGCCCACAACCCCCCGCTGCTTATTCTGGATGAGCCGGCCAGCGGGCTTGACCCCCGTGCGCGGGTCGAGCTGCGCGAGTTGTTGAAGGAATTGCGGGCGATGGATAAGACGATTATGATTAGCTCGCACATTCTCACAGAACTAGCCGAGGTCTGTACCCATATCGGCATTATTGACAATGGGACATTGTTGGCGTCGGACAATGTGCAGACGATTCTCAACTCGTTGCATGCGCATCGGATCTTCGAGGTACACGTGTTGGGCGAGCTTGCGGCCGCGGCCGAGTTGGCGCAGGGGGTGCCGGGCGTGCTTGGGGTGCGAGTGGTTAGCGACGCTGTGCCGCCGCGTCTCTCCATAGATTTCCAGGGGGATGATACCGAGGTGCGCGACTTGCTGGCGCGTCTGGTGACCGCGGGGGTGGGTGTGACGCACTTTGCGGGGCAGGTGGGCGATCTGGAGGATATTTTCTTGCAGGTGACACAGCAGGCGGGGGGGCATGCTGGTGACGGGTGAGGCGTGCGGCGAGGCTCCGTGGTATAGATGTATGTGCCGCACCTGGTATGCGGTGTGTCCATGGTAGCGTTTCCGATGTCTGGCAATATTCACAGCGATAGCTGGCGCGCTCTCGTACCAAATTGCGCAAGCTAGTCACTGGATGGTGCTTCCTGAATGTCGAGCAAATGGTGTACTGCGTGGCCGCGTTGGGACAGGATGGCCATAGCCTGGGCTCGCCGAAGGATGCTCCGGTGATAGGCGTATAGCAGGGTGGCCTGTTCGGTCGCTTCGGTGGCAGTGAGCGTTTGTTCGCTGCCAATATGATTCAGGTGTTGTAACCGGTGTTGATCGTCTGGTGAGAGGGTGGGGGGCAGGGCCTCCCGTAGCGCCTCGTCGCTCAACAGATGCATGGCGGACAGTTCGTCCGCAAGATCGGGCGGGAGATTGGGTGGCGCGGCAAGGGCCGCGTTAATGGTACTCAACAGGATGTCATCCACTGAGCGATAGGTGACTTCCGCTGCCTTTTGGAGCTTGCGAACGGTAGACTCCGGTAGATAAACGGGTATGGTTTTTTCGGTCATCTCCCCCCCTTCGCGCCGGCTACCGTACGGTATGTACCGATACCGTGCTAGTCGTGCCAATGTATTGCAGATGGGTTTCAAAGACGGTGCGGGCGCGGGCAAAGTGGGCGTTGGCATCCTGGAAGCGCAGCGCGGCCAGGTTGGCCAATTTGCTCTTGTAGCTACTGTAAAAATCTTCCATCGCGTCAATAGCCTCTAGTTCCAGTTCCAACCCTTTGAGATAGTCCTGGTGGGCCTGTTCGAGCTCTGGCGGCGGCTCCATCTCCTGCATGGTGGTGTAGGCCTGTTGCACGCTGGTACGCAAGTTTTGCGCGGCGGTGGCGTGGTTGACGGCGCTACTGCCGGGCTTGCCCGTAGCTGCGCGGTAGCGTTCTACGGCGCTTTGCAGGTCGGCGCGGAGGGGCCCCAGTTCGTTCAGGTAGGCAATCGTTTTGCTGCGGCGCATGGGGGCCAGTTCGTTCATCAGGATAGGCTCCGGCGTTGCCGTGGGCGGCAGGGCCGGCGCGGCCAACACTGTGGGCATAGGAGCGACCATCGCCACGGTGGATTGCGAGGGGGGCGTAGGTATAACGGGGGGGGGGGTGGTCTGGGAGAGGGAGAGGGAGAAGGTATTGTAGATAATCAGCGCGAGAAAGAGCAGGATAAGGGGAATGCTCCAGATGAGCATATTGACGCGGCTCATATCGCGTTGCAACTGGCGCCAGTTGAACCACCACGAATCGTCGTGCTTGCGGGAGGGTGTTTGGGCCGGGGCGGTTGCCGCGTCGCCGACCTCTATGTCCATCAGGGGGGCGGGTTGGGGCGTGCCCTGGAGTAGTTGGCGCTCTTCGAGCCAGCGGAGCCCCTTCTGGGCCCGTTCGTTGTTGGGGTTGAGCTTGAGCACCGAGTTCAAACAGAAGGCTTGCTGGTGGGGGTCGTCTATCACGCCGCTGAGCCAGAGCCAGGCCCCCTCGTTGTTGGGGTTGTGTTGGAGCGAGCGGGTAAGCAACCCGGCCGCCACGCGCTTCTGGCCACCACGCGCCGCGGCCACGCCGCGCTGGTAGAGCCGGTGGGCCTCGGCAACATCAGATTTTATCACTTGTCCGTCTGATTCTTGCGGTTTAATAGAGTGCCCCAATCGTGAGAGCTTTGATGTAGTCATAATCAATGCTCCGGCAGCAGCGGGTTAATCGCCCGCTGGATAAGTACAGGATCTTGTACCAGTTTATCACGAATCACCTCCCAGTATTCCGGTTTCTCATAGCCAATTTGCCAGATGGCGATACCGGCCAGATCCATGCTTTGCACCAGGTCAAGTTTTGATTCTAGCCCGCTGTCGGTCATAAACCAGACTTCGCGCATACCCTCGTCCGACTGGTAGCGAAACCAGCTTTCGTCTACCTGGCCCTCGCTATTGCGTTGCATCAGGTTGACGGTCAGGTCTTGCTCATCAATAAGGTCTTCAATATCGCCCCACGGCAAACCGCGGGCGTTGCCCTGCGGCGGCCAGTCGTAGCCGTAGAAGGGAATACCCAGAAAGACCTTGGCCGGGTCTACCACGGTTACGGCATATTCGGCTACCGGTTGCACCCAGTAGAGCGGGGCCACGGGGCCGGGGCTCCCGCCGCGCCAGTGGTAGTCGTAGGTCATAATGCGCAGGCGGTCGGCGTGCTGGCCAATGATGGCCCAATCTTGAAAGCCACCCAGGCCGCCATAGTCGCTGTCCTTGGCGTGGACAGCCACCGAGAGGAGCTTGCCGTGCGCGTGCAGTACGTCGGCCAGTTCAATGATGAAGGCGGAGAAGGGTTCGCGCATAGAGACATCCAGGCTTTCGTAGTCTATGTCTATGCCGTCGTAGTTGCGCGATAGTACTTCGTTGAGAATGTTCTGGATATGGTGCGAACGCAACTGCGGGTCGGCCAGGATGTTGACCACAATGTCGTAGTTGCCAACGTTGTGAATGCTTGGTAGCACGAGGATGTTGTTTTCGTGGGCCAGGATAACCAGTTCATCGTTGCGGTTGCCATAAAGCTGGCCGTTCTCGTCGGTCGAATACCAGAAGGGGCTTATTTCGTCGAAGATGTCTTTGTTGACATCAAACGAGGCACGGGCGCCGCCGCTCAGCGAGGGGGGGAGCCAGGCCGCAATGTGGCGACCGCTCTTCGGGTGCAGGCCGGCGATGCGTGGGGTGGTGCTGGCGGTGGGGGTG
>DAOTUK010000331.1:0-10884 GCA_034437375.1 Chloroflexaceae bacterium | reverse complement strand
ATACGAAATTTTTACATGCAGTCGGGGGGCTGTTTGTGTTACAATAGAAACAGGTATTAAAAGTGGGGACACCCACGAAGGTCTTTTCGTCTCAAACTTGCCAGTGTGTATGGATGGTCTGGAGAGGAGAAAAACTAATGGCCTACCGGCAAGTCATGTTGGGACAGCAACGCTTGCTCTGGGAACAGCTCGAACAACACGGGAAACTGCTTTCGTTTCCGCGTCATAGCTTGATATATACCCCCAACGAGCCAGCGCACTCGCTTTATTTGCTCTGTTCAGGTCAAGTGAATGTCTACCTGATTTCGGCTGATGGGCGGGTTTTTACCTTACAAGTTGTCGAAAAGGGGCATGTGTTTGGCCATAGCGTTCTGGCCGGTCACCAGGACTATGACACCTTCGCCGAAACTGTGCGGGCCACCCGCGCCCTGGCCGTACCACGCGAACGTATTTTTACCATATTGCGTGAACACCCGGAACTTGGTATGGTCTTAATAGACATTCTGGGGCATTATATGCAGGCGACTAGCCGGCGGCTTGATGAAGTCGCCTTCAAGTCGGTATCAGCCCGGCTTGCGTCGGTGTTGCTCGATATGGCTGGTAGATCGAACGAGCAGCAAACGCGCTTGCCCCGCCGCACCCACCAGCAGCTTGCAGATATGACCAATTCGTACCGCGAAACTGTGACCAGGATTATGAACCAGTTTCGGGCGGCCCATCTGCTTGATATGGATCGTTCGGGTATTACGTTGCTGAATCCGTCGCGGCTACGCGAGGTGGCCCAGGGTCAGGATATTCTGCACGATTTGCGCCCCGGCAATTTTTGTAAACTTTCCTAGAGTCATGTTGCCCAAATCCGCCGGTTGTGAGAAATGAAGAGACGCCCGCAGGGGGGGCGTCTCTTCGTTGTATATAAAGCCGGTCGTGCGTGGTGGTCGCCAGGAGGGTTGCTGGTAGTGCAGGGGTGGTGGATGGTTGCTCCGGCGTGGCGTGTATTGGTCTGGTATTGCTTCGTTACACGCAGCACCTGTCGGTTGGTATTACGCTTGCTGGCGCGAACGACGTATTAACAGCACGCCGGCGCTTATCAATAGGGCGGGAATGACGTACGGGTATATCCAGGGCATAGCATAGCTGATAAAGACGAAGGCGCCCACGATAACCAGCACGGTGCCCAGAACGCGGTTTCGTTGCATTGGCGAGGGTGGTTCGTCTGGTTCGGCGGGCATACCGGCTTGCTGTTCTGGCTCCATGGGCATAATAACCCATAGCAGCAGATAGATTGGTATGGCTATGCCGCCGCTAAAGATGAGCAATACTAGCACCAGTCGGGTGATGAGCGGGTCAATGGCTAGATAGTGGCTAATACCGCCCGCGACGCCTCCGATAAATTTGTCTCGCCGACTCCGCATCAGTCGTTGGGTTATGGTGTTCATAGGTCTTTACTTCCTCACTCACACATCCAGAGCGGTATGTATGGTTGTATTGTTTCCATTCGCTTCATGGGACGGCAAAATGGTGTGGAATGTTGCGCCTGGGTTGTGCCTGGAGTTCCCCCAGATTTGTTACCACCCGAAGATGCGCGTGGCGTTTGCCCATACGGCTTCGGCCAGCGATTCGAGCGGGATGTTTCGCAGGGTGGTCAGGCGTTCGGCGACCAGACGTACGCGGGCAGGTTCGTTGCGTTTGCCGCGGTAGGGGTGTGGCGAGAGGTAGGGGCAGTCGGTTTCGGTAAGGATATGGTCAAGCGGGGCTCGCTGTGCGACGGTGTGCAGGTCTGTGGCTTTGGCAAAGGTGACGGGCCCGGAAAAGGAGAGCAGGAAGCCTATGTCCAGACAGGCGGCGGCATACTGCCACCCGCCCGAAAAGGAGTGCATAATGCCCGGCTGGCCGCTGGCGTGGTGGCGCAAGAGTTGTACGGTGTCGTCGGCGGCGTCGCGGCTATGGATGACGACGGGTTTGTTCAGGTGGCGGGCCAGGGCTAGTTGTTGGATAAAGAAGTCGGCTTGCATGTCGTGCGGGGCGTAGTTCCAGTGGTAGTCCAGTCCGATTTCGCCAATGGCGACGGCTTTGGGGTGGGCGGCCAGGTCGGTTACCTGGGCTTTCCAGTCGGATGGGGATTCGTGGACATGGTTGGGTTGTATGCCGACGACGGCGTACAGGTGGGGGTGTTGTTCGGCCAGGGCTAGAGCGGCGCGACTGGAGGGGAGGTCGTAGCCTATTTCAACCATGCGGGCAACGCCTGCGGCGGCAGCGTTGTGCAGCACGTGGTCGCGGTCGTCGTTGAAGTGGGGGCAGTGCAGGTGGGTATGGGTATCTATCAAGCGTATTGTTTCTTCGGTCATAGCGCGTATTGTACCATAAGGTGCGGTATGGAGGGGGAAGGGGACGGGAGATGGTGAGAATAAAATGGAGCGGGAGACGGGATTCGAACCCGCGACCTACACCTTGGCAAGGTGTCGCTCTACCAACTGAGCTACTCCCGCATACCTGGACGGTAGTATAGCACACTGTTTGAAAAAGTGCAAGTTTTGTGGGGGGGGAGGCAGGGCGAGCGGCGGGGCGGCCATGCTACAATGGGGGCGTGGTACGGTGTAGGGTGCGCAATGGAGATGGCGATGGCTGATACCTCCGATCATGTTATTTCGTGTGCTGGATTGGTCAAAATTTTCAAGGTGGCCGATCTGGAAATTGTTGCGTTGCAGGGGTTGGATCTAGAGGTGGCGCGGGGGGAGATGCTGGCCCTGGTGGGGCCCTCTGGTTCTGGCAAATCTACGCTTATGGCCGCGCTTGGGGGGCTCGACCGCCCCACGGCCGGGCATCTGATGGTGCATGGGCAAAACTTGCTCAAGCTCAGCCAGCGCGAGTTGACAGCCTATCGCCGCGAACAGGTGGGCTTTGTCTGGCAGCAGACGACGCGCAACTTGCTGCCCTATTTGAGCGCCCGCGAGAATGTGGTGCTGTTGATGAAACTGGCGGGCGGTGGGGGGCGGAATGACCGTGCCCGCGCCGATGCGTTGTTGGATGCGGTGGGGATGGGCCCCTATGTCCACCAGAAGCCGCCGCGTCTTTCGGGGGGACAACAGCAGCGGGTTGCGATTGCGTGTGCGCTGGCCAATCGCCCGGCGCTGTTGTTGGGGGATGAGCCGACGGGGGAGGTGGACTGGCCCACGGCGCAGCGTATTCTAGCACTACTGCGCGATGTGCGCGAACGTTATAACTTGACGATTGTGATGGTGACGCATGACCCCCGCGTGGCTGAGCAGGCGGATCGGGTGGTGGCTATTCGAGATGGGCGCACCAGTACAGAGATAGTGCAGGTGGCTGATGGTGAGAGCGGGGCCGCGCAGCAGGAGTCGGCGGCGATACCGCGTTCGTTTGAGGAGTTGGTGGTGCTCGATAGGGCCGGGCGGTTGCAGTTGCCGGGTGAGCAGCGGGCGCTGGCGGGTATTCGACGGCGCGCGCGGGTTGAACTGGTGGAGGGGGGCATTCTTATTCGGCCAGGTGATGAGGAGGGCCTGGCGGGCGATGATTCCGCAGAGCAGGAGGAGGAGCAGGTAACGTACGAGAGTCTCTATAGCAGTGAGCGGTTGGGGCCGAAGTAGCGGGGGCGGGGGGGGCTATGCCGCCTCCCCCGGTTTGCATTTTCCAAAAGTATGGTATAATGCCCGCCTTGTGGACAACGTGATAAGCACGTCAGGAATTTATCAGCTTTCTTTCAGCTTCCTGTCATGTCCATGTCAGATGTGTGGTATAATGCCGCGCGGTAATCCTTGAGCGCATTGCAGAGCCGGCGAACACCCCAGAGCAAACAAGCATCGCCACGGCTCTGGCCGTACAACAACCAGGGGTCGTTTGAGGATTGCACCAATGAAAGTCTGGATACCCTGATGTATCGAGACCGCTACCGTGTATTGTAGAACACTGTGAAGGAGGTTCTCCATGGTGAGATCCACGTATAGTGGTGTGGGCCTGTTTCGTCCATGGCGACAAATCTTAATGATGCTGGTGATACTCTTGCTGATGTTTGCGGCTGCCCCGCTGAGCAGCATTGCTGCACCGCAGCCGCATAGTATGGTATCGCTCCCCTTTTCCACCAGCAACGAGCACGATGGGGTGCAACTCACGGAACAAGGAACGCTACAACTTCGCCCCGACGCTCCCACCGCCCCGATTGAATCTGAACACTACGAGCGCTACGGCTACTACCTCTCCGCTGAGTCCGCGCTGGACACCCCGACCGCCCGTTTTACCCTTGCCTACCAGGCCAATACGCCGGCCGGCAGCACCGTGCAGATTGACCTGCGCGGCAGCGCCGACGGCACCCGCTGGACGGCGTGGACAACGGATGTGGCCAATGGGCAACCGGTGACGCTCGCGCGCGTCGTACGCTTTATCCAATATCGCGTCAGAATGTTTGGCAGCGCCAGCAACACTCCGACGCTGCAAGCGGTACAGATACAGCCACTCGCCCCCCCCGCCCGCTACCAGTCCTTGCGCAGCAACGATGAACCCGTAGCCCCTACCTTTACGCTGCGGGCCACACGCCAGGGAATGGTTGGCGGCCGCACAGCCAACGGCCATATTATTACCCCGCGTGACCGCTTTGTCTCGCTGCCCTCGTGGAGCGCGCTCAGCACGCGCAACGGCAACGAATACCAGGTACGCATTACCTACCGCGGCCGTAGCGAAATCGCCACGGTAAAAGATGTGGGCCCGTGGAATAGCCGCGACAACTACTGGGATGTGCAACAGGAGCGCCATTTTAACCTGCCACAGGGTTGGCCCCAGGATCACGCGGCCTATTACCAGGGCTATAACGGCGGGCGGTCCGGCAAGGGCTATGTCCGCTTCCCGACAGCTATAGATGTTGGCGACGGGGTATGGTGGAATCTGGGTATTGCCGGCGACCAGGGCGAAGTGGAAGTGACGTTCCTCTGGCTTGGGCGCGACCCGTTGAAAAGCCCCGTTGTCCAGGAACGCCAGGGCGATACCGTACGGGTGAGCGAGAGCAAGCACTACGGTGAGTCCTTTCAGGCGACGGCCGCCGTGCGCTGGTATCACACCATTGGCGGCTGTGGCGAGGGCCAGCACGCCCAATGGACGAAGACGACGACCAGCGCCGCAAAACAGGAAAATGCAGCCCGTTGGCAACCCGACCTGCCCACCGAAGGGCGCTACAAGGTATATGCCCATATTCCCATGTGCCCCACCCCCCGCGAGGATGCGCCCTCCACCACCGCCGCCCGCTACACCGTCAACCACCGCGACGGCTCCGAAACGGTGGTAGTCAATCAAGCGGAGGAATCGGCGTGGGTATTGCTTGGCGAATTTCCCTTTGCTGCGGGTAAAGCAGGGTTTGTTTCCCTGAACGATGTCGCCGGTGATGCCGGGCGCGTTATCTGGTTTGACGATATGCGGTGGGAACTGGTAGCCGCAGCGGAGGAGGAGGCAGAAGCGACAATGGAGACGCCAGAAGAGTCAACCGTACCAACCACCTCCCCACCAGTGCGGGAAACCACTATCGTGACCGATACCGCCACACCCGACGCAGACGAGGAACCGGAACCCCTCTTCACAAACCAGACGGTACTTACTCTTCCCATCACGCCCCCCAAAGCCACCACGCCGACCACGCCGACTACGCCGACCACGCCGACCACGCCAACCACACCCACCACACGGATTATCCCCAACAATGACGCCAGCACTGGATTTACCACAGGCGGATAAAGGGCAACAACGCACCCCATCGTAGCGCGATTGCCAGAATAACCGGAACGCATCACCAGGCTGCGTATGTGGTGGTGCGTTCTCTGCATGTTTTGCGCTTGCTATTCTATGATATAATCTCCCCTATACAGTAGTAAGGCTCTATCACCCATGAAGGGAATAACTGCATGATTTCATGCCATATGCGAATGCCCGGCGAAGCGGCTATACCGGCCGACGCCCAGTATGCTGTACTCATCCTCTCCTATGGTGGCCCAGACTCGCTTGATGACATAGAACCCTTCTTGCTGGACATACGCGGTGGGCGGCAAACCCCGCCCGAACTCATCGAAGAGATACGCGAACGCTACGCCCTCATTGGCGGCAAGTCGCCCCTGCTCGAAATAACCTGCGACCAGGCCGAAGCGTTGGAAAAGCTGCTCAACACCCCCGACGAGGGCGAAAGCCCCCTCCCTCCCAACCAGCACCAGTACCGCGTCTATGTCGGTATGCGCCACTGGACGCCCTATATCCGCGATGTCGTCGCCGATATGGTGCAGCAAGGGGTCAAAAACGTCGTCACCATTTGTATGACCCCTTACTATTCGAAAATGACCGTCGGGGCCTATTACGAAAAGTTCTTTGAAGCGGTGGAGAATACCGCCGCAAACTGGAATGTCATAGCCATAGAACACTGGCACCAGCACCCGTTCTACATTGAAGCGGTTGCCGAAAAGGCCCGCGCCGCGCTCCAACGCTTCCCCGAAGAGACGCGCAATAATGTGCAGCTTATCTTCACAGCCCACAGCCTGCCCGCGGCTATTGTCGAACAGGGCGACCCCTACGAGGCGCACCTGCGCGAGACGGCCCAACTGATTGTAGACCGCCTGGAGATGGGCGCAAAAAGTACCCCGCCCCTCGCGGAGCGCTGGCACTTCTGCTACCAGAGCGCCGGAGCCAAACAGGTTGTCTGGCTTGGGCCGCCGCTCGAAGAGGTTATGGTGCAACAGGCGGAGGCGGGCCACAAACAACAACTGGTTATCCCCATCGGTTTTCTGGTTGACCATGTGGAAATCCTCTACGACCTGGATATTGAATGTGCCCACCTGGCCCGCGAATATGGCGTTGACTTCAAACGTACCGATTCGTTGAACACCTCGCCGCTCTTCATTGCCGCCCTGGCTGATATTGTCAAACAGGCTATTGCCTGTCATGAAAACGGATGATCGCCTGCTGAAATTGCATTGGATGGCTCTATGAAAAATGTTCTTATTATTGGTGGAGGTATTACCGGCCTTGCCGCCGCATACCAGATTCAACAGGAGGCCCGCAACTCCGATCAACCGATCACCTTTACGCTGTTAGAAAGCGACAACCGCATCGGTGGCAAGATAAAAACTGAACGGGTAGATGGGTTTACGATTGATGGTGGGCCCGATTGCTTTCTGAGTCGCAAACCGTGGGGTATCGAGCTGTGCCGCAACCTGGGGTTGAGCGATGCGCTGATGGGTACCAACGATGACCGCCGCAAAACGTTTGTCCTGAACAAGGGTAAACTCACCCCCCTGCCCGACGGCGTGATGCTGATTATTCCCACGCGCATGGTGCCCTTCCTCACCACGCGGCTTATCTCGTGGCCCGGCAAAATTCGTATGGGCATGGATATGTTCATTCCGCCACGCCGCGACGAGAGCGACGAAACGGTAGGCAGTTTTGTGCGCCGGCGTCTGGGGAGCGAGGCAATGGACAAGATAGCTGAGCCGTTGATGTCCGGTATCCACATCTCCGACCCCGAATACCAGAGCCTCCTGGCCTCCTTCCCACTCTTCCGCGAAATGGAGCGCAAGTATGGCAGCTTGATACGCGCCATGATTGCCCGCAAGAAGACCTCGGCCGCTTCCAACGGCAAGGGTGGCAAGAGCGGCAACGGCGCGGGTGGGATGATCCACCCCTCCCCCACCGTTGAGCGCCTGATGGTTGGCGGGTTGCGAGCCGTCACCGGTCTGGTTGGCGTACCGCTAACGGGGCCGGCGGCCCGCGCGGCAAAAGCTACCCCGCCGAAAAGCAAGGCCAAGGGCCTGTACCATGAGGGGCCTCTGCCCATGTTTATGTCGCTCAAGGGCGGGTTGGGCCAGATGATCGAGGCGCTTGGCGCGGCGCTGGCAGAGGGGCCCGGCACCACGGTACATCTGGGCAAGCAAGCCGTGTCTCTGGAACGGTGTAGCCCCCCCGATAGCGACGAACCGCGCTACCGCGTGCATACCGCCGATGGCGATAGCTTCGAAGGCGACGCGGTGATTATGGCTACCCCGGCCTACGTTTCGGCCCGTCTGCTTGGAGAGATAGACTCCGTGCTGTCTGGCTCGCTCCAGAGCATCCGCTATGTGACAACCGCTACCGCGTCGCTTGGCTTCAACCTGAAGGATGTCGGGCAACCCTTCGACGGCTTTGGCTTTGTGATACCGCGCAAGGAAAACCGCCAGATTAGCGGCTGTACGTGGTCGTCAACCAAGTTTAACTACCGCACCGCCGACGATAAACTGTTGCTGCGCTGCTTCATTGGTGGGCCGGGCCGCGAGGATCTCGCCGAGAAACCCGACGATGAATTGCTGGATATGGTGCGGGGCGAGTTGCGTTCAATTATGGGCTTGCAGGCTACCCCGGTGCTTACGCGCATTTTCCGCTGGACAAAAGCCAACCCGCAATATGACGTGGGGCACATCGAGCGGGTGCGCGCTATGCAGGCCCGCTGCGAACAGCACTGCGGCCTCTTCATTACCGGTAGCGCCTATGACGGGGTGGGTGTGCCCGATTGTATCCGACAGGGACAGAGCGCCGCAAAGAAAGCCATGGACTCTATCACGCAGTTGAGGGCCGTTCATGCATGACCAACCCATTGACTATAGCCGCAAGTGGTATGCAATGGCCGCGGTGGCAATGGGGGTCTTTCTGGCAACAATAGATGGTAGTATCGTTATTGTTGCCCAACCGACGCTAGAAAAACAATTACAGACCGATTTTGCAACGGTGCAGTGGGTTGTCCTGGCCTATCTGCTCACGGTCACAACGCTGTTGCTGAGCGTGGGCCGTCTGGCCGACATGATCGGCAAAAAACCGATTTACACCAGCGGAGTGGTCGTGTTTACGGTTGGCTCCGCGCTGTGTGGCCTTGCTCCCACCATTTCCTGGCTTATCGCCTTTCGCGTGCTTCAGGCCGTCGGGGCGGCGATGACGATGGGATTGGGGGCCGCTATCATTACCGAGTCGTTCCCGCCGCAGGAGCGCGGCAAGGCCCTGGGCATTATTGGCTCGGTCGTCTCCGTGGGTATTGTGGTGGGCCCCGTTATTGGCGGCATCCTGATGGATGCGCTCTCCTGGCACTGGATTTTCTTTGTCAATATTCCCGTTGGCATTGTCGGCTTCTTTATGTCGCTCAAGTTTTTGCCCCACCTCAAGCCGCCCGGCGGGCAACGCTTCGACTTTCCCGGCGCGATAACCCTCTTTGTGAGCCTCATATCGCTGCTGTTGGCGCTCACCATCGGGCAAAAAATCGGCTTTACGGCTCCGGCTGTGCTGGTGTTGCTGGTGGTCTGGTTTGTCTTTCTGGGCATCTTCATTGGGATTGAATTGCGTACCAGCCAACCCATGGTTGATTTGCGCCTCTTCCGAAACCAGACCCTCTCGATCAATCTCACCACGGCGTTGATAACGTTCATCCTGATTGCCGGTACCACCTATTTGATGCCCTTCTATCTGGAAAATATCCTGAACTACGAGCAACAGCAGGTTGGCTTGCTGATGGCCGTGGTGCCGATTATGCTTGGCATTACGTCGCCCATCTCCGGCGTGCTCTCAGACCGTTTTGGCACGCGCCCCATTACGGTTATTGGCCTGGCCGTGCTGGTGGTGGGCTACTATGGTCTGACGATGCTGGACGCGCATACTACGGCCTGGCTCTACATCCTGTTGTTTATGCCGATTGGGGCCGGTATGGGTATCTTCCAATCGCCCAACAATAGCGCTATTATGGGGGCGGCTCCGCGGACGCAATTGGGGGTGGCGTCGGGGTTGCTGGCTATCTCGCGGGTGTTGGGGCAAACGGTTGGGACGGCGCTTATCGGGGCGCTATGGGCCAGTCGCGTCTTTGATCACGTGGGGCAGCGGTTGGAGGGGGGCGCAACGACGGCCCCGCCCACGGCGCAGGTGGCCGGGTTGCATGATACGTTCTTTCTTATTCCCATCCTGATCATTATTGCGCTGGCGTTGGGCCTGTGGGCCTGGTTTGGCGAGCGCCGTTCTGCGGCGCAAACGGGCCAGGAAGCGGCGCTGTGAGAGGGGCGGCGGGGGAGGCGCTCAGCGGTTTGGCAGCGCTCATCCTTCGCCCAACCGGCGCGTGGCGTAGATAAGCTCTTTTTCGCCCAACCGGCTGGTCTGGCCGGTGTGTTCCACTGCTGCGGCCTCGCGCAGCACGGCCGCGGCCAGGTCGGGGGCTCCAAGCTCGCCCATACGTGCGGCCACGCGGCGTAAGAGGGCCGCTGCCCGCGTATGATCGCCCTGGGCCGCCGCGGCCAGGGCCTCTTGTTGCAGATGGACAGCGTTGGCTCGCGCACATGCGTCTACCAGCGCCGGTGTCATAGGCTCTGGCTCATTCCCATAGGCCGCCACCAGGTCGTATGTGCCATCGTGTCCGGCATACTCTGCGGTGGGAGTGTGAAAGGTAATCCCCGGCGTTTTGCACGAGAGGGTAACCCGCGCCAGTCGCCGCAAGCGCAGCACCGATTGATTGCCCCCCGCCACGGGTGGTACTACCAGTTCAAACAGCACCCGTACCGGGCGGCCCTGTTCCAGGTCGCCAAGCAACACGGTATCCTCCTGCTGCGCGTGTTGCGCAACGGGCAAGGTGGCCAACCACGGGTTGATGCGGGTGGCCCGCCGCAGTGTGACGCCCTGGCTCAAGCGCAATCCGACCCGTACCCCGCGTGCCACAACATCCCGCGCCAATTCTAGTTCTCGTGCAATGGCGCGTGGTACTTCTTCGGCGTGGCGCAAAAAGAGCGCTCGGCCCCCGCTCACGTCGGCTATCCGGGTCAACAAATTGGTGTGAAAATCGCTACCAAGCCCGATGGTGCTCATAGCCACGCCTTCCTGGGCGGCCTGGCGGGCCAGGGCCAG
>DAOTUK010000330.1:0-6988 GCA_034437375.1 Chloroflexaceae bacterium | reverse complement strand
GCTAAACCCCACCTTGTCGCCAATCAGCGGGGCCAGGTTCAGCCCCACAAACTGCAACAACCCCACCGCCCCCACCAGCGCCCCCCCTAGCACCAGCGCCGCCACCAGCAGCACGCGCAGCGCCGCAGACGCCCGCCGAACGAGACAGGAGAATATCAGCGGCTCCACAATGAGCCAGCGCCATTCGCGCAGCGCCGCTCCCCGCCCCTCCGGCGGCGCCACCAGCACGCCAAGCGTACCCGCCAGCAGAAAGAGCAGCACCGGGAGATGGGAGCGGAGGGAGGCGAGCAGGTGAGCAGACGAGAGGCGAAGCGGCGACGAGGCGAGGATATGAGGAAACGACGAGACGCGGCGGATAAGCCAGCGCACCCCCGCCGCCCCCACCGTCACCAGCAGCAGCACCTCATGCAGCGGCACGCGGATGCCTGCATCACGAATGCCGAACCGCGCGTCCCACAACCCCTTGGGCATAAAGAAGAGCGGCACGGTGAGCGGCACAAACAACAACGCCAGATGGGGACGCCACAGCGCCAGCACGCTAAACAGCGCCAACCCTACCGCGCTCACGGGGAGTTGGTAGGAGCCGCGATAAAAGATGACCACCCCGACCAGCATACCGAGCACGATAAGCCAGTCGCGCCGTGGCAGCACGTCGGGGGTGACCAGTCCCGTTGTGGCGTGCGTCTCGTTCATCGTGGCCGGTCAAGATACTGCACCATAAGTTCCATCGTCTCGAACAGGGCCGGCACCGCCACCGTGCCGCTTATTAACAGCACCACAATGAGCAGCGAGGGGGCTATTTCCCAAAACCAGGGGAGCGGCGGATTATTGCCCACCACAAAGCGCATTGGTGGGTCGGCACCCGGCGCCACCACCTCAAGCGTGTGTACCGCGCGCTCCGGGTCACGATCTTGCGGGAGCGTCGTCAGCGTCTGCTCACCCTTGCCCGTACCGCCGCGATCCAACGTGGTCGCCTGCCCATCCAGCGTCACCCGCTCCAACCCACCGGCCAGACCATCCACCAGCACCGCATACTCTCCCCGAAAGCGCACCCGCCACCCGTCGGGTAGCGGCTCGACGGCCGGGTGATCCCACGGGTGTACCCCCACTCCCGCCGCGGCCGGCTGCTGCAAATACCCCTTCAGGCGCGTATAGGCCGGCAACACCTCCCAATCGCGTTGTACCAGCGCAAAGTAGGGCGTCGGGTCGGCGGGGTCGGGGTCAAGATAGCCGCCATAGCGCAGCACCCAGATGTGCATCACCCCCACCCAGGGCCACTCCTGCCGTGCCCGCGCTACCATCCCCACCAGATACTCCGCCTTCTGCTGCTCGCTCACGGGCGGGCCCCACGTAAAGCGCCGCTCTGCGGGGATGGTGTCCGGGGCGCTGTTCCACCCCACCTCGCTGAGCCAGATGGCCTTGTCGCCGTCGCCGTTGCGCTCCATCACCTCGCGCAGCAGTACGACGCGGCTCACGTCGGTGCGCGTATCAAGGGGCCGCGTCCAGACCCAGTTGTCAAAGGGGCGCAGCCGGACGTAGCGGTGTTCGTCGGGCGGTTGCCCCAGACCATACGCCTGCGCCGACATAATGTCGAAGTAGTCTTTGCCGCCGGCTTTGTATACCCGGTCGAGATACTCCATCTCGGTCATGGGGGCGCGTTTGTCCAGACCATCTACCGGCGAGAGACTGGGGAAGATGATCACGGCGTCGGGGTTGGCTTGCTTGGCGGCCGTATAGCCCAGACGCAACAGACGGGTGAATTCCATCGGGTCTGGCTCCTGCCAGTTCCATTCGTTCTTCAAGTTTGGCTCATTCCAGAGCTGGAAGAAGCGTACCTGCCCACGATAGCGCGACACTACGTCGTAGACAAAAGAGCTATAGTCGCTGAAGGTGTCGGGTGGGCCGGTAGAGTTGCCGTCGCGCTCCAATCCTTCCAGAAAGAGGGGATGTTGCCGCGCCTGCTCGCGGGCCCAGTCGGGCGGGCGGTCAATCCGTACCACCAGTTCTAGCCCCAGACGATTGGCGGTTTCGACAATGCGATCATACTTGGCCCACGCCGAGATAACCCCCTGCACCTCAATGTGGCGGCGGTCTTCAAAGTCGCCCCACCCGTGAATTTCTATATCCTCCCACGGCATCTGCATACGGATGTAGCGGGCGCCCATGTCGTGCGCCAGTTGTAGCGTGCGGGTCACGGCGTCGGGGTCGGTTTCTAGATGCAGGTTGAAGACGTTGACGCCGATATGCGGGTAGGGGGGGCGGTTGCTCCATGTGATAGGTTCGCTGGCGGGGTCGGGGGTGTAGGTAATGCCGCGGTTCAGCGTATTGTCAAACCAGATGATCGCGCCAAGGGCTATCAGGCAGACAATGGCAAGGGGGATAAGACGGAGCAAGCGGGCCGGCGCTGGTTGGGATAACAGGTGTTTCATAAGGGTGGTGGGGGTACTCCCCAGGGATTATACTGTGCTGCTTGATTGTACGCAACCAGGTTTTTCTTGAGTTGGTCTTTGCCCATTTTGCCATATACCACGCTGGTTTCTAATCCCGCTGCGGCTATCAGGGCGCGAAGTACCACCTCATCAGTTGCCCCTTCCACCACCCCAGAGATCATCGGGTAGGATATAGCCATACCTACCGTTCTCCAAATAGGGTTAATTGCTCAGTGTTCGCGGGGGACGTTCGCTGCAAGACCGCCTCAGCCAGAGACAATCCACTGGCAACCAGAGTGCGAATTTCGGCAAAGTCGTTTGCTAAACTGACCCTGGTTCCCTCTTGACCCGGTTGCAGCAGCAAGACCTCATCCAGGCCAATCCCTTCATCACGCAGCACATCTGCCGAGTGGGTACTGACCAGTACCTGCCGGCCCGAAATGGGCCGTACCTGGGCAAACATCGCCGGGATGTACTGAATAACCGCCGGGTGAAGCGACAATTCGGGTTCCTCAAGCAGCAATGGGCCAGAACGTTCCAACAGTGACCAGAGTAATCCAAGCAAACGCAGGGTACCATCGGATAAATCATCCTCATTTTGCCATGCGCCCCTCGCCCGCCAGTGTTCATATCGCCCGCGCAGGTGGGGGGTTCCGCGGGAGTCGCGCCACAATTCCAGTTCCTGCAACTGCGGCACGGCTACTTGCAGGGCCTTGGTAATACGGCGCAGGCGTGATTTTTGTGTGTGGTCGTTCGTAGCGGCCAGGCGCTCTAGAAAATCGCCCCCAAAAGGATCATTCACTTTGCCCACTGAGCGGTCTGGTTCCCGGATGAGTTGTGGCACGATATGCATATAGCGCACCGTTTGAAAAAAGTCGGCAATCTCTCGAAATTCTTTGTTATCATTAACCTGTTCAAGGTAGGTCTGGGTCAGACGCTCCGGGTCGTCGGCATCCTGTTCGTTCGGGCGGTTCAGGATTACCTGGTTATTCTTCATAACCACTTCCCGACGAATATGGGGGCGGCGCTGGTTGTCCTGAGCAAAATGCAGGGCATAGCTCCACGCGGCCCGCGATTGGTCGTCGCCAATCTGTACCTCCACCGCAATGTCTGGATACTGGCGGGCGGCCAGTGAACGCAACCGAGAAACACCACCCCGCTTACGTACGGCCTCTTGAAACCCACCGCCGACAGACACTATATCACTCAGGAAACGAAACACATCGAGCAGATTGGACTTTCCCGCCGCATTGGGGCCAATAAGAAAGGCCCGCTGTTGCAAGTCAACGGCAACGTGGGTAAAATTGCGCCAGTTTTCCAGGTGGAGATGGGTAAATCGTAGCCCTTTTGTCTTTGTCTTTTGTGACGCCATAACGATACAGTTCAGTCTTTATGATACCCTACGCCTCAGCCGGCCGCTCCTCTTCCCGCGCAAGGTAATACGTCATACTATGCAGCACCGCCACCGGATCAATGTAGCGCACACAGATATGCTCCGGCACCTGCAATACCACCGGCGCATAACTCAAGATGGCGCGTATGCCCGCATCCAGTAGACTATTTGTCACCTCCTGGGCCCGCACAGCCGGCACCGCCACAATCGCTATCTTGGCCCCCTGCTCGCGCACCACCCGCGCTATCTCCTCGTCGGGCAACACCAGCAACCCCGCCACCTCTTGCCCAACCTTCTGCGGGTCGCTGTCAAATATCCCCACAATGCGGGTACCCTTGCTGCGAAAGCCCTCATAGCGGGCAATGGCTTGTCCCAGGTGGCCCAGACCGACCAGCACCATAGGCCACTCGTGGGTTAGCCCCAGAATGTGGTCTATGTGTGTCAGCAGTTTCTCGACATCATACCCAATGCCCTGCTTGCCAAACTCTCCAAAATAGGAAAGATCTTTGCGTATCTGGGCCGCTGTGATATTGATACGCACCCCCAACTCCTGCGACGACACCGACGTGATGCCTTCATCAAGCAGATAGCGCAGGCTGCGGGCATACAGCGGCAACCGGCGAATAACGACATCCGGCGGTACCTCTATCCGTTCCACTTCCACCTCCCGATCCATAACTCAGGGCAATACGCAACCATAACCAATAGTTATTAACCACATAGTTGCGTGCTATCAATAATTGTGAATTGTATCACCAGCACAAAGGCTATGTCAAATAGATTGCCCACTACGAGCGCTCAGGCGGGCGGCGAAAGCGGAACAGGCCGGGGCGCTCGGTCTGGTGCTCCTGCTCGAACGCAGCTTCGCCGGGGCGCAGGTGCGGCTTTTCAGTCAGCCAGGCCTCACGCACCATTCTGGCGTGCTGAAACAGGTGTTCAATTGGTTCAACCTGATTCTGTTCCAGGTGGTCGCGGGTTTCGGCCAGCAACGCTATCATATCATTGATCCAGCGCACTAGCGCGGCGCGGTTGGTCATACAAATGTCGCGGTGCATCACCACATCGCCGGAGGCCAGGCGCGTAACATCGCGGAATCCGCTGGCGGCCAGCGCGGCCATTTCGCGCCAGGCGGGGCTCTGCGCGGGCAAGGCGACCATAGCCGCCGAGAGCAGGAAGGGTAGATGGGAGATGGCGGCGACGTAGGCGTCATGTTCGTCGGGGTCAAGGTAATACGGCTTTGCACCAACCAGCGTTACCAGTGCCTCCACCCGGTCAAGCGCAGTGGGCGGGGTTGTGGCGGCGGGGGTCAGGCAGTAGATGGCTCCTTGAAACAGGGTCGGGTCGGCGGCGGCGGGCCCGGCTTGCTCGCGCCCGGCCATCGGGTGCCCGCCCACAAAATGCACCCCGTCGGGGAGCAGTTCGGCGGCCCAGGCACATACCTGGGCTTTGGTGCTGGACACATCCGTTACGACGGTACCCGTTGCCAGGAGCGGCCCGAGCGTGGCCAGCAAAGAGCGTACCACCTGAACCGGGGTAGCCAGTACCACTATGTCGGCCCCCTGGACGGCCGCTTCCAGGGTACGGGCCGGCCGGTCTATCGCCAGCCGGCCGCGAGCGGTAGCAACGGCCGCACTATCCTGATCGTAGCCGGTGATGGTGTGCTGCCCCAGGGGCGGGGGATGATCGCTGGCCGCACGCAGCGCCAGACCCAACGACGTACCAATCAGGCCCATACCGATAATTGTTATGTGGGTCATGCCATCGTTGTCCATCACGTTTCCAGTTCACGTTTCCAGTTTTGCCATTGGTTCAAACCGCGAGAGAAAGAATAATTCGAGCGTGAGAATAATCAATACCAGTAACAATCCGCTGATCCAGGTAAGCACCCGCAACGCGGCCAGGACAACCACCCCCGCCGCGACCAGGCCTATCTCATACGATTGGCGGCGGGCCTCGCGGGTATCAAGCCGCCGTATCCGTTGTTTGATAACGCGCTGCCGCAGCGCGGAGAGAAAGGGCCGATTCAGGGCCGAACTACTCAAGAAGACCGCCACCACCAGCAGCACATAGACGGGCATATCTGGCAGCGATAACAGCCAACCGGTGGGCGGGGGCACGAAGGCCAGCGTATACAACAGCAGCACCGTACCACCAATCCCCTCTTGCGCCAGGCGTGGTAGCTCCATACGTTTTTGGGCCGGAACAAAGGTAAGGGCCGCGGCCAGCAGTACCAGCAGCACAAAGAGTACTCGTTGCAATGATACCATATCTGTCTGGGTACGCATATCGGTGAGCAAGAGCATACCAAGCGCTCCCGACCAGCAGGACCCCGCAACCAGCGCCACGATAGATGGCGTGGGCGATGTGAGAAGCGACTCAGCAGGATTTTTTCTGTTCCTGGGCATAGGATGCTACCTTTTCCACAAGGGCTTGCAATTGCGGGTCATCCGGGCGGCTCTGCAATACGGCCTTCAGTTCGGCCAGGGCCTGGTCAAACTGCTTGAGCCGGACATAGGCTGTGCCGAGCGCCAACCGATAGCGCATATTGTGTGGTTCCTGCCGTATGGCCGCGGCCCACTCTTGCAGCGCCATATACCCCATACCCCGTTGCTTATAGGACTCGGCGGAATGGGCGTGCTGGTTGGCAGAACACGCTTCCCAGGTTGGCACAAAGCGGCGGCGTTTGCCATAAAAGTTGCGGTAACTGCGCGGTAGCAACAGGACAAAGGGAAGCAGAAGGGGCCAGAAATCGAGATGGAGCGAGAGGAAAAACAGCGGTACGGAGACGACGGCTATGGTGATATAGGCCCATCGCTGAAGTTGGAGCAGCGCATAGGTAACTCCCATCATCACCACCCCAAACACCAGCAAACCGAGCGCCCAGGGCCCATTGCTCCCGCTCACGACGGTTCCACCGACCAGGATGGAACACGCTAACCCCCACATTCCCGCCAGAAAGGAGAGCGCGGGCAACCGGATGGGATGGGGGGGGCTCCGCTCCAGTAACCTGGTATGGCATTGGGAACAGGTACGCTGGTGCGGTGAAACCTGTGCGCCACAGTAGGGGCAATGGTTTTGCAGTTCGTCCAGGGAGAGGAGCGGGGGAGGCGACGGCAGGGACGGCGGCGATGGGGGGGGGACAGTGGGAGCCGGCGTTGGAGCGGCC
>DAOTUK010000329.1:0-7855 GCA_034437375.1 Chloroflexaceae bacterium | reverse complement strand
GGCGAAGAAGCGGGGATGCGGGGATGCGGGGATGCGGGGAGGCGAAGAAGCGGGGATGCGCGAGGCGAGGATGCGGGGAGGCGCGAGGCGAGGATGCGGGGAGGCGCGAGGCGAGGATGCGGGGAGGCGAGGAGGCGAGGAGGTGAGGAGGCGGGGATGTGTGAGGCGAGGAGGCGAACGAGGATGCGAAGAAGCGGGGATGCGGGGAGGCGAGGAGCCGCTCCATCCGCTCCGTCCGCTCCGTCCGCTCGTGTTCGCTCCGTCCGCTCCGTCCGCCCGTGTTCGCTCCGCCTGCTCCGCCCGCTCCCCACGCTCACGTTCGCGCTCATCATCCTGCTGCTGGCCGCCTGTACTCACGCACCCCAGGCCCCTGTCCAGGCCACCCTGCAAGGCGTCGAACCGCTACGGGAGGAACCCGCAGCCGGGTTTGCGCGGGCCACAACCCCGCGCCGTTTCCACTTCCCGCGTGACCATGGGCCCCACCCGCAATACCATATCGAGTGGTGGTACTACACCGGCAACCTGGCCACCCCCGACGGACGGCGCTTTGGATACCAGCTCACCTTCTTTCGCCAGGCCCTGCAACCCGCCCCCCCGCAGCGAGCCTCCGAATGGGCCACCCGCAATAGCTATATGGCCCACCTGGCCATAAGCGATGTCGAAGCGCAGCGCTTCTATGCCGTTGACCGCTTTAGCCGTGATGCGGTCGGGTTAGCCGGTGCCCAGGGCCAACCCTATCACGTCTTTCTCGAAGACTGGTCGGCCCGCGGTAGCGGCCCCCAGGGCATGACCATGATCCTCTCCGCGGCCCAGGATACCATCGCCCTTGATCTCACGTTAGAGAGCCGCAAGCCCCCCGTGCTCCAGGGCAACGATGGCCTGAGCCAGAAGGGAGCCGCACCCGGTAACGCCTCCTACTACTACTCACTCACCCGTATGGCTACCAGCGGGCACCTGCGCGTGGGCGATACTACCTACCTCGTGCAGGGTTTCAGTTGGATGGATCATGAATTTGGCACCAGTGCCCTGGACACCGGCGCTCTGGGGTGGGACTGGTTTAGCCTCCAGTTTGATGATGGGCGCGAATTGATGCTATGGCGCATTCGCCTGGCAGAGGGAACCGCCCCATCGCCAGCGCCAGCCGATGCCTTGCTAGTACTGGCCGATGGCACTACCCGCCGCCTGGACGCCAGCGCCATCCAGATAACCGTGCTGGATACATGGCAAAGCCCACACACCGGCATTGTCTACCCCTCCGGCTGGCGGCTTAGTGTGCCAGAGGAAGCGCTTGTGCTGGACATAGAGCCGCTCTTGCGCGACCAGGAGTTATATGCTACCGCAGTCGTCTACTGGGAGGGCGCAGTGCGCCTCTCAGGGACATACCGGGACGCGCCCCTGTACGGCTATGGCTACGTTGAATTAACGGGCTATAGCGCCCCTACACCACGCTCACCGCGTCGTGCGTTACCCGACCAATAACTTGTAACCAGCCGGCCGTGGGCGGGTAGGTAAATCCAATGCAAAAGAGGCGCTTGTTTTTATTCGAGCGCGAAAAGCGATCAAGGCACAGGTGCCCATCCGGGCGGCGGTTGACCTCGTGGGCCACAAATTGCAGCGAGGGGCGAAAACCGGTAGCCATAATCACCGCATCAAACGCCGCCTGCTGTCCGTCGGCAAACTGCACCCCGCCAGGCAAAAAACGCTCCAGCGCCGGGTAGACCGTCACCTTGCCGGCCTCCACCGCCTCCGGCAATTCAAACCCCACCACCGGGTACGTATCCATCAACTTGCCGGGCGGCGGCAGCGGCAGGCCCAGGTGGCTAAAATCGCGGTACGCCATCGCCATCAGCGCCCCCCCGATGGGGCGCGGCATATCACGCATGACGCGCTCTGTCCAGCGCATCAGGTCGGCGGAACGGGGATAGCGTACAAAGACCACCCCGCCGCGAATAGCAATGCCCGTTTCGGTACCCGCCTCGCACAGGTCAACCGCAATTTCAGTACCAGAGTTGCCGGCCCCCACCACCAGTACGCGCTGTCCTGAAAAAGGCTCCGGGTTGCGGTAGCGGTACGAATGCATAATCGTACCCCCAAACTGCTCTTCGCCACCAAGCACCGGCTGAAAAGGCGTACTCCAGATACCCGTTGCCGCCATCAACAGCGCCCCCTGATAGCGCCCCTGGTTGGTTTCCAGGCTCCACTGCTGCCCATCCCAGGTAGCCTGTTGTACATCTACCCCACATTGAATATTGAGTTGGAAATGGTCGGCATAGTCTTGAAGATAGGCCCGTACCTGCCAGGCACCCGGGAAGTCGGGATAGGCCGCCGGCATGGGCCGCCCCGGCAAGTGCGATACCTGCTTGAGCGTGTGCAGGCGCAGGCGGTCATAGTGGTTGGCCCACGAATAGCCCGGCTCCTGCCGTTCGAGCACCTGATAGGGCAAGCCACGCTGTTGTAAGTGGTAGGCCGTCGCAAGGCCGGCAGCGCCGGCCCCGACTACAAGTATCATGCGTTCCTCCCTGATACTACCCGGTCAACTCTAACCACATACTCGATAGCCCCTTCACAGGCGCAGTCACACGGTTCAAGTTATACGCATCCGCAATCTTGTGAATAGCCTCTGACAGCACGGGATAGGGATAGACCACCTCAGACAACTTCTTCAACCCGATACCGCCGGCAATGACCATGCTCACATGGCTAATAAGCTCACCGGCATTGTGTCCAACAATTGTTGCACCGACCACCTGGTCTGTGCCGCTCTTCACCAGCACTTTGACAAACCCTTCCGTATTGCCGTCGGTGATAGCGCGGTCAATGCTGCTCATATCTACCGTAAACGTCGCAACATCCAGGCCGCGCCGCTCGGCCTCGTGCTCGTGCAGTCCCACCTGGGCTACCTCCGGGTCGGTAAAGGTACACCAGGGAATAAGCAGCGCGCTGGCCCGCTCGCGCCCCAGAAAGAGCGCGTTTTGCAACGCCACCCGCGCCGAAGCGTCGGCCGCGTGGGTAAACTTATAGGGCAGGCACACATCGCCAGCGGCATAAATATCGTTGTTGCTGGTCTGGAGCAGGTCGTTGACCACCACGCCGCTACGGTCGTCGTAGCGCACCCCCGCAACGTCCAGATTGAGCCCCTCCACGTTGGGAGAGCGGCCGGTGGCAACCAGGATATTGTCTACCTCAAGGTTATATGTTTCACCGTTGCGCTGGTAGTGAATAACCTTGCGTTTCTGTTGCGTTGTTACCTGGGTGATCGTAGTATTGAAGAGCAGACGCATACCCTCGCGCAGGAAAATCTGCTGCACGATGTCGGCGGCGTCGCTATCGTCACGCGGCAATATGCGGGCGGCCCGCTCAATCAAGATAACCTCGCTCCCAAGCCGTTGGAAGGCCTGGGCCATTTCGCACCCGATAGGCCCGCCACCGATGACCGCCAGACGGTCGGGGCGCTTTGTGAGTTCGAAAACGCTCTCGTTTGTCAGAAAACCGGCCGCTTCCAGCCCCTCTATCGGCGGGTGGGCCGGGCGGGCACCCGTGGCAATAATCGCCTTCTTAAAGCGCAAGGTTTGCCCATCTACTTGCACCGCGTCGGCGCTCACAAACTGGGCATCGCCAAAGAAAAGGTCAATGTTGTATTTGTGAAAGTGGGACACCGAGTCGTGGTGGCTGATGGTAGCACGCACCGACCGCACCCGTTCCATCACCGAGGCAAAATTAACCTCTGAGCCAGACACCTGTACCCCATAGCGTTCGGCATCCTGTACCGTGTGCGCCACCGTTGCAGAACGGATCAGGCTTTTCGAGGGCACACAACCGGTATTGAGACAGTCGCCGCCCGGTAACCCCCGCTCGATAATAGCCACCCGCGCCCCCAGAATGCCGGCCCCCGTGGCCGCTACAATACCCGCCGTACCGGCCCCAATAACCACCAGATTGTAGCGCGATGCCGGCGTCGGATTGCGCCACCCGCCGGGGCGCACATTGTCCAGCAATCTGGCATTATGCTCATCCTGTGGGTCCATTGCTCCATGATAACTCATACCACCGCTCCCATTATGCTTGTGCCGGCTGATCGTCTTCGTCGTCGCCAAGAATAGCCGCAATTTCTACCATCATCTCATCAGACAGTACCACCCCGGCCGCCTCAACATTATTTTCAACCTGGGAAGCGCGGGTCGCGCCGGTAATGACACTGCTTACCCCCTCGTGGTGCAGCACCCACGCCAGGGCCAGTTGGGCCCGCGAGATACCCAGTTCTGCGGCCAACGGCTTGAGCCGCCGCACTATCTCAACGTTCTCTTCGGTCATATAGGTGTCGCGGGCCCACGGCTCGTTGGCAAAGCGGCTTGCATCGGGGATGCCGTCGTCATACTTGCCCGTCAACATCCCCATCGCCAGCGGCGACCATGCCACCAGACCAATGCCCCGCGGCGCGGTAACAGGCAAAATCTCCTGCTCAACCCGCTGGCGATAGAGCATCGAAAATTGCGGTTGTTCGGCTTGCGGCTTGTGCAGGTTGTGGCGTTCGCATATGGCGTCCAGTTCTACCAGGCGCGTGGCGGGCCACTCCGAGGTGCCCCAGTAGAGCACCTTGCCTTGCTGAATCAGGTCGTGCATCGTGCGGGCCGTCTCAAGTAGCGGGGTTTCGGGGTCGGCGCGGTGGCAAAAGTAGATGTCTACATAATCGGTGCCAAGGCGGTGCAGACTGCGGTCTATACTTTCCATAATGTGTTTACGTGACAGGCCGCGGTCATTGATGTCATCGCTCATAGGCCAGAAGACTTTGGTGGAGATCACCAGCGTATGGCGGGGATATTGCTGCAAAATGGCCCCCATTTGCTTTTCGGCCTCACCTTTGCCATAAATATCGGCCAGGTCGAAGAAGTTGACGCCCTGGTGATAGGCCGTTTCGACCACGCGCCGGGCGGTTGTTTCCTCTACCTTGCCCTCGCCATAGTTTATCCAACCTCCAAGCGCGACGACACTTACCTTCATACCCGCGTCGCCCAGGCGTCGGTAGCGCATAAGCTATTGCTCCTTTGCTTTATATTTCTCTGCCAGTCTTTCCAAACAGTGTACCACAGGAATACACCGTCTGGGGGGGCAACATTGCCCCCCTACGGGCCCGTCTCAGCCACATGCCACGTGCCCTTGCCGGTATAAAACCCGATATTGCTGGCCTGGTCACGCGCCATCACAATAAAGGGGCCATCGGTAACTTCCCCTTCCCAACGGTTGCCGCCGGTATAGATCAACGATTCTGTCCACCAGCGCTCGTCTCGCCCCACCAGAATCTCAACCGACTCCATGCCCACGTTGTCGCTACACTCCACCACCATCTTTGTGCTGCCATCTGGCAAAAGGTGCTTTTCAACCAGGCTCATACTTGGCGCAAGGTGATCGTTTTGCACCGCTTCAGAGAGCAGCGCGGGGTCAATATAGTACACATCGAAGGTCATTTCGGTAAAGACGCGCAGCATACCGCCGCCTTCGTCGCCGCGATATTTGAAAGGCGTCACCTGAAGCTGGCCATTTGGCACAGCCTGGCCGGGCGGAGTAAAGCTACTAAAGGCAAAAATATTGTCGGGATACCACGCCTCCGGGTTATCCAGTTCGAACATGGCTTCCTGTTGGAGATACACGTGGTCGGTCACGATTTTGGTAACCACCGGGTCAAAGGTATCGTTCATTTCGCTCTGGGCGCTACGGAGCCGCACCCCCTGTACGCGCATCGTGCCCGGCGTCAGCGGCAAAACAAAGGCCGGGAAACCAGGCCGCGCCCCATGCATAGCAGACTCCGACTCTATCGGGCCCGTGAGCCGCCCAAGCGAATCCTCCACCGAAGCGCTGGTAATCGTTGGAAGCTGGCCATAGGGCCGTTGCGTCGCGGTATCATACGCAAAGCGTAGCGTAATCGTTCGGACGTAGTGGCCGCTGCGGTCGGCTGAGCCGCCAGCAATCGTTTCGCCCATTGCGCGTACCACGGCCCCATCCCCATGCTGCGGATCTTCGGCCGGGAAGGGTATGGGGTTGACCACACGGGCGTGCAAGAAGGGTAGACCATACAGCGTTGATTCCAGCATAGCCTTCTCGTCGTAGATGCTGAACGAGCCGGAGGCAACCTCGCGCAGGTAGCGCCGTTTCGCCCGTACCAGCGCCTCGCCCACCGGCATACCAGCGTAGGCGCGGGCCGCGTTGCGCCAATCGCGCCCCAATTCCTCGGTATAGTACAACATCAAAAGCTCAGAATAGCCAATCAGGTCGCTATCGCCATAGCCAAAGCCGGTATTGCCCACCAGATTGCCAGATTGCTTCAGGACGGCCTGGGGCCAGTCTATGGCAAATTCGGCATTGACGACATCGCTATCGGGCACAGAAAAGCCCGAATGGCACCCCACCGAATAGAGCAGCGCATGGTCAAACAGCCCCGGTGTGTCGAAGGATCGCGGCTCGTGGTAAATTTCGCTGGCTTCAATAGCCGTTTCCAGGTCGGCGGCAATGTTCAGCCAGTGTTGGAAATGGCCATTGAGCGAATGGTAGGTGATGCTGGTATTGGTCGCGGGGTTGCCATCGAGCGGCAACCCAAGCCACGTAGCCCGCAACTCGTCGGCACTCCATCCATCTGCAATAAAGGCAATCGTGTTGAGGCCAAACTGGCTCAGCGTTCCTTCTACGGCCATCCCCTGATCAATCATAAAGTCATAGCCGCTCACAAAGGCGGTATTTTGTCCCTGTTGCAGCGGTATTTCCAGCGCGCCGGGGCGGTAGCTGGCCAGATAGCTGGCAATTTCTTCGGGGCTTTCTACCAGTCGCCCGGTCGCCAGCGAGGGCAAGTAGAGGTGCCGCCCGCGCCAGGGCATCCCCTGCTGCACCGCGTAAAAATTGTCGGTCTGGATAGCGTTTGCCGAGAGGCTCCCGTGGGTCTGCGAGCCGCTACCCGTACGCGAAATGGTGGTATAGTCGCCTTCGTTGGCCAGCACCGTTTCGTCGGGCATGCGGTAGAAGGGCAGAATAGCGTCGCCGCCCACCAGCACCAGGTAGCGAACGTTGGGGTAGTCCTGGGTGATAGCTTGCCACAACAGACCGTGCAGCGATTCTACCGTGCGGTTGGTATAGAAGGGGTTCGCCGCGTTGGCGTCCATCTCGCTATAGAGCTGTTGGGCCGCGGCCTGGTCTGGCACCTGTGCCGCGTTGCCCACGTCCAGGATAATGCCGCTGGTACCGGCCAGCGTTTGGAGACTATCTTGCACCCGCCCGATCATCGCATCCTGGCCGGGGTAGAGCGCTTGCATGCGGGGCCAATGGGTCAGGTAGATGGTTTCGACGGCGGCGTCGGGTTGCCCTGTGGATTGGTACGTGAGCGGTAGCGGGGCCGGCATGGTCAGGGCCGGGTCGGAGATAGCGCTGGCCTCAAGCGTATAGCTACTGCCCGACGCCCCCTCCGAAGGCAACACAAACAGGTAGTAGGTGCCAGGGTGCCAGAGGAAAGCCTCAATGTATTCATCCGCATTGCCGCTACCGGCTGATATGGCGTTAATGCGCCCGATGGCGTTAATGCGCCCGATGGCGTTAATGCGCCCCATATCGGTGACATGATCCAGGTTGAGATTATCGAGATGTTCCCCTTCGACCGGCTGGCTCAGGTCGCTGTACAAGGCTATGTCAAGGTCGGCGCTCAATCCACTGAGGCTAATCTGCACTCGTGTACCGGGCGTTGCTACGGTGAACTTGTACCAGTCTTGCTCCTGGGTACCGGCAAGGGCACCGGAGCGGGTCACAGCTTGCATAGGGAAGGGGGCCAGGTCGGTGGCTGTCATCCAGCCGGGCGGGGGGGCTTGCTGGTAGGGTGGGG
>DAOTUK010000328.1:0-15039 GCA_034437375.1 Chloroflexaceae bacterium | reverse complement strand
TGTTGATGTTGCCGCTCCCCTTCCCCCAACCCCATCGCCAACCCCCACCGAAGTACCAACCGGGCGGGGGGCGGGTGATACGCTCCGGATGCTTATCTGGCAAGCTCCCGCTATGCTCAACCCGCATTTAACCACCAATAGCGCCGAGTGGGAAGTATGCCGTATGACCTATGAACCACTGGCCAGCTATGATCAAGATGGTACGCTGGTGCCCTTTCTCGCCGCAGAAATACCCAGTCTTGACAATGGGGGGGTTGCCGAAGATGGGTTGTCTGTGACCTGGCAACTCCGTGAGGATGTGCGCTGGTCTGACGGCGAACCCTTTACCGCCAATGATGTACAGTTTACCTATGAATATGTGACCGATACCACGGTCGGTGCGCTGTCGGCCTCGGTCTATGATTCTATCGAAGCGGTTGACGTGGTAGATGATTACACTGTGCGGGTCGTCTTTGAAGCGCCCACCCCCAACTGGGCCGGCCCTTTTGTGGGTATCCAGGGCGCTATTTTGCCCCGGCACATTTTTGCGCCCTATATGGACGACGATATTGTCAATGCCCCGGCCAACATAGACCCCGTGGGCACCGGGCCCTATACGATGATAGCGTTTAAGCCCCAGGAAGTGCTCTTCTTTGGCAATGAATTGATTGAAACCAACAAAATTATTTTCGAGCCCAATGAATATTTCCGCGATGAGGATAAGCCCTTTTTCAGCCGCGTTGAAGTCAACGGGGGCGGGAGCGTCAATTCGGCCGCCGACAGGGTGCTGCGAGATGGTACAATAGATTATGCCTGGAATTTGCAATTGACCGGCGAGGTGTTGGAACAGTATGCAGATTCGGAACAAGGGCGGGTGCTTTCTCTATTTGGGCCCGACGTTGAACGTATCGCGCTCAATCGCACCGACCCCTACCAGGAAACAGCGGATGGCGAACGTTCGAGCCTGGAATTTCCCCACCCGTTCTTGAGTGATAAACAGGTGCGCGAGGCCCTATCGCTGGCGATAGACCGCGAAGCGATTGTTGCTTTGTATGGGCCCACGGGGCGGCCAACCTCCAATTTGCTGGTTTCGCCCGCGCTCTACGAATCGGACAATACCAAAGCCATATTTGACCCGGAGCAGGCCAAGGCATTGTTAGATGAAGCGGGGTGGCAAGATAGTGATGAAGACGGCATCCGCGATAAGGATGGCGTGAGCATGGAAATGGTCTACCTGACATCGGCCAGTACCGTCCGCCAGCGCACCCAACAGATTGTGCAGGACAATCTGGAAGACATTGGGGTGCGGGTGCGGATAGAGTTTGTAGATGCCAGTACCTTTAATAGTAATACCAACCCCAACGGTTCCTATCGGTTTCATGCCGATATGCAAGAGTTCTACCATGGCAATTCAAGCCCTGATCCGAGCGCCTATATGCATTTCTGGACGTGTGAGGAGATTCCAACGCAGGCGAATGGGTGGCAGGGAGAAAACGTTGAGCGCTGGTGCAACCCGGAGTATGACGACCTGGCCGCGCAGGTAGATGAAGAGCTTGACCCGGAGAAGCGGCGCGCTTTGTTTATGGCCATGAATGATATGATCATTCAGGATGTGGTGCTTATTCCGCTTGTCAATATTGCCGTGCCGGCCGGGTTAAGTAATACGATAGAGGGGGTTGAATTGACTCCATGGGACGCAAATGTCTGGAAGATTGAAGATTGGAGACGGAAACCATTATGACCATGTTGAATGAATCTCCGCCGGATAGGAGCAAGGGTAGGGCATCTGGCCCGTTACTGTTGCGCAATCTTCAAATTGGAACCAAGCTCACCATTGGCTTTGGCGTGCTGGTTGCGTTGACGTTGGTAGTGGTGGGGCTCAACTACTATGCCAGTACCAATGCCACCGTGAATATTGATCGGACGGATGAGGTGAGTGTGCCCACCGCCCTGACATCCGCGCGGGCCCAGGCCAATCTGTTGCGGATGCTGGCGGATGTGCGCGGGTTTCTGGCGCTTGGCGATCCGCAATATCGTGAGAGCTATCAGCAGGTGAGCCAGAATTTTTCAGATGACCTGGCCGAGCTTGAGCAACTCTCGCCAAAGTTTAGCGAAGAAAATAAGCAGCGTATTCAAACCTTGCGAGCCACGTTTGAAGAGTGGTCGAAGTGGCCCGACGAGCTGTTCGAATTGCGCGGCGATCAACTGGCGCGAGAGCCGGCCTACCGCGTGTTAGCAACCGACGGCTCCCGGAATGCCGGGCGCGTCTTGCTCGACTTGAGTACCCTGATTTCAACCCAATCGCAACGCGAAGCAACCGACGCCAATGTGACCTTGCTTGGCGATATGGCCCGATTTCAAGCCTCGTTTGCGGCCACCTTTTCCGGGTTGCGGGGCTATGTCACAACGCGCAACGATGTGTATAAACAGGAATATGAGGGCAACCTGGAATTGATGCTCAACCATTGGGAGACGTTGCAGCGCAAGCGTGACGCGATGAACACCACTCAGCAGGAAGCGTTGGATCGTATTGCCGAAAATCTGGATGACTTCCTGACCTTGCCCGACAGCATCATTGCCGACCTTGAAGGGGAGCGCTGGCGCGAAGACCTGTATTTATTTCGCACCGAAACCACCCCGTTGGCCGAGCAGATGCAGGAGCTTTTGTTGGAATTGACCAACGATCAGCAACAACAATTGCAAATGAATCTGGCCGAGGGGCGGCAGGGGTTGGCCCAATCCAATCGCCAGGCGCTGGTGAGTGGCGTTGTGGCGTTGTTGCTTGGGCTTGGGATGGGGTTTATCTTTCGACAAAACATTGCTGGCCCCGTCCGCCGGTTGACGGGCGTGGCCGAACAAATACGCGCGGGCGACCTGGATGTGAGCGCGACGGTCGAGTCGGGCGATGAGATAGGCGCTTTTGCAGAAACGTTTAATCGTATGACGATGCAACTGCGCGACAACTTGATACAGATTCGGAAAGAGAAAAAGCGGGCCGATGATCTGCTCAATGTCGTTATTCCTATTGGGGTGGCCCTCTCGTCGGAGAAAGACTTTAACCGGCTGCTTGGCAATATGTTGCACGAAGCGATGCAATTTTGCCATGCCGATGGTGGGGCCATCTTTTTGCGTGAAGAGCAGTCGTTGCGTCTGGTGATGATGTTTCATACCTCGCTGAATATCGCTGTCGGGAGCGATGATGAGGCATCCAAGACAAGCATCAAGCCAACGTTGGAGCTTGACCACGAAACCGATGGCCGCGCCGATGTTAGTGTGCATGTTGCGTTGACCGGTGACAGTGTGAATATTGCCGATGTGTATGGCGATGATCGGTTTGATTTTACGGGGGTACAACAGTTTGATGCCAGGTTTGAACGCTACCGTACCCTTTCATTGCTTGGTATCCCCCTGACCAACAGTCGCAAGGAAGTTCTGGGCGTGCTCGAACTCTTTAATGCCCAGGACCCTGATAGTGGGGACTTCATCCCCTTTGATGAGAATTTGCAGCAGATGATGGAATCATTCTCATCGCTGGCGGTGGCGGCCCTGGAATCCTATATTCGTGAGCAGGCGTTGCGGCAAGAAATTCAACAATTGCGCATTGAAATTGACGAAACCAAACGCCAGCAACAGGTGAGTGAGATTGTAGACACCGACTTCTTTCAAGATTTACGCACCAAGGCGCGGAAGTTGCGTCGGCGCAGCCACGAGGGACAGGAAACCGAGGATGGGTAGCGTGTGGTATGGTGTCGTGCGGAAGGGTGGTTTGGTAATCTGGGGGTAGTGGGTAATTTCTGAAGAGGAGTAGTAGAACAATGACCCAAGAAAAAGATGATCTGTCAACATTAGTTCATGGAATGAGGACGGTTGCTTCGCCATTGCGGGCTTTTCTGAGTGACTTGCATAGTACCTATAAAACGTTGCGTGATGGACTGATTGCAGACGATATTCCAGAGTTGGCCAAGGCCAAGCCAGACTGGTTTGGTATTTGCGTTGCCGATACGCAGGGCCAGATCTATGAGGTTGGCGATTGCTCGCAACAGTTTACCATGCAGGCGATTGCAGACCCCTTTATTTATGGGATGGTGCTAGAAGAGTATGGGCGGGAGCATGTGTTATCGCGGGTGGGGGTCGAGCCCACTAGCGATAGCTTTGAAGCGGTTCTGTCGGATATGCGGTCGAAGCATTTACAAAACCCGATGTTAAACGCCGGGGCTATTGTGGTCGTCAGTATGATCAAGGGCGACAGTCAAACCGGGCGCTTGAACCATATGTTAGATACGTTGCGTCGCTATACCGGGCGCGATGTGCAGGTAGACGCGCCGTCGTTTGTTTCGGCTCGCGCATGGGGGCATCGCTTTCGGTCCCTGGCCCATCTTATGTTGGATTGTGGCATTATTGGTGAGGATATTGACGAGACGTTAGATCTCTTCTTTCAGCAGCGCTCTATGATGGCTTCTTGTCGAGATCTGGCGGTGATGGCGGCCACGATTGCCAATCGGGGGGTCAACCCGGTGACGGGTGAGCAGGCGATTGCAGAAGAGTATGTGCGCGATATGTTAAGCGTGATGTATACCTGTGGATTGCACGATTTTTCGGGCGAGTGGGCCTATCGGGTGGGGCTCCCGGCCAAAGGGGGCGTCAGCGGCGGGCTTATCGCGGTGGTGCCACAGCAAGTGGGGGTGGCCGTCTTTTCGCCCTTGCTCAATACGCATGGCTTGAGTGTGCGTGGTATTCGCGTGTGTGAAGATTTATCACGCGAGTTTGGGTTGCATATATTTGACCCGCAGTTTGGGGGGCCAAAATTGCGCGAGGCGATGACTGAGCGGATTTCGAAGGGGGCCACAAGGGGAACGTCCAAGGCCGCGACGGCGCGGGGACGGGTGGCAAATTTATTTGATGATAGCGAACCCAAAGCTACGGACAGCGAGTAGCCGGCTATGCTAGCAGGCTATTGGCCAGTTGGGTCAGGGTTGCGGTGGTCGGGTGGTCGGGGTAGTGTACTACAAACAGGTTGTCGTGTGGCAACCTGGCGATTTCCTCTGTGTAGGGGATGGTGCCCAGGACGGGGCCCTGGTAGGTTTCTTCGAGGCGGGTTTTGATTGCTTGATGGGTCACAGACTCGGTTATCTGGTTGGCAACCAGGGTGATATTGGGTACTTCCAGCGTGCGGGCGACATCGAGCAAGACCTGGGTTCCCAGGTAGCTGTCTTGATCCAGGCACAGTACGGCGATGAGCATATCGGCTATGGCCATCGAGAGGATAGAGAGCAGCGACTGGTCTGTTTTGAGTGCGTGGGGGTCAAGAATAAGGATGTCTAGATCGAGGTTTTCGGCCAGTTCCCAGAGTTGATCGGTAATGAGTTCGATGTGGTAGCCTTCGCGCAGGATGCTGGCGACGTTGTGTGGTTCGGGACTGGCGGGGAGGAGGTAGATTCCGCCGGAGCGTGCGACGCGGATGGGGGGGGTGACTTCATACGCAGCGCGGGGGGCCTCGCATCTGCCGTGCAGGTAGTCGTTAAAGGTATAGGTGATAGCAGCCGGGTTAAGTTTGAAGAGTTGTTGCAGGTTTGCGGCCTGAATATCTGCTTCAATCAATCCGATGCGCTTTCCGCTGGCGGCCAGTATCGTGGCAACATTCGCGGCAATGGTTGTTTTGCCGGCATGCTCAAGGTAGGAGTTGATGGTAATTGTTTTTTCCATGGTTCCCTGCTTACGCTTGTATTATCCTGGTTCGTTTGGGTTGTAGTATATTATCCTTTTCCCTGTTGTGTCAACTACTGTTCGGGCCCATACTGGCAGATAATTGTTGAAGTTGAGGTCAGGAATGTTTATTGTGGCATCATGGGGGGAGATGGAGCCGCGGGAGGCGAGAGGCGGGGAGGCGGGGACACGTTGTCGCGTTCAGGCGATGGCCGGGGCCAGCGTGGGAGCCAGGCGGGCGATGTCGTGGCGTAGCCGCAACAGGGCCAGGTCGGCCGCTCTGGCTTCGAGCATAATATCGAAGGACGGGGCCCCCTGGGCGGCCTGGAGAATGGCCAGCATGTCGTGGGGGTTGATGTAGTCGGCGTGTTGGCCAGGGCGCGGCGGCAGGATGTGACGGCTACGGTCGTGCGTTGATGGGAGCAGGTGGGCTTCGGTGCGGTGGGTGCTCAGGTGTATTTTGGGGCGCTGGTGGGGTGGCCAGGTGGCCAGGGCTAGACCAAGCGCTGTGCGCAAGGGCAGGCGGTGAGGGTTGTGCAGCAGGTGGTGCAGGTAGTCGAAGACGATGGGGATGCCACAGTGCTGGTGGAGTATGAGCAGCGTCCCCAGGCTAAAGGCGGTGTCGTGTTCGACGGCCAGCCGGGCACGGGCCAGCGGCGAGAGGGCCTGGTAGCGGTTGGCAAAGCGTTGCAGGGTAGCGGCCGGCTCGCTGGTGGGGCCGGCCATGTGCAGAATCAGCAGGCCATCGTCGGGGGCCAGGTGGTGGAGCAGCAGGGCCTGTGCTTCGATCTGGGCTATGCTGCGGGCGGCATGGGCTGTGTCGGGGGTGCTCAGGCTCAGGTGGTGCGGCAGATGCATGGTAAGGCGTATAGCGAATTGGTGCGCCAGATCGCGGAGATGGGCGACTTCGGGGGCGCACTCGTTGAGGTGTTGGCCGGCGGTGTGGTAGGGTGGGGTGTCGGGGGAGTCTGGCGCGGGGAGCAGCGCGGGGGAGAGGCGGTAGAGGTGGATGTGTTGCTGGTGCAGGTAGGTGAGGATGTCGCGCAGCGCGATGAGCTGGACGCTAAAGTGGGCCGCGTGGGGCGGGTGTTGCAGCGACGGACGCCCGGCGATGCGCACGGGGCACCCCAGACGGTACTGCTGCATTTGATGGGGGTATTGTTGCATGGTGTGTCCAGACCTCCTGCTGCTGTGCTACCGCGCCCGGCCCGAGCCCGTCGCAGGTAGATTACACGATACCGTGTTTATAGTATAGCCGCAGGGTGTGGCGGTGTCAAGGGGAACGCGGGGAGCGGGGGGAGGCGCGAGGCGGGGAGATGGAGCCGCCTTTCTTCCACCCCGCCCACCTTCCCCTTGACCTTTGCTGTTGTTTCAGTGTATGCTACCCATAGAGAGAGAAACGGGGTACCGTGGTACCCCTGGAGAGTCCTTGACCATCTACCCTCCCGCAAGGGTAGTCTGGAAAGGAGCCTGACCCGTCGTATGGTATTGCCCGCCACACTGCCTGGCATAGACCAGGAACAGGATTCGACAAGCTACCTGCTGTTTCGTCTCAGCGACGAGTTATACGCAACGCAGGTTGGCCAGGTACGCGAGATTGCCCGCTGGCGCGAACCCCTGGCCGTACCGGGGGCGCCACCCGCGCTCCCCGGTATCATCAACCAGCGCGGCGTCATACTCCCCATTGTAGACACCCGCTTGTTGCTTGGTCTGGAAACATCGCCGCCCGACCGGTCAACCCGGTTTGTGCTTATCAATAGCAATGAGGTAGATATGGCCCTGCTGGTAGACTCGGTGGTTGATATTGTCCAGATAGCCACAGAGCGCCTGGAAGCCGTACCGTCAACGCTTGACCCCCAACACGGACGGCTCTTACAAGCCGTGATGCGGATAGATGACCGCCCGGTGTCTCTCCTTGACCCCGGCGCCATCATTACCGCACTCACCCCCGGAGCCTGACCCATGGCCTTTGATGGTTTGCTGCTCATGGTACGAACGCCCGGCCATACCTACATCGTGCGCCGCGAGCAAATTCTTGAACTCCGCCTGGTCACAAGCGTTGCCGATGTGGAACGCGAGGACGAACGCGGCAAACCAGTCATTGGAAGCGACCTGGGCCTGTTGCTCAACCCCCAGGACGAAAGCAGCGCGACCCGCCGGCATGCCCTCATCGTCCCGACCCGCCGCCGGAGCGTCGGGTTGCTGGTAGACCGTATAGACGACGTATACACTAATGGAAGCGCCTCCCAACACCACCAGGTACAAAAACTGCCTGCCTTGCTGGCGCGACAACTGGCGCGCCCCTGGTTTATGGGTGTCCTTATTTATGAAGACGCGCCTGTGCTGGTCTTAGATCTGCGACAGATAGCCCAGGATGCGTTGATACAAAAGAGTGACGAGAATAAACGCCGGGCCCAGGCCGCCGCGCAGGATGGGGCATAGGGGGAAAGGAATCGTTATGGAAACAATGGATCAGCAAGAAACGCTTGCAGTCGTTGAGCTTAAACGGTATTCCTAACGTGTACTGATGAAAAAACTGAGAGCTGAGGATTAGAGGATTATTTTATGATGGAACAAACTATGCGCTTACCAGACTCGACCATGGCCGAACAACGCACCCGCCGCGACATCGCCCTACTCATTCAGCGATTATCGCTCGGAACGGGCGGCTTTGCGCTGCTCTTTCTTATCGCCGCCATCGTCTTTTTCGGGTTTGCTGGTTTGCTCATGCCATTAAGTACCATTATCGCCATCATTCTCGGAATATGCGGCGGAACCTACATCTTTGTGCGCCGCGAACAATTGCAAACCGCCATCCACTTCTACGCCTATGGCCTGGTCATCGTCCTGAGTATTGGCATCTACATCTACGGGGGAACCAGTGGGCCCGGCGTCATCGGCTACTTTGTGCCCATCGCCGCCGCCGGCCTGCTTGGCCAGAGCAAAGACAGTCTGCACGTCGGCGGATTTGCGGCCATCTGTTACATCCTCCTCTCCATTATGCAATACCAGTTTAACCTCGGCCCCCTTATCGCCCTTCACCACTCTACCCCCTTTGCCTTCGTCCTCTTCTTCGTCGCGTCGGGCAGCATCGTTGCCTTCCTCTCCTGGGTCACAAGCCGCGACCTTACCCGCGCCACCGCCGACTTTGGCAACCAGGCCGAAGAATTGCTCGACCGAACCAAACAACTGGAAGAAAAAAGTAGCCAGCAAATAGAACTGGGCAGCGAACTCTCGGCCGCCGCCTCAGAGCTCCAGGTAACATCGCAACAACAAGCCAGCGGCGCAACCGAACAGGCCAGCGCCGTCTCGCAAGTCAGTACCACCGTCGAAGAGCTTGGCGCAACCGCACGGCAAATAGCCCAATCCGCCGACCACGTAGCCCAGGCCGCCCAACAAACGCTCGAACACCTTAGCAACGGCCAGAGCGCTGTAGACGAAAGTGTGCAAGCTATGGAGCGTATCCGCACACGCATGCAAGACATCTCCACGCGCGTCTTGAGTCTGGGCGAACGTTCGCAACAAATTGGCGAAATCATTGACCTGATTGACGACATCTCAGACGAAACCCACCTGCTGGCTCTGAACGCCGCGATTGAAGCGGCCGGCGCCGGCGAGCACGGCCGGCGCTTTGCTGTGGTTGCCGCCGAGGTCAAGAGCCTGGCCAACCGTACCCTGGCCGCCGCCAAAGAAGTCCAGGGCGTGATTGCCGAAATACGCCAGGCTACCAACGCCGCCGTCCTGGCCGCCGAAGAGGGCGGCAAAGAAGTGGAACGCGGGGCCGAACTCTCCTACCGCGCCGGGCAAGTGATGGATACCATCTTGATGGTAGCCGAACGCACGGCCCAGAGCGGCTCTGAAATAGGGATGGCCACCGCCCAACAACAAAGCGCCAGCGAACAAGTTGTTGAAGCCATGCGCGAAATTGCCGAAGTGGCCCGCCAATCGGCTGGTGGGGCGCGCCAGATGGCCGAATCGGCCGCCATGCTTACCGCCATAGCCGACCGACTGAATGGCATTAGCCAGCAATAAAATCGGCGCTATCCGACGTTTATACGTATGATGGGTGCTCGTGCCATAGCATCAGAAAGTTTTGTCCTATGGACATGACCCGCTTCTACAACCAGTTCCGAGAGGAAACCAGCGAAAACATCCGCATCTTTGGCGACGGTATGCTGGTGCTTGAAAAAGATACCGCCCTGAACGACCCCGACACCCGCGAACAACTGGGCGCTATCTTTCGCGCTATGCACACCATCAAAGGCTCGGCGCGCTTGCTTGGCTTTGGCGCAATCGGGCGACTGGCCCATACCATGGAGCATATCCTGGGCGCCGTCCGCGACGGGCAACACACGGTTGACCGCGACTTGATTGATGTGATGCTCAAAAGCGGCGACGCGCTGCTAGAAATGACCCAGGCCGCGGTGGAAGGTGGCACAACCTCCGTCAACGTTGACGAACTGGTAGACAAGCTCAACGCCAGTCTGGAGGGCAGAAAAGAGGACGACAAAGCCAGTGACCCGCCGGCCGCGCCAGACACCCAATCCAAAGAGGCCCAGGAAGCTGAGGCGATGAAGTCCCGCATTGCGGCCCGCAAAGCCCGCGTACGCGAACAGCGCAAGGCCAGACAAGCCGACGCGCCAGCGGAGCAAGCCCCCGCCCCCGAATCCGCCGAACCGAGCGAGGATACCGCCGCCGATGCCGATTCCGATGACGACGCCGACGACGCCGACGCGCCTATACAGCCCGGCCCCACCCCCTCCGGCGTACCCACGGCCCCGGCCGCTGCCAAACCGCAATTTACCCAACGGCAAACCGTCCGCGTGCGCGTGGATCGGCTCGACAAACTCATTAACCTGACTGGCGAACTGGTCGTCGGCAAACAGGTTCTCGCCGATCATGCCCAGGCCCTCTTCGACATGAGCGGCCTGCTCCAACAACAAGAACGCGAACTCCTGGCCCTCGATACGCTCCTGCGTACCTTGCGTCTGCCCCCGGAACAGCGGCAAAGCCTGGATCGCAGCCTGAACAGCCTGCTCAATAGCAACGACCAGTTCCGGCGCATGCTGCGGCGGCAAAACGAGCAATTTGGCTACCAGGTGGAGCAGCAAGGGCTCCTGATTAACGACCTGGAACAGGAGGTGCTGGCCGCTCGTATGCTCCCCGTCTCCAACGTTTTCGCCTCGCTGCCCCGCGCCGTGCGCGAATTGGCCAATGCCACCAACAAAGAAGTCCATCTGGACATACGCGGTGAAACAACCGAAATGGATCGCAAACTGCTCGAAGCGCTGAGCGACCCCCTGCTACATCTGATACGCAACGCGATAGACCACGGTATCGAATCCCCCGACCAGCGCGAAGCGGCCGGCAAAGCGCGGCAAGGGCGCGTTGCGGTCGGCGCCGAAGCGGTGGGCGGCGAAGTGCATATTACCATCCGCGACGACGGGCGCGGCCTCAATCCCCAGAAATTGCGCGACATTGCGGTTAAGAAGAACCTGATTAGCAAAGAAAATGCCGCCCTCCTCTCCGACCAGGAAGCGCTCGAACTCATCTTCCTGCCCGGCTTTAGCTCGGCCTCTATGATTACCGACATCTCCGGGCGCGGCGTGGGTATGGATGTGGTGCGTACCAATATGAACGAACTGGGCGGCCAGGTTATGCTCGAATCCCAATTGGGGCACGGTACCGAGATACGGCTAGTATTGCCCCTCACCATCGTTACCACCCGCATTCTGCTCATCCATGTGGGGACAGCGCTCTTTGCCTTGCCCGCGTCGGGGTGTCACGGCATCATCTGGGCCTATCGCCAGCACATCCAGACCATCGAGGGACGCCCGACTATGCTACACGAAGGGCATACCATCCCCTTCTTGCACATTGCCGACCTGATGGATCTAGAAGCCGAAGCCCCCTTTACCCACAACGAGCGCGAGGCGGCCGTACTTATCGGCAGCCCCCAACGCCTGCTCAGTGTGATGGTGAGCCAACTGGTTGACGAGCAGGAAGCGGTGGTGAAACCGCTCGGTGTTCTGCTCGAACGCCAACGCCGGTATAGCGGCGCAGTACAACTGGGCGATGGGCGGCTGGTGCTGCTGTTAAATCCGGTCTGGTTAGTCCAATCAGCGCGGGGTATTGCACAAAAGACGGCCACGGTTTCTACCAACGGAAAAGCCGTGCGCCGCCCACAACTCTTGATAGCCGAAGACTCCTTTACCACCCGCGAACTTATCCGCAGCATTCTCCAATCGGCGGGTTACGACGTAACCGCCGCCATAGATGGCCACGACGCACTTGACAAACTGCGGGGCAAATCGTACGATCTCGTCGTAACAGATGTAGAGATGCCTCGTGTCAATGGGTTTGAACTCACTTCCCGTATCCGCAATGAGTTAGGGGATCACGATACCCCCGTTATTATTATTACCAGTCTCGCTTCTGATGAATATCGGCAACGAGGCATGGAAGCGGGCGCCCAGGCCTATATTGTCAAGAGTCAATTTAATCAAGACAACTTACTGAACGTCATTCAGCAATTGTTGGGGCACGAGCTAGTCGCAGGGTGATCCCAAATGAACATACGCAGGTGTGGCACCGCACAGGGCTGGCACACCGCGAAGAGGGTATGACAATGGCAGCAAAAATCCTGGTGGTAGACGATAGCAAGATGGTGACAGACATTGTAAAAATGCGTCTCGAAATGTATGGCTACGAAGTACGGCTGGCCCATAGCGGCGAAGACGCGCTGACAAGCATTGCCAACGAAGTGCCAGACTTGATGGTGCTTGATGTGCAGATGCCGGGTATGGATGGCTACGAAGTATGCCGCCGGCTGCGCGAAAATCCGCGGCTGGACGATCTCCTGATCATTATGCTCACATCCAGCGACGATAAGAGCGCCGCCTATGAGGCCGGCGTAGATGAATATCTTAACAAAGATATTGATCTACTCAACTTGCCCAACCGCGTCAAGCAATTGCTTGAACTCGAACTCTAGCCCCCGGCCAACCGGGGCACCAAATGAGGATACCACCCTGCCAATCTGGTGGGGCGGGCCGTGTCTGGTTTATCAGACACGCCAATAATGGGGAATCAAAACAGATCAATCTGGTCACAAGCGAAGAAGTTGAAGCTATGAAAAAGCGGTTGCAGATTCTCATAGTGGATGATTCGACCCTGGTACGCAAGGTTCTGCGCGAATTGTTAGAAAGCGACCCGGAGATAGAGGTGGTGGGCGAAGCGTGCAATGGGCGCGAAGCATTGCTGCGTGCGGGCGAGCTCCAACCCGACGTGATTACCATGGATGTGCGTATGCCTGTGATGGATGGGTTGGAAACAACCTCACAACTCATGGCCTACAATCCTACCCCTGTGCTGGCCATTACGGCGCTCTACTCGCGCGATGATGTAGACATCTCTTTTAAGATGCTTGGCGCTGGCGCGCTAGAGGTTATGGAAAAGCCCGACCTCTCAGACCCCGACGCCCGCGAACGAGCGCGGCGCGAACTCATCCAACGGGTCAAACTCCTCGCACGGGTGCGCGTGGTCACCCATCTGCGCGGGCGCCGCCGCGTAGAGCCCGGCAAAGACGAGGCGGCCGAAACCTGGCGCGTTAGACGCAATCCAGACCCCGCCATCGTCACAACCGAGCCAGCCAGCACAGCAACCAGAAAACCTACCCGCCAGAAAAAACCGGTGGCCTCCCTGGGTACTCCATCACCGGCTCCGCCACCGCCTGGAACCACCGCCATACCCACCGCCCCGCCCCAGGGAACCGCGCCCCCACGAGTCTACCGTGTTAAATTCCCGCTGGTCGTTATTGGCGCATCTACTGGTGGGCCGCGGGTTGTCCAACAAATTCTGAAAGCCCTGCCCCCTGCGCTCGGTGCTGCCCTCGTCATCGTGCAGCACATTGCCGAAGGTTTTAGCGCCGGTATGGTCGAATGGTTAGCCAACAATTGCGTCTTGCCGGTGCGGTTAGCCAGCCAGGGAGAACGCCTGGCCGTAGATACCGTCCTTGTAGCCCCGGACAGCTTCCACCTCTTTGTCCAGGATCATGGCCGCATCCATCTGGACAATCAGCCTACGCTCCAACGTCCCTCTGTAGACCTGGCTATGCAATCTGCCGCTACCGTCTTTGGCTCCCACACCATTGGCGTGCTGCTCACCGGTATGGGCCGCGACGGAGCCGACGGTATGCGCGATATATACCTGGCCGGCGGCTATACCATCGCCCAGGACGAAGCAAGCTGCTCTATCTACGGTATGCCGCGGGCCGCCGTTGAGCTAGGGGTGGTAGACGAGATTGTCTCCCCCGATAATATTGTGCCCGCTATCCAGCGGCGCCTGGTTGGGAATATTGCCCCATGAAGAACCACGATACCACCAGCGATACCAGCGGGCCCGCCGAGTTTATGCTGCAACCGTCCCAATTTCAAACCTTGCGCGACATCCTGGCCCGCTATAGCGGCGTTTTTCTGGATGAAACTAGCCAGCGCTCGCTGGTGGGTGGCTTATCGCACCGTATGGCCGTTACGGGCCTTTCCTTTGGCGCCTATATCGCCCACATCTCCCGCCCGGCCGGCCGCACCGAGCTTCAGGAAATATGCGAACTGGTCTTAAACCATGAAACGGTCTTCTTTCGTAACCAACCCCATATGCGTGCGCTCCGCGAAGTCATCCTGTCTCGTGTCCACCGCCGCAAACCCGCCCAGGAGCCGCTGCGCATCTGGAGCGCCGGCTGCTCCACCGGGGAAGAACCCTACTCCATCGCTATCACCATCCTGGAAACGTTGGGGCGCGGGCTGCCCCGCCCGGTTCACATATGGGCCACCGACTTGAGCGAACCCGCCCTTATCAAAGCGCGGTTGGGCCGCTACCACGGACGCACCATGAGCAACGTCAACCCGGCCATCAAAAAGCGCTATTTCGACTACCGCGGGCGCGACTATATTGTCCGCGACGAAGTACGCGCGCTTATCCAATTCGACCAGTTTAACCTGCTGCACCCCATCCCAGAAGCTATGCGCGGCGTAGACATTATCTTCTGTCAAAACGTCACCATCTACTTTGACCTGGAAACCTTCCGCGCTCTGGTAGACCGTTTCTATCACATCCTGCCAGACTGGGGCTTGCTCTTCCTGGGCTTCTCCGAAACCCTCTGGAACATCTACGACAAATTCCGGTTGGAAGAGGTGTCCGGGGCTTTCGTTTATGTCAAAGACCCCGAAACCGTTCGTGCCAGCCGTGGCACCGCCACCACCGCCACCACCCCGGCCCCGTCGCCGGCCCCACCCAGGAACCCGCCCGACCAACGCAGCACCAGTAGGCAAGCTCCCACCCCACCAGCACGCAGGCCCC
>DAOTUK010000327.1:0-14589 GCA_034437375.1 Chloroflexaceae bacterium | reverse complement strand
AGCGCCGCTGTTGCGTCCTGGGCATCCATCCCTCGCTCCCGTTCCAGGTAATCCGCCAGGGCGACGCGGGCATCCGTGCGGCTCCTGGGTATGCACCCAGGTGGCGAAGGCGGACAGCGAGTCGAGGTGGTTGTTCACCGTCGCGGCCGACAGCGCCTGTTCGCGGTGCAGGTGGTCGCGCCACGCTTCCACGTCGCGCTTGAGACAGGCTGAGAGGGCCGGCCCCAACATTCGTGACACCGGGGGCAACTTCGTTAATAAAGAGTTCCGTGATAGTGTATATATAGCACTTCTTAGCCTTCTCGATTGTGATATAAACAAAATCATGGCAGCTTTTCTTCGATAAGGCATATTATCGGGCGAAAGGGTATGGTACGGGATAGCTTTGGCCCGTGAAATGCAGGTGTGTCAAAAAGCAAAAAGGTGGAATTATCGGGCAAAAAGAGTGGCATAGTCTTCATCCTGGAGACAAAAAACCTTCTTTAACCAAATTTTTACAGAGTTGCCCCCGGTGTCACGAACGTTGGGGCCGGCCCCCAGAGCATGGGTGGGCGGAGGTGTGGCCCGTGCATCCGACGCGGCAGGAGGTGGAGTTGCTGACCGAAGCCGAGTTTGAGGCGCTGATTGCGCCGCTGCACCAGGCGTGTTGCGGGGCGCGGGGATAGCGCCTGCGACGACGGGCTTTCCCCACTCTCCTGCTCTCCCGCTCAGGTCGCTCTCCCGCTCAGGTCGCTTTGCGCTCTCCCGCTCTCCCGCTCTCCCGCTCTCCCGCTTCCCCTGCAACCCCCGCCCCCGCCCGAACGTCTTACTTGCAACCCCTCTCCCAGTTGATGACCCCCGCCCCATGCCGGGCTTCCCCCCACGGCTGCGCCCACGGCAATGCCAGAAAGGGGGTGATGAAGCGTTGAAGCGTTGAAGCGCGAAAGCGTTGAAGCGAGCAAACATTCCAACGCTCCGTCCGCTTTGCGCTCCCTCGGCTGCCCTCAAGCGAGGAGCGGGCCGTGCTGGAGGAGGTGCGGGATGGGAGCGAATGACAATCGGTGGAGCGGGGGAGACGCGGGGTGGCGGGGGCTGCCCCGCGTTGCTTGTGCGGTGTTTTCCCCGTTGGAATGCTCAGAGAAGTGCAAGGAGGTGTCCGATGCCACAGCAACGCAAACGTCGCCATCTGCGCCTGATTGACCCTGCCGATGGCGCGGAGATTTTGCCCGACCGACGGGTCTACACGCATGCGGAGTTGACGCGCTGGAAGGTGGCGCTGGAAACGGACACGCCCACGCACGCGGAGTACACGGCGTCGTTTCGCGCCGATGAGGAGGGCGGGGTGGTCTTCACGCTGGCGCTGCCCGGCACGAACCTCTACCCGCTCCAGGTGCGGCTCTTCCCGAACAATGCGGTGGCGTACGAGAGCCACATTCCGCTGGTGGTGCGGGTGCAGCCGCGCACGAAGACGATTACGGTGCGCCTGCTGGCGACGGTGCAGGCCGTGCCGGAGGGGGTGGCGGTGACGTATCTGTCCTGAGTGGTTACGGCAGACCACACGTCTTTTCGGGGGTAATTTCCAGGATATTCGTATTCTGGGTACAGAAAACCGATTGATAGGAATGGTGGCGACGGTACCATCGCCTTCCTGGTTTCAACAGAAGGTGTGAGAATTCTTGTGACACCACCAGAAAGAGTCGCGCAGCGGGCCAGGAAGTCACAAATCGCTCGTCACTCTTACCCTTTCCGGGATGCAAGACTCCCAGACTGACAAGGTCGCGTTCCTCTTTTTTGTTACTATCCTGTTGACCAGTAACATCAGAGACTTCAAATCTGGCTACAGTACCGTCTTTTCCGACAAGCACGAGGTCATTGTCCATTTTTGATTTAAACCTGGCGCTACTTGTGGTGGGATGGCACCGTTCAACCATGCTATGACACAGACCCGCCTCCGGCTGTCGGGCCCAATTCAGAGCATCCAGCAACCGCTCCATGGTTGCACACTGATTGATAATCTCAATCATATTATGCCCCGACACCTCCACCAGCGTTGGACGGTCGTCATCCTTCAAGTCCACCCGAAGCCGCTTCATCGTACTGCCCCATGCGGCAAAATCCGTGCTCTGTTGCACTTCCCTGATGACGGCTGCACCGTGTCGGGCAAGATAGTCATGGGCATGCGACAATAGCTGATAACAGTCGTTCAGGCTCGCATTATAGATAGGTTTAACCAGATGGGGCATAGGATGTATTCCTGTTTCAGCGCCGCTGCCGTGCGTGTTCGCGCAAGGTTTGCAGATTGAGTAGCTCGGACACTTCATACCGTGGTGGCGTACTATCGGGCACCGGACGCAGGCACACAATAGTAGGAAAGTGACCAATGCGTCCATGCAATTCGGCCAGTAGTACCGCCGCAACCGCCGCAAGCTCTGGCAGATTGACGATGAGTGGCACGGTTTGCCATTCTTCGGGCGAAAGCGCGGCCGCGTCGGCCAGTGCGACCACCTGCACGTCCAGCGGTTGCGTCTGGTCTATCTGGACCGGAATGGTTCGTACGTCCAGGACATCCCCAACCAGCGCGGCTATCTGTTCGCGCTGGTCGGGGGTCAGGGGGTGGGAATAGTTGAGAATGGGCATGGGGGTTATCTCCTTTACTTTTTGTTGCGTGGTGCAGGCTCCAATTCCAAAATCGTGATCTCTTCTACATCAAGTACTTTTACCACACGAACCCGCCGGCTATTCCCAACCCGATACTGGCTCTTGCCAAGCAGATTGGAGCGGATAAGCCCGATCACCTTGCCGGAACTACGAGTTGATTTGGGAATGGATATAGTGCGATCTTGCGGATCAGTAAAGGATTCTGGTAGCTCAATCTTGACGCCATGCTTGCTTTGCTCAAGGATTTTTCCTGTGAAGACATCGCCCACTCCCGGTATACGCGGGTTCAGCAAATCGCTTTCATGGGTAATGTTGGGTTGTGACTGCTTCCCCATATCTCTATGATCGGCGTCAGCATCCAAAGGCGACGGCAACACAAACCGCTGCTTATACTCGTTTTTGTCGCCTTTGTCGCTTCCTATGGGATGGTTTCCCTGGTATTCAATCTCCATATAGCGCGTTTGTCCCTTGTCCGGCCCGGGCCACGCCAGCATAGCCCGCAACATCTTGATACGCGGCGATTCTTCAAATGAAGAGAGTCCTGCCTGCTGCTGCACATAGGCGCGAAAGGCTTGAACAAACTCCTCCTGCTCGCCGTCACTGCTGGCCGGGAGGTCGCCGCTGGCCCACCCGTCGCCGTCGAATAGCGCACGGTAGCGAGCGCAGCGGTCGTTCAGCACCAGTTGGGGGATAATCTGCACCGCTCCCATGCCCAGTGGTTTCCCCATACCGAGCTTGAGCCGACGGGCCGGGTCGGCCGCCACCCGTAGCACCCATAGCAATGCGCCCAGTTCAACATCTGTCAGGTTCTCAAAATGGATGGTGAAGGTGAAGGATACCCCCGACCTCACAGGGCGAAACTGGGTATGTTGCGTATCGCTGCGCTGATCCTCCGCTGGCTTCTTCGGGAAATCCTCATCCTCAATATGCGCTGCATCTACGTCTCCCTGGTGCCAGTAGAGCTTGTGCCCCCGAATAAGCGTACCGTCTTCTCCCCCCACCTTGCTGGCATAATGGCGTAACTTTTGCTTGTCATCCTCTGGCTGTACCAGATAGTGCTGAAAGGTCGTGGGCTTGGGGGTGGCAAGGATGCGCGGTATGAGCGGCTTATCGCGGAGCCACACCTCGCGTTGCTGTGGGTCGTCCAGCGTGGCATCCCCCACAAAGACGCGCCCGGCGCGGGACTGCTGGTTGTCGTCTTTTTGCTTTTCGTCACGCACAAAACCAAAGATTGCTTCGGCCAGGTCTACCGTATCGGGGGATTTGAGCGCGTCGGGGATGAAGTCGTGCGGGGAATGAGGGTAGGGGAGACGGAAGTTTTGGGCCCTACCAAAGAAGCGTACTGTCTGATCATCATTCAACAAAAAGAAAACTGGTTCGCCATCGCGCAGCATACCATTCCGATCACGGCACTGTGCTTGTGGTCTGTCTTTGGGAAAAGCCTTTTCTTGCCATTGTGTTATCTGGTCGTCATCATGGAAACGACGAACCATTGCATTTGACACTGGATATTCCTGCCCGGTTTGCTTGAGGAAAACAAACTCTAGCTTCTTGTGCTGCATATGACCTGTCAGCACTAGCACCCCTTCTTCCAATCCGGATGCTGGATGAGAACTGGCTTGTGAAACCGCACGATAGCGGAGGTACATGTCAGGATGACGAGGATTTCTTTTTCCTGGTGGTACCGGTGGAGCAGGGAAGAAATGATCAGCTTCCGGATCTATCTGAACATAGATAGATTTGTGCTGATACTTCCATTTCGGGGTTGTAGCTGGTAGATCGTAAAGGTCTGCAAGTCGTCCACTCGACCCCGGTATATCGCTACGCTTGATACGTCCAGACTCACATTCTTTGATAGTAAACTCTCCACTCGATCTTTGAACTAAAAATCCAGTGCGTGCATATGTGCCATAGCAATTCGCTGAAGGATTGGGACGGTGGCGAACTCTACCGTGACGAACGACAAAGAAATTGTTATAAATGTCCCTGGTAGACGAGTCAGTCAAAGTACGGAAAAAAGGCTTGTTTTTCGTCACCCGCGCTATCTTGCCAAAGGCCGCTATCTCCACCAGCGAGCGCAGCATCCCGCGCAAACTACTGCCGGGAATAACCGGCTGCTCACGATTGTGCAGATAAAAGAAATCGGGCGTATGCTTGACCGCATCGCGCCAATCGGGGGGAGGGTGCTGGCGCTCGTCCTCACCTTTCGCAAACTGCTCCGTCGTCAACGCGCAGCGCACATAGAGCGGCGAAGCGGTGGTCAGCGTACAGACAATACGCCCGGTCTTTCGGTTGCTGTGGTAGCGGTCGTGTAGCACCGGCTGGTGCTCGTCTTGAGCATGCACCGGTTGCTCTGGCAGTTCCACAAAGTTGTAGGGAGCAATGGCCGCTTCACGTTTTCTCCCATTCGGTAGATGTTTCGGATTACTCATGCGCTGGCTCCTTTCGGTGCTACAAGTTCAACCAGCCGGCTCGACGCAATGCGAACCAGACCGGTACTGGTATCGGTTTCAAGATAGTGGCGTACGCGGAGACGGAGCGGACGCTGCTGTTGGCGAAAGTCCGCATCGGAAAGATCGCGTGGCACAGCATGAGCCAGTCCCTCCGCACCATCTTGTACCAGCGTAAAGCCATTACCAGGCGATTGCTTCATTTTTGTGCCCCAGAGCATCTGCTCCTCATCAAGCGCCAGTTCATCCTTGTCCTCACTATCGGTAATCATACGAGCGTACCAACTATCGTCGCCCCCACGCCATAGCAATATTTCGGCATCCTGATTGAATACCCGGCACTGCTGCAATGTTTCGGCCCGTAACTGTGCCTGATGCTCTGCTGGAACCACCAGAGAACCCGCGTCTATGCGCCCCCAGATAACGCCATCGTCCGCATGCGCCAGCACAAGCCACTCCCCATCAGACGCCCGCGCCTCAATCCAGGCCCGCACGTTATGCCCTACTGCGTCTGTATTCAGAGCGGTAGCTAGTGGTTTACGACACTGTGGTTTCATTGATTGGCTCCTCTCACAACATTGCAAAGCTCGGTGACATACCCATTCAGGGCGTCTGGTGTCCCTTGTACAAGCCGTACCTTCGCCCCCTCTTGCACAAACTCGGCCAATACCTCGTGCTCTCCTCCGTTGTGGCGCTCTACCAGCGCCCGGTTGCCTTGTAATCGCCCCCGCCCGATACTGCTTTCGCCACCCACTGGCAAGTCGCTACTCCAGAGATCTTTCAGCAAGAGCAGCAGCAACCCGATCTCGCCTGGTTTCGGATCATCCAGCACATCAACTGCAATCTCTACCCGCGTGTCTGCGGTGGCTATAACCGGTTGCTCATTAAACAGCGCCCCATCATAGGCGCCACCCGTGAAGCGGTCAATCGCAATACGGTTCTGCACCCGGTCATTGATTGCGGTTTCTATCGCTCGCTCATAGACCACGACCCGACTTATCATTGCTGAGTCTGCCTGGTTACCTTTTTTGACATAGCCAAACAGACCGTTGACAAGATCTGTCTCGTTTGGCTCGTTCCCGTCCGCCAACGTGTTGACGATACGCTCCGACCGATGGCGCAGCACGCCGGCCAGACTGGTACCCGACAGCACCGGGTGCGATTGCCCCGCAGCATTATGGGCATGCAGGTGACGCACGTCAGGCCCGGTGGTTGCCGTATCCTGCCCAGAGCGGATGATGAGCGAACCGAGGGGAGACATCTGGGCCCGCAGCGTCACCCGCTGGCGCTGGTCGCCAAAGTCCCCGGCCTTCAACGCCGCGGTAATGTCGGTGTGCGAGGCGACGACGGGCGTATCATAGGGTGCCGCAAAATCACGCTTGAAGGCCAGCCAGCGGAGCATCTCCTGCGGCACACGCAAGTCAAACTCCCACACCTGCCACAATTTGACATGGCCGCGTCCGTAGCCACGCTGCTTTTTCATCCCAAGGCCAATGTCACCCTGTTGCAACCCCGACAAAGCCGCCGCTAACATAGTACGCATTTCTTGCTCATCTGTTACCCCCTGCCCTATCGCCAGTTCGAAGCGCAAGGGAAAGCACGTACCAGCCGCCAGCATCTCCATGTCATACTTTCCCTGGGGGACCGGGGTTCGCGTGCCGGAATCAATCCGCACGCCGTCACGCAAGGCAAACATCGGGTGTTCCTCAATGCTCCGCGCATCGCAGATAATCAGGGAACTCTGGCTCCCATCATCATCGCCCTTGACCCCACCCAAGAGCTGTTGTATCGGCGAGTCGCTTGTCTCCTTCTTGCTAAAACCAGCGTGTCGCGCCGCCAGATAGGCCCGCAACGCGCCGGCCAGACTGCTGCCCGTCAGCAGGGCCCGGTTGGAAATACTATCGCGTTGCACGGCTATATCAGTAGGGGCATCGTTATCGCCGCTCCCCAGAAGCGTTGGCGTATCGAGTACCAGGGTACCTTGCACAATAATGCGTTTGTTGATACCACGCTGTTCACGCGGCATGCGTTCCTTCAGATGGGTCATTCCTGTACCTCCTTGACCGCCTGCCGCGCCACCGCCATAATGAGCCGCAGGGTATACTCGCGGGCCAGGGTATCATCAATCGCCACCGATACGCCGGCCAGTTCGACAGGATCAATGCCTTGCCAGTCGGTATGGTAATTCTTGACACGATTTGTGAGCCATCTATCAAGGCGGATACTGCCAATACCCGCCTTGCTAAACTGGTCGCGTGCGTTCTGGGGCTGTTTCTCAAGAAGTTGCTTGATGCTTTCCAGTCCTTGATCATCGGACAGCGCACGGCGGGCCACAATACGGAGCCGCGAAAGCTGTGTGTTTGAAGGGGGATCACTGGTTATTTTATTGCGTTCAACCAGCTTCTCCAGTGCTATATCTAGCTTCTGCCGCAACATACGCTCCGCCATCGTTCGTACCATAGCTTTCCCCTCCGATGAAAGCTCTTTGGGGGCAGTCTCGTCTTGCCAGGGTTCTGGTTTCTGGGCGGTGAATGTAGCATCGGGGTGCCAGTTCACGGCCACACGCCCAAACCCTTCCGCCCGCCGTTCGCCCAGACCGCGCCATTCAAGCGCAGACACGGCGGCCTCGTTGGGAATAGTTCCATTGCCTAACTGACAGACCAGTACACTGCCCGCAGCCAGCGCCGGTGTCTGGGGCAGCGGCAATCCCCAGGTGCGGTTGAAACCCCCATGCAGCGTGGCCGCCTGGAACGAGTGCGACCGTTCCAGTGTCAGCGACACGCCGAGAAGCCGCGCTACTTCGTCAAGCGGAAACTCCGTCGTATACTGCCCGTATGTGTCGCGTACCACCATGTCGCTCAAAAGAGAGAGGGTCAGGGTACCAGCGGATTGTCCGGGCAAGCGGTTGGCGACTGGTTGCTCGGTTTCGCTCCATAGATCTTTCTGCATGGTTACTTCGCTGATGGCAACGCGCCCATAGCCGGCACTCCGCGAACCACCAATCCAGAGCGTTTTGTTTGCGTCAAGCAATGCGTGTATCAAAGCTATGTCGTCTTGTGTGGTAGCTTTGGCATCAAACAAAATAGCAGCACGGAAAGTCTGCTCTGGCGCAATAGATTCATACCGGAACACTGCGCCACTTTCCTTAACACCGCGTCCCTTCTTGCGATCACGTTGGTTATGGATGTTGACATAGCGTTCCACCGACACAACCAGAGGTTCTTCACTACGCCACAACCAGCAATACTCGCCACCACCGAACGGCTTGCGGTTATCCAACTCCTGGTGCCCCTTGCGGCTATAATCGTGCCCTTTCAGTTCTTTTTTGGTTCCTTCAGTCCATGCATCATACTTTTTTTGAAACCAGGAGCGCGGTAGCGGTAAACTACGTTCGCGCAAATCCTCATGGGCTATCACGGGGTAGGCATTGAGAAAGCGGGTTGTGGCATGAAAGAAGAGCGCCCGCACCCGATTATCAGTTGGATCAAGCGTAAAGTCAGGCTGGCGGCGCTTTTCCTGGGCAATATAGCGTCCTATCAAAGCTCCTCGGATGGCGCTGCCGGGGATGTAGGCAAACGAGACACTACTATTGGGATCACCCTGGAGCGAGGTCATCAGCAATGGCTCTTCTGCGGTCAGGTCAAAGGTAAGAACAGGCATAGCTTCTCCTTCCTATCAGGCGCTGATACGAGCAGCAAACTTCTGAAAATATCTCTCCGTTATGTCGTCTCCGTGCTCATCATGCAGCGAACACTGCACCTGACCACGCCCACGGTTGCGCCCTAATCCAATGTGGCGTAGCGCCAGACACCCTGCGGCCAGCAGCATCAAATCATCGGTTATGTCGGCACTATCGGCGCAGCACACCAGGCTCGAAAAGGTGACATTGCGGCAGATAACCCGCATTGAGCGCAAGCTGTGATCTTCGGCCGCGCCACGCTCGGCATCAATGGCCGTCTGGCGACGAACCGTGGTGAGCGATTCAAGCACATGCGTTGGCGTCAGGGCCGGCTGTCTCTTTTTTTGCTCCTTACGTAGGCATGCTGCGATGCTCTGCCGCACATCACCCGGTAACTGGGCATCGCCAAATGTCCAGAGCGCGGCTGTCTCCTCGGTGCTACCGGCCGCGCCAAAGAGCCGGGCCAGCGTGTTATTCCAGGCGCTAACTTCGTCGGTATCAGCAAGCGGTAGCGCGGCTATAAGATTGTCGCATTCCTCGCTCAACACCCCTTTCAAGGTGCGTCCGCGCAGATAGGGAAAGCCGTACTGGTCGTGTTCCACTTCCTGGTCAATCAACCCCGCCACCCCATCGCCGCGGCCAAAGGTGGCGTCGCTCAGCAAGCGTATGTGTATTCGGTAGGTCTTCATAGCGCGTCTCCCTGTCCCAGAAATTCCATTGCTTCAATCGCATCGAAATAACCGCATATTTCCTCAAGCCACCCTTGCTTCGCTAACGCTCCTGGAGCCGAGGGGTACACGGGGAGAGCGGACATCTGATAGAGGTGCAAAAACTGTTCGGTGGCGGTAGCGCCCTCACGCAACACCTCGCGCAGGCGCTTGATCTTGTTGCGCTTACCCTTCCATTTATCATCCGTATGGAATATCTGCACCACATCGTAAAACGCTGGCCATGTGCGCCACTCGTTTCTGGTTTTGTTCAGGCGCAGGGGGCGCATAGTCAGGCTCCCTTCGGCAACGGTATATTCGCGTTTGCGAACTTCAGCAATGTTTGCAAGCACCCCGCTACTGGCGATGTGCCAGTCGAGCGCGGAGAAGGAGCTATCACCGTTTGTTTTCTCGTGAACCCATCGTTTGGCGTGTTTACAAAGTTCTTCCGCCAGCGCATAGGCCCGCGCAAAGGGATAGTGTGTCTTCACAATGGCGACCCCCGCGCAGGCCGTGGCTTGCCCTCCGCCGGGCAAGTCCTTTGTCTCGTCCTCAAACGCTTGCAGATAGGCCGCGGCCAGAGCCAGACCAGGCCGCCCATCGCACACAAACGTCACGTCGTCGCCACCGTAGACCAGCGGGCGAAAGGGGAGGTTGCCGTGCTCTTTGAAAGGCTTGACCAGTTTCCCGTTACTATCTATCAGCGTAGCCAGGGCTGTTTGCAGGGCCGTTGTGCTGGCGCGTTGTACCTGTAATGACAGGTCTCGCACATCGGTAATGTACTGACGGTTGGGCTTGCCTTTCCCGACTGCTTTGAACCGGTCGCCCATACCGTTGCCATCGGCATGCACCACGGCCATATAGCTCTGTTCGCCCCTGCTGCGCCCCATGTCGTCAAAGTCACGCGGAAGTTTTAGACCAAGTTTCCAGAAATCTTCAAACATCTCGTTAAACCGATTGTCTGACCGTTCTCCGGCGCTCAGTTTGGCCTGTACTTCGCTGGAAATGCGGTGCCCATCATCGGTTGGGTCAATGTCCACCGCAACCAGCCCGGTTGACTGGCAGGTGGCTGTGACCCCCAACCCTTGCACGGGCACGGAGCGCAGGCGGTTTTGCTTGGCGGCGTCCAGTCTGTTCTTCATCAGGTCATCAATACGCCCCGCGAGATCATGGCCCTGCGGGTCCCAGGCGAACGGGTCTGAGTGAGCCACCACCACCTCCAGACCGGGCGCATCCTGCAACAGCTTGCGCGTGTAGGCTCTGGCCCAGTTACAGGCATACTCTTTGCTCTTGAAGAGGATGAGCGCATTGCCGCCACCAGCGTAGAGCAGTTCGGCGACCAGACCATCTTCCATTTTAGCGTCGTGGTTAAAAGGGTCGGTGCTGAGCGGGTCGTCGGCTATGTTGGTCTGCTGATCTCTCAGCGTTTGATAGACCCACGGGCCGGTGGCTTCGTCAACAAGCTGCGATGCGCCAATATTGTCGCGCAGGCGGTTGCTGCCAAAGATATAGTTCTGAATACCGGTTGTGTCTACGACGGTGATAACGTGTTCAGCCATAGTAACTCCTTTATCGTTGTACGTCCCTATCTACCTTCTTAATCCATTCTTTTATGTGCCGTTCCAGGTTTTCCAGGTTGGCTCGGTAGAAGACATGGAAGATGTTTCGATTGGGTAAAAGACTGCCCATTTCATATTCGAGCGGAGGGTCGTTTTCATCGTTTTCCTTGCAATCACTGGTGCAGACCAGTGCAAAGCGAGCCTCGTCGCCCCCCAGTTGGCGGGCCCGCAAACTGGCTTCAAATAGCCTGAGTTTGCGATCTTTGCGATCTTTTTTTGTGGTACACGAGAAGACGAATAGTTGATGTCCGCGCAATATAGCGACATCTACTTCAAAGTGGTATTGTTCGCTTTTGTTTTTTGCTATAGCCTGAATATTGCATAGCGGTGTGCCCAATCCAAGGTCTTGAGCAATACGGGTGAGCACGTTCAAAACGTAGTCTTCAAGCCATCCGCCATCAAGCCATTTTTTGGCTGGATCTTTATCTGTTGATTCGCTGAAATACGCATCCTTCAGTTCTTGCATCGTTGTAATGGTGGGGCTATGGCTTTGCAATGCCTGGCGTACGTCTTCAAATGGACATGTGTCCAGGGAAGATGATCCGCCAAGCGTATTTGCCCACTTTTTCCATTGATTAACCTTGTCTTCCCCTTCAGCAAAGTGGTGGGCGATTGCCATAGCGACGTCGGGCAAGATGGGGGTTGAATGCGGGGGCGACTTTTTCGGATTAAGTTCGATACTGTGGAGCTTCCACAGCGTCTCAAAGGACATGCCAATCATGGCCCGTACCTCGTCGGTCATCAGGTCAATGGGCACGGAACGTTGCTGTGTCTCTATCCGTATTTGAAATGTATCGGGATCAAGATAGCTGCACACCACGTCGGCCCGTTCCTTCTTGACACTCTGGTATGCATGCACGGACATCACCTTCTTACCGCCCGTATAGTTCAGCCCGACTCGTTCGGTTTCACCAATCGTTTTCAGTGTTTCCTGTATAGCTTTTTGGATACAAAAGGCGTCGGATTCGTCTTGCAGAGGGATCATGCTAGTTGCGTTATTGGCGTTGAGTATGTCGCGCAGGGCGTTGGCATGGGTTTCAGTGGCACTACTATAGACAAAGTAGGGCACGCCGCCGGGCTTGAGCAGCGTTTTGGCCGCCACATAGTTCGGCAACGGGTTGCCGCCAATCAGCAGAAACAGGTGGTCAACCTGATATTGGGTAAGGTTGCTCATCGCTTGTCCTCCTTCCTTTCGGGTGTTCGTGTATCACGCTCAGTATTCCATACTCGCCTGCGGCCAACAAGCGAGGTGTTTCTACTTTTTTTACGAGGTAGTTCTCCTCTTGCCTGGGGTATCGAGTGCTATACTCTAGAAAAACTGCGCGAACTTTTCGCGGAGCCAGCGATAGTCCAGGCGCACCGCCATATCCGGGGGCATATTCCACGCCACGCGGCACTCCTGGTAGATGGTCGTCTGGTGCGAACTAACCGCGCCCAGGGTAATACACAGGTGTTCGGAGACTTCCTGGGGCACCAGACCATCGGCAAAAGCGCGGAGTACCTCGCGTTGTCGCCGCGTGAGTTTGTCGTATACCTGTTGACATTTGGCGTGTTCGTCGGCGTCGCGGATGCGGGTTTGCAAGGCCAGCACGGTACTGGCGTCGGTGTCGGGGGGCAGGCGCAGGAAGGGGAAATAGTGGCCCCACGGCGGCACGGGAATACGCACAAGCCCGACATCCGGGTGGCTCGGAAGGTGCATTGCTGCGCCATCGCTCGTTTGCTGGCGCACGCTGTCGGTGGAGTAGAGGTGCCAGATACAGTCGGTCTGGTCGAAGTAGAGCAAGGCGGTTGCCAGGGCCAGCATCCCAAGCAGACGCCGCCCGCCGGTCACACACAGGTGAATGGTTGCGTTGTCCTGCTTGAGTTCGTAAATCAGCGCGTGGATGGTGTTGATTGCGGCGCTCGCGGCGCTGTCGTTGTCCAGGTCGTGGATGATGTGCCCCCCCTGATGCACCGGCACGGCTCGGTAGCGGCAGGGGTGCCCCGCATAGAATCCCTGGGAACATTCGCGCTCAACCTGTTCGAGGGCGGCGCGATAGCGGGGGTTGCTGGTGGACAGGTGTATGATGATAATGTCGGTAATCGTGAGGCCCTGTTCCAGGAGCGCATCAAGGGCCAGGGTAACAATTTGCGGTTGACCGCCAAGCGTTGCAATGTAGACGCATGGAACGTTGCGGGGAATGCTCACGGCGTCCTCCGCGATAGTTGGAGCAAAGAAGGGAGCAAAGAATGAAACCACCATTTCCGGCCGTGTTTCTGGGTGGCCCGCCCCATTCGGGCAAAAGTACGTTGACCTATCGCTTGAGCCAGGCCTTGCGCCGGCCTGGGGTGCCCCATTATGCCTTGCGGGCCAGTCCCGATGGCGATGGCGACTGGTTGAATGAAGCGCCCATGGCGCAGGTGGTGCAGTTGCGGATGCGGGCCAAAAGCGATTGGACGCCGGCGTTTGCGGAGCGGGTGGGCCGCGATATAGAGCGGCGTCATTTGCCGTTGCTGGTGGATGCGGGGGGGCGCGTGTCGCCAGAGACGGAGCATATTGCGGCGCATTGTACGCACGCGCTTTTGCTGGCGGCCGACCCGGCGGCGCTGGCTCCGTGGCGCGAACTGGTGGGGCAGCAGGGGTTGGCGCTGGTGGCCGAGTTGCGTTCGGTGCTGGATGGGCCGCAATCCATTGAGCAAGCGGAGCCACTGCTGCGGGGGAGCATCAGTGGTTTGTCGCGGCACAGGTTGTCGGATGGCGTGTGCTTTCATGCGCTTGTCGAGCGATTACAAGATTTGTTTTCGTTTGATGCCGAACGGCTCTATCGCGCCCATTTGGAGATGACCGACAGCGATCTGGTCATCAATGTGGAACGCGCCATTTATCCCTTGCCGGCCCGTACGGGGGCGGGGTGGGATCCCGCCGATTTGCCCACGCTGCTAGAGAGTTTGCCGGCCGGTGTCCCGCTTGGCATCTACGGTCGCGGGCCGGTCTGGCTCTATGCGGCGCTGGCCGCCTCCAACGTGCCCCACCCCTGTGTATTGTTTGATGCCCGCCTGGGGTGGGTAGCACCACCGGTCTTGCACATTGGTGCTTCGGCCGGTGACAATCTGGTCTCCTGGGAATGTATTGTACCACATGCTGCCACCACGCATGTGCGGTGCGCCATTCGCAGCGGCTATCTGGAGCATCAGGCGGCGCGGGGACTGGTAGTGCCACCGGTCGCGCCAGATCGAGGCGTCGTGCTGGATGGGAAGTTGCCCAACTGGTTGTGGGCCGCGCTGGCGCGGACGTATTGCGCGGTTGTGCCGTGGGTAGGCGTGTTTCATCCCCAGAGCGGGCAGGCGGTGGTAGTATGGTCGCGCCGGTCGGATGTTGCGGTCGGGAGTTTCTGGATATTGGATGCGTAGCTATAGATAGGGAGGATTGTCTTATGCCGATGGCGATGGTCGTATTTTTGCGGGGGCCGCAGGGTGTGTGGGGTGGGCCGGCCGATCTGGGGCGGGCCGCGCATGCG
>DAOTUK010000326.1:0-26531 GCA_034437375.1 Chloroflexaceae bacterium | reverse complement strand
GGGGCCTTTGTTCAAGGATTGCGCTATGCAGTGCGTCAAGCTGATTGTTTTTTCGACAGTGCTCAAGCAGTAGTTGAATTTTCTGTGTCTTTGTCATTCCGTCCGCGAATCGCTGGTACACAGCTTCATAGTGGTCAAAGCAGAATATGCGTAATTCTTCGTCATCGAATTGTTCTTGCAGCAGTTTTCGCAACGCTGCGGTGGAAATAGTGCCCATAGCTTGTGTTCCTGGCCGCTTCTATCGTGTGGCTGTATTGTATCACAGATGAGCGGAGAGGCGGGAGGCGGGAGGCGGGGACGCGGAGAGGCGGGGACGCGGAGAGGCGGGGACACGCCTCACGCCTCGCGCATCACCTATCCCCGTCTCACCCTCGCGTACACCTCCTCAAAGCGGATAGCCGTTTGCTCCCACGTCAGTTCGCGCTCAATGCGTTGCCGCGCCGCCGCGCCGATGCGTGCGGCCAGCGCGTTGTTATCCAGCATGCGGTTGATAGCCGCGGCCAGCGCGGCCGCGTCGCGGGTAGGCACCAGCAAGCCGTGGCGCTCGTGCTCGATGACATCCGGTACGCCGGCTACGTGCGAGGCCACGATGGGCCGCCCGGCCCCCATCGCTTCCAGCAGCGCGTTGGGCAAGCCGTCTACCCCCTGGGGCACGATGGGCAGCGCGAACACATCTGCGGCGGCGACGTAGGCCGCGGCGCGGGGACGCTCCAGTTGCCCCGTGAAGTGGACGCTGGCCGCGATACCCAACCGCGCCGCTTGCGCTTCCAACGCCGCGCGCAGGTCGCCATAGCCCACCAGCACCAGCCGGGCGCGGGGGTGCGCCTGTAACACAGCCGGCCACGCATCCAGCAGCACATCAAAGCCTTTTTTGTAGACCAGACGCCCCAACGCCAGCACTATAGGCTCGCTATCGTCAAGGCGCAGTTCGGCGCGTACCTGGTGCCGTGCTTGCGGGTCGGGGCGGAACTCGTGCGGGTTGATGCCGTAGGGTATCACGACGCTGTGGTCGGGGCGGGCGCCAAGCCGCACCCCGCGCTGGTGCAGGTCGCCGCTACAGGCCGTTACGGCCGCCGCGGCCCGAAAGATGGCGCCGGCGGCCCCCGCTACGCCCCAGTGCTTCTCGGCCATATAAACATCGCTGCCGTGCAGGCTCACTACCAGCGGGCGGCCGCAGTGCTGCGCTACCGCCGCGGCCGGCGCACCGTTGGGGATGGCCCAGTGCGCATGTACTACGTCGAAGGGGGCACCGGCCCGCTCGGCGCGGCGGCAGGCGGCCAGCAAGCCCACCGCCGAACCGACCAGCGCGAAAGGTACGGCGGCCAGCGTTTGCCATTTGACGTTGGTATCGCCAAGCAGCGATTGCGCATAGCCCCATACGTTCAGCGTGGGGTGCGGCGCGTAGCGGTAGAAGTGTAGATGTACGCCGCGCTCGATGGGGCCGCGGCGAAGCTGTGGGTGGTGTGGCGCGACCAGGTGGATGGTGTGTCCGCGGGCGGCGAGGGCGGCCGCAATCTCCTCAATAAAGGGGGCGGTGGTTTCGCCGTGGTACAGGGGGTAGGAGGAGGTGAGCATCACAATACGCATGGGTTGCATCTCTTGCCCCTGGTACTACGCTTCATCTTCATAGAAAATGGCCGTACCGCTCGCGCTGACCAGCACCGTTCCCCCGCTCGGCCCAATCGTTGCGTACCCCAGTTGTACCCCAATCACCGCATTACCCCCCATCGCGCGGGCCTGCTCCTTCATCTCCCCCACCGCAATATCCTTGGCCCGCCGAAACTCGCGCTCATAACTGCCGAGCCGCCCGCTGGCGTCGCGGATGCCGGCAAACAAATCCTTGTGTATCTTGGCTCCGACAATCGCTTCCCCTGTTACCAGTCCCATATAGCGCACAATACGCTTGCCTTCAATTGTTGCTACGGTCGCAATGATCATGGTGTCTCCTCTTTCCCTCCTTCTTGTCGCCTGTTCTCCTGCATGGCACGCACGTTGCGCGGCACACCGCCTGGGCAGTAGCGCTCCATCCAGACAATGCCGACGATGAGCGCAAGGGCCATCGCCCCCGCCACTACGTAGGCCTCTTCCGGCCTGGCTTGCACCATATAGGTTCCAACCATACCGCACGTTCCCGCCAGCAGGTAACACGTCAGGACGGCCTCCAATTTTGTCATCCCCAGAGCAACCAGACGGTGTGAGATGTGATCCTTGCCCGCTGTGGTAAAGGGGTTGACCCCGCGCCGCAAGCGCGAGACAAAAACGAGCGTTGTATCGAAGATGGGCACCCCAAGCACAAAGACGGGTACCATCCACGTCACCAGCGTGACATTGGAGAGGAAGCGTACTTTGATGGCCAGCGCGGCCAGAATAAACCCGATAAACAAACTGCCCGTATCGCCCATAAAGATGGAGGAGGTGAAATTGTAGCGCAAAAAGCCAATACAGGCCCCCATCAGCGCCGCTGCCATGGCGCCCACCAGGATTTGTCGGGGCTCGTTCATTGCGGCCAGCAGCACAAAAAACGCTGATGCGATGGTCGCCACCCCCCCCGCCAACCCATCCATGTTATCGAGCAGGTTGAGCGCGTTGGTAATGCCGACTACCCAGAAGAGCGTGAGTAGCCAGTTTACCCATGGTTCGGCTGAAAGCTGAATATGTACCCCGCCCATCAGCAGCAATACCCCGGCCAGTAGTTGCCCCCCCAGTTTCATACTGGCCGGCAATCCCCACCGATCATCGGTAAAGCCCAGGATGGCCACCAGCGTGGCCCCAAGCAAAATACTGACGCCCTCTAGCACATATTGCCGGTTATCCAGAATGATGAAGGCGACGATGAAGGCGACATAAATAGCCGCGCCGCCAAGCAGCGGCACTGGCGCTATGTGTATATCGCGTGTGCGGGGCATGGAGATAACCCCGATATACATAGCCAGCCGGCGAGCTATCGGGGTTACCATAATAGAGGAGATGAGCGCTGTCAACAAAATCGCGGTAATATGTATCATTGCCCATCTGAGACAATTGTTTCCAGGGAAGAAACCAGGACGCGGAATTGCTGCTCTTTCGTTGGCGCGTTCCCTTCGGCTTCGGGTTGCTTCTGGGCCAGCGAAAGCCCTTCTTGCGACTCTGCAAGCGCGGCCTGGTACTTGAGGGTATCGCTTAACATAATACTATAATTCAGGCGATGTTCCAGGTTGTCGGGGTCGAGCGCGACGGCCTGTTTATAGGCTTCGACGGCCCCTTCGGCGTCGCCAACTCGCACCGACAGCAACCCGACGACCGAATGTAACAGCGCGTCATCCCCCGCTTTGGCCTGGAAGGCCGCCCGCAGTTCGCGCAGCAGGTCGGGGCGATCCCGCATTACCCCGACAATCGTATTGATCTGGGGGGCAACCTGGCGGGGGTCGCGCTCAATGAGCGAAACAAAGAGCTCGGTGGCTTCTTCGAAGCGCCCCAACTTCAAGTAGATATTGGGCAGGCGCGTGGCCACCTCGCCATAGCCTGGGTCAAATTGCAGCGATTGTTCGTACAGCTCGGCGACCTTGCGGTAGTGTTCCATTGCGGCCTCGGTATCGCCCTGGCCCTCTGCAACGCTAATAAGCAGCAATTGTATCTGGGCGTGCTCATTGATAAGCGCCACATCTTGCGGGGCCACCTCGTTAGCTTCTGCATACCAGCGGGCCGCCTCCTCAAGGTAGCCTACCTGGCGCGTCCAGTTAAACAAGAAGTTGTTGATGCGGCCCAGGTTCGCGTAGTGGTCTTTGTTGTAGGGGCTTAATTCCCGTGCGTGTTTCAGGGCCGCTTCGGCATATTGCACAATTTCTATGGGGGGCGTTTGCTGGACAAACTGGCTGGCCGCTTCCACGCTTTCCAGCGAACGCAGATCATCAATCGCAACGGTTCCGCTTATTTGCCCTATGATCTGGCGTTGTTCCTCGTTCGAGAGGCTGTCTTTATTTTGCCGTTGCTTGATCAACTGTTCTTCCAGTGCGCGCTTTTCTTCGGCCATCGTCATCAAAACCCGCCCCAGGTTCAGGTAGTAGTAATCTTCCTGGGGTTCAAGGCGGATAGCTTCCATCAATTGGTAGAAGGCGTGCAGCGTAAAATCAATATTTCCCCTGGCTTGTTCGCTATATGCGGTGGACTGGTGGTAGTGCATATCGGCGTAGACCGGTTTCACATTCCATTGCCAGACCCCCACCAGCGCACCAATAAGCAGCGCGACGTAGAGCAACAGCGTACCTGCGCTGGTCTGCGATTGGGCCGGTTGCAACGAGGTTGGCCGTGGTTCGGGGTGGTTGCCCCGGCGGGTTGGGGCGCTGCTGCCCCGTCCGCGCCCCTTGCGCTTGCCAGAGCCGGTGCTGTCGCCGCTCCTGGCTCCCTTCTGGGTGGGCGGCTTGCTGCTGCTGGATGGCGCAGCCGATTCGTCTGTTTCGCTGCTGCTGGTGTGCTGGCGCTCGTCGTCGTCTGGTGTGGACGCGGCCGGCGCAGACGCGCTATCGGGTTGCAGGGCCGGCGTCGCTGTAAAGGGGTGCAGTTTATAGATGCGGGCCCCCGAAACGGCCAGGGCCATGGTAACCCAGAGCATGGTGAGGGTTGAGACAATCGGTATACCGGTCATACCTTCCATCACATGCCCGCCCACCGTGCTAAAGCAGGCCACAAAGAAGAACTGCCATCGCCAATCCTGGCTGTGGCGGATACTGCGCCAGCAGAATACACCGAAGCTGATGATCAGGAAGAAGTAGCTGATAAGCCCCAGAATGCCTCTGGTCGCTATCTCGTCCAGAATAACCTGGTGGGCCCGGTCGGGCGAGGCGGTACGCACTTCAAGCCGGGCCAGCGATGGGGGGTAGAATTTGTTGAAGGCCACGAACATGCTTTCCGGCCCCCATCCGAATACGGTGCGGTAGGGGTTGTCGGTTACCAGTCCAATGGTGCCGCTGCCATGCTCGTCGCCGCGCCAGATAAGCCAGCGCACCTTGCCGGTTCCCTCCTGGCTGGCGGAAACCAGCGTGCCAAGCCGCCCGAAGTAGCGTACCTCGCGCAGTTGCTCAAAGACCGGTGCGTTTGAGATGTTAAACACAACCAGGAAGATGATACCGGCAATGGAGAGCGCAAACCATCCCCACATGGTTATGGTGGCTGCGTTGGCCAGTTTCGATTCCGGGTTGTGTTGGGCTATGCGCCGCCGGGTAAGCCAGATAAAGAGCGTAAAGAAGATAAACAGGGCCGCTATTAAGCCCAGTTGGGGGCCGCGGCTCTGGCTAAAGACAATCGTGGTGAAGACGGAGATAATGATAAGCAATGTTCCGACGGCCTGCAAGCCAAGCCCTGCCAGTGATACTTTCTCTGGTAGGCGCGGCAACAGGTAGGCCAGCGCGTAAAACAGCACAATGGCCCCGGCCCCGATAAAGAGCCATTGCCACCAGTCGAGTTTGTCGGGGGTAGATTGAAAGACAATGGCTGAGGCCTGTTCGTTCAAGCCTGAGAGAAAGATGGGAATAGCCATGATGTAGAGCGCCAGCAAGCCGCCCGGCCAGATGGACACCCGCGCTTGCCCCCGCTCCATGTGTATGGTGGTCATAGTCCAGAGTAACGTTGAAATGATGATAACACCGGGGAACAACCACCAGAAACTCAGGGTGGTGCGCACGGTGGCGGCCAGGTTGACCGAGGCGACCATCAAGGCCATTGTGCCAATGATCATAACCACATAGGCCAGGGCCCAGGCTATCTCAAGCAGCGGGTTGGAGGGGGCCATATCGGTCGCGGGCGCGTCGGGGCCTCGCTTCATTAGCCGCTCAACCAGCGTGATGGTCTGATTGAGGAAGCGGTAGAGCGCCAGCGGTAGCACCATGAGCAGGTAGGCCGCTACGAAAATGGCGTTGCCCATGGTGGAGGCCACCCGTTGGACGACATCGCCGCGCCACGGTAGCGGGTCAAGCCCCCGGTTTTGCACAATGCCATAGAATGACACGACTAGCCCGGAGAGTAAGATGATACTGATAATGCGCTCAAGCTGATCGCGCCGCTCTACCGTTGTTACTATTAGCAGGAAGAGGACAATATACGAAAGGTTGGTATACGTTCCTTGCATGCGCTGGTATGACCCCCACAGGCTGACGTGGGGCACGATGGAGAGGGCCGTAGCCAGAAGAAAGACGAGCACATAGAAGAGGATGGGTACGCCCATCGGGAAGGCGGACATTTTTTGCCATAGCTGGTGCAGTGGGTTGTTCGACGCCATGGGGGGTGGGGCGGCGCTGGTTGATTTTGCACCAGAGCGTGCAAGCTCTATTGCGCGTATCACCCCGGCGGCGGCCATGATCAGTACAATGGCTCGCAAGGTGGTCGCCTTATCTGGCTCGAAGTGTCGCGCCGAGAAAAGGTTAAAGTAAATGGGTATGAGCGACAGCACGAAGAGCCACCCGCCCTCCAGGATACGCTCACACCAGATCATGATATTCGTTTTCTGTTGCACCGTTTTTTTTGCTCCCACGGTCTCTTTGAAAACAGCACATGGAGCATAGCCCGGTACCCGTGTACCAGAACTACCCTCGCATACTTCCTGTCATTATACTATATCCGGTTGCTTTTGCTGGCATGGGCCCGTTCTATCATCTCGCGGGCGGTGGCGCGGCTATAATCGGTCAGGGTATGGTCAAGCATGGTTGCCAGTTCGTCTATCTGTTGCTCGCGTGTGAGCAAGCGTATGCTGGTGTGGGTGGTGAGGGTGTCCGGGTCTTCAGCAGGGGCAATCTCTTTGCGCACAATGTAGTGGGTGTCGGCAAAGGCGGCTACCTGGGGCAGGTGGGTAATACACAGAACCTGGTGGTCTTGCGTCATGCTCCATATCTTTTCGCCGATGACCTGGCCGGTGCGGCCGCCTACCCCGACCTCAATTTCATCAAAAATGAGCGTGGGGGTGGTATCTACTTGCGACAAGATGGATTTGATGGCCAGCAGCAGGCGCGAGCTTTCGCCCCCAGAGGCGATGTGTACCAGCGGTTTGAGCGGTTCGCCGGGGTTGGGCGAGAGCAGAAATTCTACCCGGTCTATGCCGTTGGGCGAAATCTGGTAGGTGGGGGTTTCCTGGTTGGTCGAACGCTCTTTCGGTTCTGGGGGGGGCGCAACCGGGACGCCGGCCAGGTTTTCAACCTGGGTGATGCTCACGGAGAATTGGACATGGGGCATGGCGAGATCGTGCATTGCGGTTTCGATGGTCTGGGCGAGGGTGTCGCCGGCCGCCCGTCGCTGGCGCGAAAGTTCGCCGGCCTGGCGGCCCAGGTCGTGTAGCAGGGTGGTTTCTTGCTCGCTCAGGTCGGCGATATGGTCGCCACTTTGCGCTAGCCGTTCTATCTCTTCTTCGGCGGTGGCCGCCCATTGGAGGATTTGCGCAATGTCGCCGCCATACTTGCGCTTCATTGTGCGGATAGTAGTCAGGCGGTCTTCAATCGCTTCGAGGCGGTGGGGGTCAAAGTCGCACGCATCGCGGTAGGCTCGCAGGTTGGTGGCCAGGTCTTCCAGCAGGTATTGGGCTTCGGTGGTTTGTTCGGCTAATCCTTGCGCGGCGGGGTCGAGGCGGGCCAGTTCGTTCAATTCATCAGCAACGATGGCCATCGCTTCGACAATGGGGCGGTGGGGGTAGCGTTCGCTTTCGTCGCTCTTGGCCAGGGTGGCATAGGTGCTGCTAACGAGTTCGGCAATGCGTACCGCGTTTTGCAATACGGAGCGCTCCTGGGTAAGTTCGTCCTCTTCTTCGGGGCACAGGTGGGATTCCTCCACATCGTCAAGCAGCATTTGTAGTTCGGCTATGCGTTCGTGGCGTTGTGCTTCGTTGCGGCGTAGCTCGCTTATCTCGTCGCGCACGCGCCGCAGGCGGGTGACCAGGGTGCCGACCTGTTCGCGCAGCGGGAGCAGGCCGCCGTAGCGGTCGAGGATGTCCAGGTGTGAGCGGGTGTTAAAGATGGATACGCCTTCGTGTTGCCCGTGAATGTCTATGAGCCGTCCGCCTATGTCGCGCAGGATGCTGGCGTTGACGGCGCGTCCGTTGATACGGGCCGTGCTGCGGCCGCTGCCGGCGTTGATTTCGCGGGAGAGGATAAGGTGGTCGTCCTCTTCGTTCCACAGGCCATACTCCTGGAGCAGGGGGGACAGGTGGGTGCTATCGGCAAGGCTGAAGATGCCTTCAATGCGGGCCCGTTCGGAACCGGCGCGCACAAAACTGGCTGGCACCTTTTCGCCGCGCAGGGTGCCCAGGGCGTCAATGATGATAGACTTGCCGGCTCCGGTTTCGCCGGTGAGCACAGTAAGCCCCGCTTCGAGGCGCAGGTGCAAGTGTTCTATAATCGCAAAGTCGCTAATCTGCAACTCTAGCAACATAACTGTGTTTGTACCATTTTGGATTATTTACCATATCATCGCTCATTCTTCATCGCCAGGTAGCACCCGCTCAAGCACTCTGCGACAAAGGGTTGGACTGATCCATATGTCAGAACGTTGCGCTATCTGGGCAAAGTATAATCGTATCTGGTCAGCCGTTATCAAATTCTGTTGGTATGCTTCAACGAGAACACCAAGCGTTCCACGGACCGGTATGCCTCGTTCTCGTGCTACTGCCCGTCCACGTTCCTCATCCATAAGAAGCGGACAATTCAACGTACCCGCTAGAGCAAGTGCATCTCGTTCACCCCGATCAAGTCCAACCGTCAACAGATCAGTTGGCAGGTGTTCAACTGCTACGGTTGCCCATTGTTCCTGGTTCAAAAAGATGTGCAATGTTCGTGCATCTTCGTACCCGCTGCGTAATCCTTCAGTAACAGTCTCTTCGTAAACAGAACGTGGGATGTGAACCTGGGTATACAGATGTTTCAGCAGATGTAGTACATTGAGTTTTGATAAGGCTATGAGCGGGCCGGCATTGATGACGACGGCCATGGCTGTTACATAGCCTCTTCCAGAATAGTTTGTTCGGAAAAATCTGGTTCAAAGCCACGTAGCCGAAACTCTCTGATAAGGGTTTGCCTGGATAGGCCAGTTTGTTCTGCAATGTATCCTGGCGAACCTACACCGCTACGATATAAGGTAATAGCTTGTTCAACCCGATACTGATAAAGTCCCAGGCGAAAAATATGCTGGAGTGTTAATTCTTCTTCAGATATTCCTTCAATCCAGTCATATGGGATGTGTAGCGTTACGGTTTGTTCCATTTGTTATCTTTTCCCTCCTCCCGATACGGCCTCCGCTACGCCGCTACCAGTACCTCGGCCTCCTCTTGCAAGGCCTGGTAAATATCGAGGAGCGGGGCGGCGATAAGGCAGGCCATAGGCCCCACGTTGCGTCCCATTGAGCGGGTGGTTTGCTTTAGCGCGTAGATGTAGCGTTGTAGCCCCTCCTGGTCGGCGGCTAGATAGGTGAGCGGGTGGTGTGGAGCCAGTACCAGGTTCATCAGCAGGCGCGATATGCGCCCGTTGGCGTGCTGGTAGGGGCGCACGAGCGCAAACCCACACGACACCTGCGCCGCCATCCACATCGGCTCATAGTCCGGGTTGACGAGTAGCGGCGGAAATTGTTTGCAAAACGAGAGCATCATCGCGGGCACTTCGGCCGGCGGTGGAAACTGTATGTCCGGGTCGGGCACGCGGATGGGTTCCTGGCGCAGCACGCCGGTCTGCTCTGGCGGAACAAGCCCCATCATAATGAGACGGTGGAGGAAGTGGATATAGTCCATTTGCATAGGGTAGAGTTGGTGGTGTTCTTCGGCATGGAGCAAGTGGGGCAGTAACTCCTCCGGGGGGTCAACGTGGTCAAAGACGGGGGGGGCCAGCGGGTTGTGTTCGGCAATCGTTCTGATGAAGAGTTTGCGCGTCTCCTCTGCAAATTCGGCCAGCATACGCGGGTAGGCTTTCACTACCTGTTGCGCATAGCCAAGCAATTCCTGCTGGCGGGCCCGCAGCAACCCGTAGAGCCGTGGCAGCACGGTATAGGCGACGGCCAGGTTATGGATGGCCACTTCGTCGGGGGTTGCGCCGCGCTGTTGCATCGTCTCCACCTGCTCGCGGTGTTCGCGCAAGAACGCCTCCGGGTCAAGGTCGGGTGGGGGGGCGGAATCGAGCAACCGGTCGAAGACCAGTTCGCATACCTCCTGGGTCAGGTACTCATCGGCGGCTATGCCCTCCTGGCGGTTGCTCTCGTAGACGGCCAGCGCAATAATGCGGCGCATCAGCGGTTGGAGCACCTCCTGTGGGTCAAGGCCGAGTGTGTTGCATTGTACAATGAAGGCCTTGCGGGCCTCTTTAACGGCCAGACGCATCTGGCTGTACTGCGTATACCAGGGTTTAAATCTCATGGTACCAGCGTTTTTCCTGCACAGGCCAGCGTATAAACTTTCGTTTCGCCGCCTGGAATAGAGAGTACGTCCGTCTTGCCGCCACACGTGCTGCTAAAGGTAATGCGATAGTCGCCCGGCTCAACCTGTAGGTCAAACGTTTCGTCCGCTTTCACCACCCACGGCCCCTGGTAGGGCTCCGACGAGAGGCTAAAGTGCAATTGCCAGCCGGTGTGGTTGATAACGCGCACGGTGGCAAAGGCGGGTATGACCATGGGCGCATCGGCCGGGTGGAGTTCTCGCCCAAGCAGGCCCATTAACACCTGGTAGGGCGGCGGGTTGTCGGGGTGGTGTTCCAGGCGGGCCCGTTCAAACCATTGCACGGTGACAGTCTTACCATTATCCAGCGTTTCTGCCAGCGGTTCGCTAATGGGGAGCCCGAACAGCGCAATGCGTTCGGCCTGGGATGTGCCGCGCTGGCCATCTTGTTCCAACCCATGCTGCTGCCAGTAGCTCAGGAAGGGTTCACACAGGCTATGGCCTGTCTCTTCAAAAAACAGACAACCCGTTTGCGCCTGTCCTTTGGTAAAGGTAAACCAGTCGTGTCCGTTGCGTTCGAGCACATCTACCCCCAGACGGCCGATTTGTACATCGTAGGGCGGCTGATTCTGGGGGTGCAATTCGAGCCGGTTGCGCTCAAACCACTGTACCTGCACCGATTGTCCGTCTACGACCGCCTCGTGGGGCCGCGTTATGGGCAATCCGAAAATGGGTGTGCCGCCGTTTTGCTCCCAGAATTCGCGGATGCGTCCCTGAATACACTGCCCGGTTTCTGCAAAGCAGCGCTGGTGGTCCTGGGCCTGCGCTGGCACAGTTGCTCCAACCAGTAACGCCAGCATCAGCAGCGTCATAGCGGAACGGGCCAGACGAACCATAGTTTCTTCCTCCTGCTTTCTCTGCCAGTTGCAATCATACGTGTTGGTTCTGCCACCTCACATTATAGCATGGCTCTGTTTTTTTGCGGTGGAGGCAACCGGCTTGCTTGATCATCGCCCTGGGGGTGGGCCCGATGTGTCAGAATCCCGCTTTCTCTCAACCGGACGGGAGATTTACCACGGAGCCACGGAGGCACGGAGATAGCACAGAGATTTGGAGCAAGAGAGGATAGCCCCGGTCAGGGCAAACCAGGGTGGGGTGCCACAAACCGCCTGGTGTTCCTCCGTGTCGCTGTGTCGCTGTGGTGAGAATCGTCGTTCGGGGGGTGTATTGCCCAGAATGACCTGACAAATCATGATTGCATCATAGCCCTGGCTCTAGTGGAGCGGAAAATACCCGCTATGGTATAATGAAAGCAGCGAGCCATACCTGCCCACTAGCATAGCGCAATTGGTTGTGGAGGCTCGTTTATTGGGGTGGTTGGGTTCAAGAGGAACCGTCGGTTGACGGTGGGTCAATGAAAACAGAGGACAGGGTAGCGCTGTACCCCTGGGGAAACAAGCCAGAAAAGACCGGTGTTGTGTGGATGGCCAGGCGGGGCAGGGCCTCGCCTCCCCAGGAAGCGTTGCCCTTGCTTGTCGGTAGCGACAAAACAGGGATGGATTGCAAGGCGAGGAAGCGATGATGGCCGGAATCATCATTGTTTCCTCGCCTTCGCAACCCCTGCGATGATAGCGGTAATGGAACGGGAGGTACAAAGTGTTTATAGATATGGTCTTTATTCTGGGAATCGTTGGTATTCTGGTGCTTGGCTTCTTTCAAGGGCTTATTCGGCTCTCTATTTTGCTGGTTACTTTTTACCTGAGCGTGGTGCTGTCTAGCCTGTATTTTACGTCGTTCGGCTACTTCTTACATACCAAGTTTGGGTCGTCGGGCGATGCCGCCTCGGTGGCGACCTCGCAATATCTGGCCTTTGTTATTATTTTATTGATAGGGTATGCGATGCTGGCAGCGGCCGGGCTCTACACCTTTCGAGAGGTCAAGATGCCGGGCCAGTTAGAATATCTTGACCGGATTGTGGGGGTCTTTATTGCGGTAATCCTGGCCGCATTGTTTCTGGGTATTTTCGCTATAGTATTGTGGAATCTGATGGTTGTAAAGCACGCTGAAGATATACGCTTGCCAATTATGCGGTTGCTTGGAAATAGTGTCCGCAAGTCGTTTTTGTTACAGCTCTTTTCTTCCCATATCTTGCCGCGGGCCTATAATTTTGCCGACCCGATTTTGCCCGACGCGGCCCGCATTATCTTTGCCGTAGGCGAATAGTCAGACGACGGTGTTGTGATGACGATAACGGATCATGTTATAGGGACGTTGGAATTTTCGAAAGTGCGCGAACGCCTGGCGCGGTATACCTCGTTTGCGGCCTCGCGTGAACTGGCCCTGGCGCTGTCTCCCACAACCGACCAGTTCGAGGTGGAGCGCCGGCAACGTCTGACCAGCGAGGCGTGCCTGTTTCAAGAGCAGCACCCGGATGTGGGGGTCGGCGCGGCCCGCGATATTCGCCCGCTGGTGGAGCATGCTGCGCGTGGGGGGACGATCGAAGCCAGCGACTTGCTCAACGTGTTGCAGACGCTGGCCAGTATGCGTGTGCTGCGTCTGTGGTTGCTCAAGCTCGATGCCGAACACTTCCCGCTCCTCCGCGAATATGCGGTTGATTTGCCCGATTTGCACGCGATAGAACAACATATTGAGCGTACGATAGAGGAAGATGGCCGCGTCCGCGACGCGGCCAGTGCTACGCTGTCACGTCTGCGCAACCAGATACGGACGGCCAGCGCGCGCTTGCAAGACAAGTTACGCTCGTTGGTGGGACAGTTTGCCAGCGCCTTGCAAGAGCCAATCGTAACCATGCGCTATGGGCGGTACGTTGTGCCGGTGAAAGCTGAGAAGCGCCGGATGGTGCCGGGCCTGGTGCATGATCAATCGGGGAGCGGGGCAACGCTCTATATTGAGCCGATGGTAGTAGTTGAGTTGAATAACCATTTGCGCGAGTTAGAGCTGAGCGAACAGCAAGAGGTTGCCCGTATTCTGGCGCAGCTCTCGCAGCAGATAGGGCACGAGTCTGTGGCGGTGTGTGCGGGGGTGGCGGCGTTGGCGGCGCTTGACCTGTTGCTGGCCCAGGCTACCTATTCCCATGTGTTGCGGGCCGTACAACCCACCTTTACCAGCCGGACCGACTCCGCCGACTATCCGCCGCTGTATTTAAAGCAAGCTCGCCATCCCTTGCTCGACCCGCAAACTGTGGTGCCCATTGATGTCTGGATGGGCGACGAATTTCAGCTTTTGCTGATTACCGGGCCCAATACCGGCGGTAAGACGGTGGCTTTAAAAACGGTGGGGTTGCTGGTATTGATGGCCCAGGCCGGCCTGCATGTGCCGACCCAGTCGCCGGCCCGGTTGCCCCTGTTTGGGCAAGTCTTTGCCGATATTGGCGACGAGCAGAGCATTGAGCAGAGCTTGAGTACGTTCTCGTCGCATATGCGGAATATTATTCGGATGCTAGAGCAGATAGAGCAGCGCCGCGAGCCGCTCCCCTCGCTGGTATTGCTGGATGAGATAGGCGCGGGCACAGACCCGTCTGAGGGGGCGGCGCTGGCGCGGGCCATTATCGAGCGCCTGTTAGAGCGGGGCTGTATGGGCATTATCACCACGCACTACGCGGAATTGAAAGCCTTTGCCCATAATACGCCGGGTTTGCAAAATGCGTCGGTGGAATTTGATAGCGAGACGCTGGCTCCCATTTATCGTATGACGATAGGCGTACCGGGGCGCTCCAATGCGCTGGCGATTGCCCAACGGTTGGGGCTTGACCCGCTATTGGTGGAGCGGGCCCGCAGCACGACCAGCAGCGAGACGGTGCATATTGAAAAATTGCTTGAGGATATTCACCGCAAGAGCGAGGCTATTACCGAGGAGTTGCAACGTACCGAGGCATTGCGCACAGATGCCGAGAAGTACCGCGACCGCCTCTCGCGCGAGTTGCAGTTGTTTGAGGAGCGTCGCCAGGAGCATATGCAGGATGCGCTCCGTGAGGTGGATGAAGAGTTGCGCGAAATACGGGAGCACCTGCGCCGTACCCGTGAGACGATTCCGAGCGGAGCGCAAGCGCAACCCCCGGCCCAACCTCCGGCCCAGACGGTGGAACACCAGGTACAGGCCGTACAACAGCAGATGCGGGCTGTGTATAAAAAGGCGAGCCAGCGCGTGATTGATTCGTCGCAGGCGGCGAGTGGCGGCGGGGGCGAGGAAACACCGCGCCCCTTGCAGGTGGGTGATACGGTGCTGGTTCGCGCTATCGGGCTATCGGGCGAAATTGTGGTGCTTGATGAGGATGAACAATCTGCTGAGGTGCAGGTAGGCAATTTCCGCGTAAACGCCGACTTGAGCGAGTTGCGCCGCGAGAAGAGCAACCAGGATGAGCGCCGCCAGAAGTTTAGTGCTACTCGCGCTATTTCGGTGCCGGTGGTGCCAGATGTGCCGCTCACGTTGGATATGCGCGGGTGGCGTACGTCTGATGTGAACGACGAGCTAGAGCGTTATCTGAATGATGCCTACCTGTCGGGGTTGCCCCATGTGCGCCTGGTGCATGGGAAGGGGACGGGAGCCTTGCGCCAGGTCGTCCACTCGTTGCTGCGAACCCACCCGCTTGTCCACTCCTTTAGCAGCGGGGGCAAGGATGGCGGCGACGGCGTGACCGTGGCTCGTCTGGTCGAAAAGTAAGTGGGGCGGGGCTACGTGCCCCACCCCAACGCCAGCGTATCCCTCTGTGGGCGTTGCCCGACCTATTGGCCCAATACCACCGGCAAATAGATGGTGATGATAGTGTCGGTTGGCTCGTCATCATCTGGCATATCTTCTGTGCTACCTTCCAGCAGGCGCTTGGCCTCCAGTCCGAAAATGACATTCGATTTGCCCTTCGGATAGCCCTGGATCGTTGTCCCCTGCGTGGTGGTACCACCGACATTCTGCACGGCCACTTGTAAAAATTCGTCCCACTTACCATCCAGACTCATCTGGTAATCTTTCTGGTAATTGTCCAGAAGCGTATACGAATACAATGGGTAGAGGATAGAAAGCCCGTGCGCGTTGCTATAGTCCCACAGGTGCTCTTCAGTATAGCTACTTTGCCCCCGTGCAACGGTTTTCTGGGTCACAATCACAGACTTGATAGCTGTCTTGAGCGCTGTGGCCTCATTCACCGCAATGCCTCTGTTGGCCACGTTGTCGGCAAAGTCCCACAGGTCTATATAGCCTAACGTGTCCTGCGAAGCGTTGCCCTTCTCAAGTTGCCCATTGAACGCCTGGGATTCGTTGCGCGCTGCCTCCACTTCGGCAAGGTCTGCCGAACGCAGGGCCACCGCAAACGAATCTATCTTGCGGCGCAGATCTTCCATTTTACTGGTATCTACCAGCGTGTAGGTATAGGGCGTATCGGTATCGGTGACGGGTTCACGCTCTACCAACCGTTTGGCAACGGTGAGGACACTATCGGTTGCTTGTATATCGGCAAGGGCTTCCGAGTATTTACTTGATGTCCAGGCAATAGACTGGTAAAAGGCGAGATAGTTCGCGTAGTCCTTCGTATCATAGGCGTTTTCAACCAATCCCATCAGACAGGCCGTGTAGTCTATGATGTCTATTTTGCGTTTGCCATTGTTGGTTGCTTCTTTTAATGCCGAACGTAGCTCACTGGTAGTCATATAATCCAACTCGGCGTCCTCGTTGGTTCCGTCGTGATAGTCTGCACTGATACCAATAACGCCGTGGCCATGGTCATCTATGGCGAGATAGTAATTATCGGCGGGGTAGCGAGCCATTGACCATGTGACAAAACCGCTCAGTGTGTCGGGGTCGCCCATGTTGATTTCATCCATTTGCCAACGGTTGACATTATCGGTATAGGCGCCATCTGGTTGTACCAGGTAGCGTATCACGTCATTATGGTTGGGGCCATCCATCAAAATAACGACGTTGAGAAAGTCTTGCTTTTCGGCAATGAACCCTTCAATCGCCGCGCGCGTTTCATCATGCCATTCTGTCCAGTCGTCTGTCTGGTCTTCGGCGTTCAAGTAGAGCATCATGGTCCAGGCTTTGCGGGTTGTCTGGTCGCCCGTGCCATCGTTGGTGGTTGCTTTCGTCTCGGTTGTCCCCTGCGAATCACTACACCGCACCGTCAGGTTATAGAATTGTTCCGGGCCTGGTTCGCGTATGGAGTGGAGCAAGACATAGTAGGTCTGGTCGCTAGTTGTTACGTCGTACGAAAGTCTCGAGTCAATCGTTTTGCCATCGTCATCGTTTTCGGCTATGGGTTCTAGTCCTGTTTCATCGTACAGTTGCAGGTAGGTATCGGCTTTGGAAGGTGGCTGGAGTGTGCGGGCATCTACATCAACTACCAGGGTTCCGACAGGAACCCGTGCTATTTTGAACATATCATCGTCGTGGCCACCGCCAACGTCGCCAAAGACCCCCGACAGCGTTTCGCCACACCGAATGGTGGTAGCGTTGTCAAAATCGTCGTTGGGTTCCTGGGGATCGCGTGACTGGGCGGCGTGCCGGCGGCCATCGTCTCCAATGATATTGGTGGTGGCGTAGAGGGTGATATTATCAAGCGCAACGCTCGTGGAGCCTGTGCCATTTTGCTGTACATCCTGCGCTTGCTCGGCTACCAGCACGACTGATTGCCCCTGAATGCTGGCCAGTTCTGTATCATCCAGGCTCAAATCAACCTTGTGAAAGTGTTTTCCATCACGAGCGCTGGTAGGTGCCACCGTGGCATCCCAACACCCCAGGTCTACCAGCCAGTTGCTCAGGTCATCGGCGGGTGTAATACTCAGGCAGAAAAAGTCGTTCGATGCTATGGTTTCGTTGGTTGTGAAGGTGTGGTCAAAGGAGACGGTCAGGTCTGAGACGGTTTCATTAACGGTAAATGGTTGGTAGAGATAGACATTGTCTGAAAGCTGTGCAATGCCATTGGTGACGTTGACGGAACCAGACTCCGTGTTGCTCAGGTTTTTATAGCTCCAATGGTCAAGTCCGTCGTCAAACGAGCTGTTCTGGAGCAGCAACCCGTCGCTGTCGTAGTCTATCTCCTCCGCTTGTTCACCGGTGGTCGGGTCGGCTTTGACATGGATTTCGTCTATCAGCAACCCGGCTTTTGTGCTAGAGCCAACATTGCTTTCGAGGGCCCACCCCAGGTAGACCTCGGACATGCCGGCAAAGGGATTGGCGTCATAATGTGTTTGTTCCCATGTATCGCCGCTGTCGCCGCTCCACCACTCGCAGTTTTCATCGTGAAAATCTTGTGGGTCGTTGCTGTCGCCAATACAAAAGCCGCCCCAGTCGCTCTCGCTGATGCTGTCGCTGACGACGAGATTGTACAGGGTGCTAAACTCAACGGAGGCAGCGTTGTAATTGCTCAAGTCTATGGGGCCATAGATGAGCCAGGTATAGAGGTCGGCGGGGTAGCCGCTTCCGATGGGCGCGGGCGCGGCCGCAGCGGCAGATTCTGGCTTGACGTCGCTATCGTTCCAATCAGTAACGGTGTCCCATTGGGTGGTGCCGGTTTCTTCAATGCGGGTCCAGTTGGGGTCGGCCGCAAAGTCTACGTCATCAAAGGATTGCTCATAAACCATGTCCCATTCGTTAAAGCCATCTTTGGTGGGGTCTTTTTGCTCCTCGCTGCCGGTTGTCCATACCTCAATCTCATCAACAAATGCGCCCTCGTTGGGTTTATGGTTCGTCTCGTCGCTGATAAAGACCCAGGTAAGATAGATGTCGTCTTGCCCAATCTGGTCATGCAGACTATATTCCCGTTCGTACCAGCTTTCTTCTGAATACCCCTGGTACCACTCGCATTTATGGTCCGGGTCGTTGTAGACATCGTAGGTGGCGTGGGTGGTACTATCCAGAATACAAAAGCCGAGCCAGTCTCCCGACGTTTCTTCTTCACTGGCCGCAAGGGCCTGGTTGCTTCCCCCTTCCTCGGAGGTGTTGGTGAGGGTGGTTAGGGCGTCGTCTTCGGGGGGCGGGGCGTCGTCTTCGGGCGGCGGGGTATTCTGCCGTGTCGGCCCTTCAATATCATAGCGTAGACTGAAATTGACCCGTGCCCCTTTCACCGATGACAGGTCAAGGGGGCCATAGTCCATACGGGTTTGCAAATTGTTGGGGTAATTACCACTTGCTGCATCCAGGCCATCGGCGCCACCGGACGCAACCCAGGCCGAGGCTACCGAGTCGGGATTCGTCTCGGCAGATAGCGCAGTGGTGCTTCCCCACATCATATCGGCTCCGTCTGCATCGCCTTCCACAGACCAACCGTCGCCGGGGAAGGTGTCAAAGGGTTCGTGAAATATGCGCTCCCAGGTGGCCTCCTCCTGCGCCGGGGCGACCGTTTCGGGGTCGTTGTCTGCGCTCAAGACGGGGGGGGGCGCTGCTGGTGGGCCTATCATCAAGGTACTGGCAACGGCCAGGCAGAGCGCACTAACCAGGATAAGATGAACAACCATTCCGATTCGTTTCACAACAATAACTCCTTACGTTCTGAACCTACTGATGTTATTTTTGAGTCTCTTCTCGGAGGGAAGCGCCTCGCTTCCCTCCGGGGGGCACTTCACCACGCGCCCGGTTTCTACGGTTGCCTACCAATCTGGGGCGGGCATTGGCGGGTTGCGAAGTCAAACTGGGGATCTTCTACCCGAAAACTTATCTGCTCCTCCGCGGTGAGTCCACGCCCCACGCTACACTGGGCCACCGCCAGCACATCGTCTATATTTACCAGGAATTGTCGTGCAGTACCATCTTGTGATGCGGTGAGAATGCGCTGTCCGTCTGGGCTAAAGGTGGCCTGTTGTACCAGGTTGGCATGCCCTTTCAGAATAGCCAGCGACGTACCATCCAGTCCCCACAACCTGCCCGTACCATCGCGGGAAGCGGTCACAATGGATTGCCCATCGGGGCTGAAGTCTGCCCGAAAGATACCGCCAAAGTGTCCCTTGAGGAGGGCAACGGGTTCCGCGTTACGATCCCAGAGCCTGGCGGTTGAATCCTCTGAAGTCGCAAGGATATACTGCCCATCGGGACTGAAGATCACAAACCTGACCTCTGCTTCAAATGCATCATGGGAGGAGAGCAGGGTTCCTTCTGCTGTCCACAGGTTAAAGGTTCCCGTAAAGACTGTTGCAATATGCTTGCCGTCGGGACTGAAAGCCGCGTACCACACTTCATCATTATGGTTATCTAACGTTGCCAGCAACTCGCCCTCGATGCTCCATACCCGTGCGGTAGCGTCATTAGAGGCGGTCACGATGCGCTCTCCGTCTGGACTAAACGCAACCGAACGTATCCAACCGGTATGCCCTTCGAGGGTGGCCAGTAGCTCGCCCTCGATGCTCCATACCCGCGCGGTGGTATCGTCAGAGGCGGTCGCTATGCGGCTATTATCTGGACTGATGGCAACAGCTTTTAATTCATCGGTATGCCCTTCGAGGGTGGCCAGTAGCTCGCCCTCAATGCTCCATACCCGTGCGGTGGTGTCTGCGGATGCTGTGACAATCTTCTGACCATCGGAGGTGATAGCCAGGTCATACACTGCTGCGGTATGCCCTTCTAAGGTGGCTAGTTGTGTTCCATCTAGCGACCATACCCGTGCGGTCTTATCCTGCGAGGCTGTCACGATATGTTGCCCGTCGGGGGTATACAGGGCCCGTTCGACAGAGTCGCTGTGCCCTTTGCATAGCGGCACGGGGCCATCTACCTGGTGCCACACACGGATAGTATCACGCGAGACCGTGGTGATCTCTTGCTCATCATCACTGAGGGATGCTCCGATGACCTGATCGGTATGGCCCTGGAGGATAGCCAGCGTTTCCCCGGTCAGCGACCACAGGCGGGCGGTACGATCTGACGAGTTGGTCAACACACGCTGGACGGCCTGGTCAAAGGTAGCGCTCAGCACCAGATCGTCGTGGCCTTCCAGGATCGTTATCAGGTTTCCATCGAGATCCCACAGCCTGGCCGTATTGTCAAGCGAGGTTGTCACGATATATTGCCCATCCGGGCTAAAGGCGGCATCTATGACCAGATCGGTATGACCCTTCATCGTGGCAAGCAGCGTACCGTCCACTGTCCACAACTGTGCGCAAATGTCGGTTGTATCAGAGTAGCCGGTGAGGATAGTTTGACTGTCCGGGCTAAAGGCCAGCGCCAGTACCTCGTCGGGGTGATCGTCAAGCGTGGCCTGGAGGGTTCCATCCACTGTCCACAGCCGTACCGTCTTATCCTCTGAGGCTGTGGCGACCAGGGTTCCGTCGGGGCTAAAGTTGGCATAGGTCACGCCGCTTTCGTGGCCTTCTAGCACGGCCAGGGTATTTCCCTCGGTATCCCATATGCGGGCGGTGGTGTCAAAGGAGGGGGTGACGATGTATTGGCCATCGGGGCTATAGTGTGCGCGGTAGACCGAGGCTGCATGCCCGCTGTATACTTGAAGGACATGGCCTTGCAAATCCCATTCATACACATTGTTATCGCTAATTGAGCCGGTGAGAAAGCGTTGTTTGTTGGGGTGAAAGGTCGCGGTCGTCACTTCGACAAGGTGCTGTTCGACCGCTTCAGACGAGATGTGCAGGGGGATCGTCTCTGGCCGCCAGGTGATACGGTTGAGCGCGTCGCGCAGGGTTTGCTCGGTAACGGGGCTATGGTTAAGGTGGATCGCTTCCTGGGCCAGTAGCAACGCGGTTTCCGGCTGGTTGGGCAGGCTGTTGGCTGCGAAAGAGAGGCGTTGCGATTCGGCAATGAGGAGTTTCTCTTCGGCGTCTTCTTTCGCGTCTATGGCTTGCCAGCGCTGTTCGATGGCGTACCATGTGGATGCGAGCGCTATAACCAGCAGTACGGAGAGCACCGACGCGACAACCCAGGCTATCCGCATATTGCGGCGGCGTTGGGCTTCTTGCTGCGCTTCTTCGCGGCGTACCTCGCGGCACCGTTCCAGGAAATCGGTTTCGATGGGGGTAATCTCGTCGGGGTGGGTGGTGGCCCATGCTTCTGCTTCGGTGAGAGCTTCGCCATGCAGCAGCATGCCGTCGGGGCGGTGTTGTTCGTTCCACATGTGCGCTTGAAGCTGAAACATGGCCAGGTTTTCGTCGAACCATGCACGGTTGCTGGTAGAGACGGGTTCGATGAGGCGGTCGTGGGCTAGTTCAAACCAGGTGGCTCCGCGCCGCTTTTCGGCCCGCACAAGGTAGGTATCTATGAGGGCCCAGATAGTATGGTTTGGCAATCCTTCGCTGGCTCCCTCGCTCTGGAGTACTTGCCCGCGTATACCCTGGGTGGTTATCAGGTGGCGGTCAAACCATTCGCGGATTGTGCGTTCCCGCACGCCGGTTTTGTGGGCGACATCGGCCACGCACGAGTCGTAGTAGCTGGCCAACGCAGTATTGACATCACCCACGCTGTCCAGGGCGTCGGTATCTATGCGGGTGGTGTCGTGGGGCAGGCTGTCCCACAGGCGATGGCAGACGACTTGCAGCTGGACTGGCTCGACGTAGGGGCCGGGCACTTCGCGCACAGTTCCATCAGATTCCTGGATCTGGACTTTGCGCAAGTCATCTACCAGTTGGGTAACGGCGTCGGGGCTAAATGAGACGCCCTGGGTCTGGGCCGGTTGTTGGATGGCCTGGTGGGCCGCTGCGGCCCCCAGGAGATCGAGCCGAAAGGTATGTTTCAGGCGCGTGGGCAGGTGGCGCAGGTAGGGTTCCAGGCTGGCGATATAGTCTTCGCGCATGGAGAAGAGGGCCCATCGTTGCCCCTGGTGGAGGGTTGTTTCTTGGCGCCGCCCCTGGTAGAGCGCCTCGCCCACCTGCTTGAAGAAGGCCGTTTTGGCTTCCTGGTTGGTAGGGTCTATGGTGACTATTTCCTCGAACTGGTCGAAGATAAGCAGGATTTCAGCGGGTGCGTGCGTTTCTTCCTCTTCTCCCTCTTCTTCCTCTGCCCCTTCCTCCGCCCCGTTGTCTGGTTGTTGCCCCAGGCGGTGGTTGAGGTAGTCGGAGAGGGTCATATGCGCCAGTTCGGCAAGGGGTACTTGGTGGGTTTCGGGTACGTCCTCTTCCAACGCCATCAGCGCACTGAGGACGTAGCGATTGGGCGGGGGGGTCTGTGGGGGGAGGTCGGGCGGTTCGGTATTGACGCGCATAATGGGCAGGATGCGAAAGCCTTTTTCGCGTAGCGTGGGCAGCAGGGCGGCTTGTACCAGCGAGGTTTTGCCTGCGCCAGAGGGGGAATGGAGCAAGACAAGACGTTCGGCCAGGAGCAGGCCAATCAGGTCGCGGACCTCGCGGTTGCGGCCATAGAGCGTTTCGCCGGTCTGAAAGGAGCGCGGCCCGATGTATGGGTTGTGCTGAGTACTGGTCATAGCTTAGCGCAGACGTCGCCGTCTCCCCCGCTCCTTCCCGCTATCTTTGCCGCTATCGTCCTTCATATGGGTGGTCAACTGTTGGATGAAGTCTGGTACGCTGCCCCAGAAGATGTCAATATCGGCTTCGTCAAAGTAGGCTTGCAGGTATTTTCTGGCGCGGGCCGGTTCAAGGATGCGCCCTTCGTCGGGGGAGACTTGTCCGGCTACGTGGGCATAGCGTTTGCGCCGTCGTTGCATTCCGTGCCCAACCATGCTGCGGTAGAGGACGCGGAAACTCCACTGGTCGAGCTGAAAGCCGAGAAAAAGTAAGCCGGTGTCGGTGAGGGCTTCGCGCACGACAATGGGGATCAAGTCGCGGTTGGCGGCGATGCCCATCAAGTAGTCGAAGTAGTCATCTTCGGTCAGGACAAAGGAGTCTGGCTCCTGGACATGGCCAAAGATGTGGTAGACCAGCGGTCGCTCTACGGTTGGTTGGTAGTCCGGTTCGTCCTCGTATACCGAGGGGATGGTTTCAAGATCTTCGTTCCATCGGCATAGTTCTATCTGGGGATCTTTGCCGGCCGCTATCAGCGCTTCGGAGAGCAGGTTGCTGATGTTGGCGGTGATGTAGATGGGGAAGGGTTGGGCGGCTAATATGTTGTAGGGGTCGTTGGGGTTGTGTTCGCGGCAATAGGCTCCGACCGTAGCAAACAGGTCGGCAAGTTCCGTGTCGTGGTCATACTCGGCGAGAACCTGGGGATACTGCTGGAACAGGTCTTCTTTCAGGTGTTCCAGCAGTTCGTAGCGTGGAAAGTCGAAATCCTGGTTGACAGAGAGGTACTGGGCGACCAGGTGGAGATCTTCGGACTGGTGGGGGGGCAGTGGGAAATGGTATTGTTCGGCCCAGGTGGTGGCGATGGAGTTGGTGGGGTCGGCTATCCCGGCCAGATTTTGTCCAATGATGGGCGTACACTTGCCCTGTTGAATGTTGCGTATCAATGCGGGCCATTTTTCGAAGTCTTGCCCATCGTCGCCAAAGCCGGGTACATACCAGATACGGCCGCTCTTGAGGCGCATAAATAAGACGGGCATCCACCAGTCGTGCCGCTCGCGCACAAGCCCCCGTGCCACTCCGACAGCTCGGTCTACGCGCCCGTCGCGTTGCAACTCTTCGAAAAAGGCTGGCATAAATGTTTCGACCGTATCCATAGAGATATTGCCTTGCATGGCGATGACGGCCGGTACCCCCACCTCGGCCAGGCGTGGGCCCAGCGCCGCGAGGGCGCCGGCCGTGTTGGTGCCGGCGCTCTGGCACGAGGCCAGTACAATGATGCGCGGACGTTGTTGTTGCTCTTTGATGCGCACAACGAGGTCGTTGCCCGATACGACTTCGGCTTCGCCTTGCTCATTTTCAAGCCAGATGTAGGGTTGGTTTTCGACTATAGCTCCATGGGCTACCAGGTAAAAAATATCGTATCCTTCGCGCAGGGTGCTGGCGATGGTATTGAGCGTGATGCGGGGGGCGCTTTCGTCGCTGTCGGAGGCCAGCACGGTGAGGGCGATAGTATCGCCCAGGGCCGCGCGGACACGGGCAACCTCTCCCGCAACGTCAATGGGGGCCAGTTGGGTGCCGCCGGGCCGGTAGCTGTCCAGGTCGTTGGGGTTGGCTATGGCTACCAGCGCGCGCAGGTCGGTGCGGGGACGCAGTTGGATGGGCCGCCAGTCGAAGCTGCTGAGGTAGCGCGAGAAGAAAAGTTGCTCGCTGGTGAGCAGCACATCGTCGCTCTGGGGGTCGCGCAGGGTTTCCCATCGTAGCGTGTGGAGTTCTGGGGCGCTGGCGCCTATCAGAAGGCGTACTCGTAACCCGACATCTAATGATTGGGCGGTGCTGAAGGCCTGGAGAAAGGCGGTTTTGACATTCGAATCGGCAAACAGACTCTCGGTCAGGGCGCGTCCATACGTTTCGGCTGAATTGGAAAGTCCTTCTAAATGCTCTTTATCGAACGAGGCCAGCGGTGTTTGTTCGCGTGATAGACGAATATCTGCATCACTGTCGGGATGTACAAAGCGCATTTCTACGGTGTAACTTGTTGCGTCCCGTCGGTGCAGTCCAATCTCAAGGTCGGCATATTCTTCCATATACCTTATTACCTGGGCCATGTGGCGATAGTCGGGCAATACATAGTATTGTGATGTATAGTATACCATGCTCTGCAAGGGGGTGGTGAATCCAGGGGTAGGGCAGGTTTTTTTTTCTGCGCCTGGGAGCGCGAGCGTTTCGCCTGCTCCGGAGCGGGCACGAGGCCCGCTTTCCCAGGGGTTGTTCTCTCAAACATGAACGAGCGGCTCATTTTCTTATTTTGGCAACATGTACTATTATACGTAGTAGAAGCCTCTGGAACGACACACCGCGTCCCTCCTGTACGGATGACGATAGGAAGAGCGATGATACCAGATAGAAAGAGGAAATGCTATGTATAGATGCCCCCAACGAACGAACCTCGATGCCCCTGATGATCAGGACGAGTCAGATTGTCCTGCCTTTCCCCCGCGACATATTGCCCTTATTATGGATGGGAATGGACGCTGGGCCCGCCAGCGTGACCGCCCGCGCACCCACGGCCACCGCGCCGCGGTCGAAAATATTGTGCCTATTGTGCAAACCTGTCTTGAGCTCCAGATAAGCTATCTTACGATCTATGTCTTTTCAACCGAAAATTGGAAACGTCCGCGCCCCGAAGTAAATATTATGTTGAATCTTGTCGGTGAGTTTATTGACCGCGAGCTTGAGACGTTTCATGCCTGGGGTATTCGGTTGTTGCACCTGGGTCGTATGGAGGGTATTGGATATGCGCTTCAGCAGAAGATAGGCCACGCGCTGCATACGACCCGTATGAACCAGGCGATGACGTTGGCGGTGGCGCTCAATTATGGCGGCCGCACCGATCTGGTACAGGCGGTGCAGGCGTTGCTGGCGCAGGGGATACCGGCCGACGCGATAGATGAGCAGGCGATAGCGGCGCACCTCTCGACCCACGCGCTCCCAGACCCCGACCTGATTATTCGTACCAGCGGCGAGCAGCGCCTCTCGAATTTTTTGTTATGGGAGAGCGCCAACAGTATATTCTGGACGACGCCGGTGTACTGGCCAGACTTTGGCCCGGCCCATTTACGGCAAGCTATGCACTATCTGTACCAGCGGAGTGCGGCGGCTCACGTTCCATCTGAAATGGTTGTCGCCCGGTAGGGCGCGGGGCGGGGCGGGAACAGGGCGGCTACTATTTGCCAGAGTGTCGGGCGGTGGGGTATACTGCTGGTACGCGCTCTGGCGTGGGTTTGTAAGCAAACGAAAGCGAGGCGTCCTGTGTCAACAGTTGAAACCGTTGCGCTCCCTGTGCCCGCCACCCCGGATATGACGGCGGTGGTGAGTGCGGGCCAGCACTTCACGCTGGACGATCTGGCGGGGTTGCCGGATGGGGAGGATACCGGCCTGCGCTATGAATTGATAGATGGAGAGCTGCATATGACCACCCAACCCCACTGGTTGCACCAGGGAGCGGCCGGTGTGCTCTTTGGTGAGTTGTTCATCTGGAGTCGCGCCAACGATACCGGGCGTCCATATATGGCCCCCGGCGTGGTCTTTAGCCCGGAGCACGCGGTAGCCCCGGATGTGGTGTGGGTGCGGCGCGAACGTCTGGCCGCGCTGTTGCATCCGGATGGTAAATTGCACGGCCCGCCCGACCTGGTGGTAGAGGTGCTCTCGCCGGGCCCGAAGAATGCGGAGCGCGACCGTGTGACCAAGCGGGATCTGTACGC
>DAOTUK010000325.1:0-35634 GCA_034437375.1 Chloroflexaceae bacterium | reverse complement strand
TCCACCACCGCCACCTCATCCGCCGACAGGCCATATAGCAGATACACCACCTGGTCTATCAGCGCGTCGGTGCGGGCCAGTTGTGCTTTGATGGGGGCCAGTTTCGCCAGGCTCGCCTCGTAGTCGGCGCGCAGACGGCCCACCTGTGGCGCTTCCAACACCTGCTTGCCCACGCCAAACTTGCCCTTATTCTTCGAGAGCACGGCCAGCACCGCCTCCCAGGGCTGCGCCTCTTCGCCCTTCTGGTAATCACCCAGGTAGTTTTGCAGCGTCGTCTTGCCCGATAGCGCGGCGATGCCCGTTTTGTCGCCGTGGGCAATATCGAGCCGCTGTTCGAGGCCGCCCAGGTAGCGCTGCATTTCCTGCTGCTTCTGCTTGTTCAGGTCTATCATGCGCTGCGCCAGATGCGCCAGCAAGTCGTGTACGATGTCGGAGTGCTCTTCGGCCCCGCTTGCGCCCTGGGCAAAGGCGAGGAAGAGGCCATTGTCGTCGGTGGGGAGCAGCGCGGCGAGGGCCTGGCCCAGCGCGCTGGCGCGAAACGGCCCCACCTCGCGCAGCACATCGAGCGGGGCAGCGGGGGCGGTCATGGCGTCGGCTTGCGCCGATAGCTCTTTCACCCGCCGCGTGCGTTCGCGCTTCGGCGTGGTGAAGTGGATGCGGCGGATGGGGAGATTTCTCAGGTAGGTTAAGGAAAGCCTGGGAAATAGCGCCTGACTAGCTTTTGATGCAAGGTGAGCGAAACAGAAGTACACTAATTTACTGTTGATGCTACATAATAAATATTCCAGACTATACGATGTCTTTGGCGTTGTCCTGACAATCATGGTAGATTTATTAGAATACACGTGCTCACTTATGAGCGATGCGACCAGAGACTTGTTCCCAGGTATTTCTCTTACAATGATTCGTGCATCTTTGAAAAATCGTTCATTTGGCACAGAGTATGCTTTGTTGCGATCTATCTTTACCCAATCAGTATCTTGAAGAGATATGCTATACCTATCAATATTTGAGCCTCCTAACTCAGCCGTATAGCCTGTTGCATAATGCGATAGATGATGTATTCTCTCTTTCATTTCTTGCTGTTTGTGCGTTGTGTTGTGGTACAATTGCATACCTAGCACATACTCATATTCTTTGAAGAGAGAAAAACTGTACATAGAAACACGTTCTAAGATACGTTGCTCTCTGCCTGATATATCAATAGAGAATACACAATCGCCCCTCTCCCAATCTGCCTGCCTGATATATTTAACTGAACCAGATTCCCAATCCTCAACACAGACCATATGGGTTCCTTTATGAGGTGTCTCTAAAACATACACGACAATATTGGCTGAAACCTCTTCAAAAGCCCCGGTCTGTACTTTTGCTATGTTGTGCAAGAAATTTCTTATCAAGAGAGTTCGCAGTTTTTTAGCTGCTGGAATAGAAAGAAAACTGCTTGGGACAACAAAGCTATGCCAGGAACCTTGATGCAAGACGCTAATAGCTCTCTCCATGAATAGTCTATAGGTGTCTTGTTTGCCTTCTATCGTTGAGAAAGAATCTTTGAAGTATTTTACAGACAGGGTATCGGTTATACGTGTCCACGGCGGGTTCCCGATCACCGCGTCGAACCCCGCCTCCCCCTCCACCTTCCAATGCTTGCGCTGCAAATCTACAAACACCTCTGGAAATTCCAGATCCCAGTGAAAGAAGCGCTTGTCGGCGGCCAGCGTGCGCCCCTGCTCTATCGCGCCCTGGTGATTCTTGCTCAACGTTATTTCGCCCTGTACGGCCCGCACCGTGTCGCCCTGAAACAGCGTCAGGAAATCCTTTGCATAGCGGTTGCCAAAGTGCTGGCTTACCCATATATCCAGCATCGCCTTGTAGGGCGCGACGGCCTGTTCGAAATCGCGGTAGAGCGCCTCGGAACGCTCTAGCTCCGCATACGTAGCGTCGGCAATCTGCACCAGTTCGGTCATTTGTGTCGTAGCGGCCAGCAAGCCGGCAAAGGGCCCGCCAAACAAATCGGCTTTCAATTCCTGCTCTACTTCGGTCACGCGGGTGCCAATCAGCGAATTGCCCCACTTCAAATGGTGATCGAGGAAGGAGAGCGGCGCACCCACGGTAAAAGAGTGGAGCCACAACGAGAGGCGGGCCAGTTCGACGGCCAGGTCGTTCAAGTCTACCCCATAGACGCAACGCTTCATCACCATACGGCGCAGCAGGTTGCGGTTGCTCAACTGCTCCTCGCTGATAAACGCCGCCCCAATGCCCTGGTTGCGCAAGCTCTCAAGAATAGACTCGCGTATCGTGCGCAGGTGCGGATAGATAGGGTTATCGGCATACTGCTCAAGCACGGCGATCATCTGGTCGCTGAGATAGTCTACCGTACTCACCAGAAAGTGCCCCGACCCCATGGCCGGGTCAAGAATTTTCAGGTCGAGCAGCGTTTCGCGGGTCGCCTGTTCCAGGCGCTCCACCTCGCCGCGCAGGTGTTGGACAGTGGCGCTGCTGGTGGCGCGGCGTAGCTCGGTGCGGCGCGTGCGCAAGCGATTCATCGTATCGGCAAACAGGCGTACGCGCTCCTTGAAGACCGGCCCGACCGCGTGTTCGACAATGTACCTGACAATATAATCCGGCGTGTAATACGAACCACTGGCCTTGCGTTCGCGGCGCGTGTGTTGTAGGTAGAGTTGCCCCTTCTCCACGCGCATCACATTATCCTTGAGCTTTTGCCCTTTGGCCAACGCCTGCCACTGGTCGTCGCGCCATACCAGCGTCTGGTCGGCGCAACAAAGCTGAAATTCCAGCAACCCCTCGTAAATAGACCCCAGACGCCGCACATCCAGCGCCATATAGTCTATCAGGCGCAGCGCTCCGTTAATGGTAGTAGCATTCTGGGCCACCTGGTCGCGGGCCAGGCCATCCAGGCCAACAGAGAGAAAGAGCGCCCCCACCTCGTCCAGACTGGCCAGCAGCGCGTGCGCGTCGGAGGCGTCATCTGAAAATAAGCCGCCATTGTAGCGCGGCACACCCCACGTGGGCTGCCCGGCATCAACCGCACGGAAAATCTCCTTGAGCCGTTGCCAGATCCAGGGCGCGGTAGCATCCAGCGGCTTTTCGGTGCCCGATATGGCCAGGCGGTTGCGCTGCAAGGCAATGTGCTTGAGCAAATTGCTCAGGCTGTGCGGATAGTAGGCCAGGTGCAGCGTGGGCAAGAGCCGCCGCGACTCGGCGTAGAGCAGAAAGAGCAGCCGGTAGAGCAAGATAAGCGTGGCACGGTAGATACGCGCCAACCCCTCCGCGCTCTCCACGTCGTCGCCGCGCCGCCGCATCGCCTCGGCCAGCGCGGTGGCCAGATATACAAACACCTCGTCAAAGATAGCCTTCTTCAGATCTTCGCCCACCTTCTGGGCACTGTGCTGCCCGTTCTGGTAAATGCGCAGCGCCAGCGAAACCGGCTGCGCTGGCGTGGGGGCCAGGCCCGCCGCGCCAAAGAAGGCCGCAAAGAAGCGCAGGTCGCTGGTCTGGCCAACCGCCAGCAAGTCGGGCACATCTATCTCGTAATAGACCCCAGAGGCCGACTCGGCCACCTTGCTAAACAAGCGCCAGACTGTGCCATTGGTGAGAATACCCCACGGCATCTCTGCATCACCATCGCTGGTCAGGGCCGCAATCATGCGCATATCGGGTGACCCCTCGTGCTGTGCAAGCGTATCGTTGGGCAAACTCAACGACTCGCCCGCCGCCACCACGTTGCAGATAGCCCGCCGCTTGCCGCCCACCTTTAGCGCCAGGTCGTAGCGAGCCGTGGCAGAGGCGGGGTCGGCTTTCCACCCAAGCGCGGCAAGTATGGGCAGCACCACCTGCGCTCTGGTGGCTTCGGCGTCTAGCGTGGCACCCGGCGCGGGCAACACCGCCTCAATCGCAGCGCGCAACGCCTCCATAGACGCGGCCATATCGCACCACTCGGCCAGGTCGCGCTCCACCCGTTCCAGCAAGTAGTAGTTGGAAAAGAAGCCCTGGTTATTGTAAAGCGTCTCGCGTTCGGCGCGCTTGAAGGCCCGCAGCAGGTGGCGGTCAAGCTCGAACATGTCCGCCTCGTGTATGGCCAGCAACTGGAGCGCTTGCAGGTCGTTGGGGCGCAACTCGTGTATATTCATCGTCCAGGTGGGGAAGTCGCGCACAGGTCTGGGGGCGGGTTGCTGCTGCGCATCCGTCTGGGGGGCGGGTTGCTGCTGCTCGTCCTGCTGGCGCAGCAGATAGAGCGTCATTAACTGCCAGTCGTCGGTACAAACAACCATCCCATCCAACGAGCGATTGGCCAGCGTCCGCCGCATGCGCAACAATACCTCTCTGGTCAAATAGGCGCGGGGAACAAACAACACGGTCAGGGTGGGGTCGTTGCGCTCGTCGCCGGCCAGGGCGATAATTCGTGCGTCGTCGGGCCCGCGCAGGTGGGGCGGCAGCGCAAACAGGTCGTCGGGGATGCGGGCATCTTCCGGAAAATAGCCGCTCTCGTGCAGAAAATTGCGCAGGTGGTCAAGGCTATCGAGGCGGGGAAGCGTGCTGGCGGCGGAGCGGCGGGGCGGCGGGGGGGTGGTCATAGTCTGGGGTCATCCTTTCATTTCATTGCGTTTTGGTGTGCGTCGGGACGCGGTTGTCCCACTGGTATACATTATAGACATTGCACCACAAACGTCAAAAAAAAGGGCGGGCGGGGCAGCGGGCAAAACGGTTCCGACCACGCTCCCCGTTCCCCCCGGCCCGGTCTTTTACTCCTGCGTTGCCGACGTATCGTACTGGAACACGCCAAACAAATTCCCCTCCGTATCGTGGCAGTAGGCCATATACCCCACGCCCGGAATAGTCATCCTGGGCACAACAAGCCGTCCCCCATGCGCCGTAATCCTGGCCACAAAATCATCTACCGAAGGAACATCAATACTATTGATATGCCCTACCTCGCCCTCGTGCCGCGCCATAATACCGCCATCAATGCCCGGCTGGTCGGTGGCCCCGGTCATCACCAACCAATAATCCGTTGGCCCGTCCCACTTCTGAAACGTCCAACCAAACACCTCGCCATAAAACTTCATCACCCGTTCGGGATTTTCCGCTGGTACTTCAAAATGGACAACCCGTGGCATCGTTTCCTCCTTTACCATATGTGGTACACTAACACAAACAGTAGCAACGCATATAGTGTAGCACAAAAGTTTCACTAACACAAGCCCCACCTTTTGAAATCGAACGAAAGCAGGAGCCTATGAATCCGATACGACAACATTATGTCCACCAGCTCGAGACGCTGCGAGATGATCTTCTGGCTATGGGAAACACGGTTGAAGTAGCGCTTCAGCAAGCCCTGAAGAGCCTGCAAACCTGGGATGAAACCCTTGCCACACAGGTTATCCAGAGCGACGCCCGCATTGACTTGATACAGCACCAGTTGGAAGAACGCGCTATTGTCCTGATGGCCACACAACAACCGGTGGCCAGCGACCTGCGCCTGGTCGGTTCGATCTACGCCATGGTATCTGAGCTCGAACGTATTGGCGACTATGCCAAACACGTCGCCCGTCGTTTGCGGCGCGTCCTCAAACGTTCGGTACTGGTGACGCCACCGCCCGACCTCTTCGACATGTCCGCCATAGCGCAGAAGATGCTGCGCACCAGCCTGGATGCCTTCCTTGACCAGGACACCGACAAAGCCCAGGGAATGACCGACGACTACGAGCGGATTGGCGCGTTTGAAACAAACCTGCGCAAAGAGCTCGTTGCGCTGGCCCAGACACACCCAGAACGCATTGAGTCCATTCTCGATCTGCTCGACGTGGTGCATGCCCTGGCCCGTATCAGTGCCCGCACTATTAACATAGCCGAACGGATTATCTACATTGAAACCAACACGATGGAAGACTTACGCGCCTAGCCCTACACCCCCGCGACCATTCTAGCGCTCAAGCAAGCGTTAGAATGGTCGCGGTCAGCTACCGTCGTTCGGACAACGACCGGGCGATGCCCCCCGGTCACAAGGTTAAAAAAACCTTGATATTTCAGGGTTTTTTCCTATAAACTTCAGGGTTTCCCCGATAGCGCAGGTACCTAACAATGCGGTACACTTCTGTACAGGAAATACGACGGTAAAGCAGTTCCGTCAACATCTTTTCGTGTAGTAAAGAGCATCAACGGAATGATGCCCATATCTTCAGATGCAGGGTTGCATCTGAGCGTGAGCGCAACGTGGCAGGTGTCGCGGTCGCCGCGGTTTTATCTGGCGCATAGCTGTGGTCATCGGTAGACACACCTTTCAGAAGGCTATAGGGAGGGAATCAATGGCGATCTCGCCCTGGCCATCTCAACCAATGCTGTTTCTGGTGTGCTGGCAACAGCGCAGGCGGTATTTACGCTCTGTTGTCGGCCATAATGTGTGAAAAGACGTGGTTCCCCTGCGTCTGGCAGCTCTGGCAACAGACTGCCCACAGAGTAAACCTGTGCGTAACTCTGGTCTCTATGGCGAAAGTCCTGGTTCCTGGTGTGGCGAGCAAAAACAGGAACCGGGGCTTTTCATTGTGCGGTGATGCCAGTGACGAGTGATGCGTGAGGCGATGCAACGTGATTGGTTATGACATATGCAACCATTTGAGGCCATTAAACATACTGTGACATCGCGGGGGTGGCGCTGGCGGCCCGGCAAAGCAGTGCCCTATGGCGAACAGATTGTCGTGAGCGATGGCCAGCACCAGGCCACCGTGAACTATTACCCCCGGCGCGGCAAGGTGGTGGTGGGCGGGCCAGAGTCGCCCCTCAAGGCCGCGCTCCTGGCCGCCACGGCCAGCGAGAGCGCCACCGACGCGGCCCCACCCGCCATCACCGTGCCCCACATCGGTATGGACGAATCCGGCAAAGGCGACTGGTTTGGCCCGCTGATCGTCGCAGCCGTCTATGCCGATAGCGCAACGCTAGAGCGCTTGCGCCAGATGGGGGTACGCGATAGTAAGCAACTGGAAGCGGGCAGGGTGCGGCACCTGGCCGAAGAGATAGCCCATCTGCTGCCGCCAGAACATTACCACGTCGAGATAGTCGCCCCCACCCAATACAACCAGGCCTACCAGCGCCACGGCAACATCAACGCGCTGCTTGCCGAATGCTATGGCCAGGTTGCCGAGCGGGTCTGGTCGGCGGTACCGGTCGGCATGATCGTATGCGACCAGTTTTCGCAGCGCACCAGCCGGCTAGAACACACCTTTACCGCGCATGGTCTGCCGCGTCCGCTGCAACAACCCCACGCCGAATCGGCCAGTCTGGCCGTAGCCGCGGCCTCACTGCTGGCCACCGCTCGCTTTGCGGCCGAACTAGAGCGCCTGGGGCAAGTGGCCGGCCTGGGGGGGCGACTGCCGGCCGGGGCGTCTGATGTGGCCCGCCTACGGGCGGCCGCCCGGCGCATTGTGGCCCGCCACGGCAAGGCCGCCCTTGGCAACTATGCCAAGCTCCACTTCAAACCAGTGCAAGAGCTCCTCGGCGCATAATCGCGCCGCCTTCACCGCCCCCCGCGCGTAAAGAGCGTATCTATCGCCGTCGCAAGCTGGCGCAGATTGCTCACATAATGCACCGCGTCGCACATCCGCGCATACTCTAGCATGTCGCTGTTGAGCGTATCGGGATACTCCACCCCCCACTTGTGCGGCTCTTCCGGGTTGAACCAGATCACCCGGCGAGCGCGGCGGCAAATCTCCTCAAACGCCTTCAAGTTCGGATTGCGGTAGTTGTTGCGTCCATCCCCCAGAATAATGAGCGTCGTACGATGGTCAACGCACGAGAGATAGTCGCGCTGAAACGTGGCCAGACTGGTGCCCAGATCGGTTGCGTAGGAGCAGGGCGGCAAGATACGTTGCTGTATCGTCTCAAGCGCCTGTTCGGGGCGCTGTTCGGCAAAATCAGTAGTGATGTCGCTCAAGTCGTCAATGAAAGCAAACGAGCGCGTACGGCTTATCTGGTCTTGCAGCGCGTAGATAAGCAACAGCGTAAAGCCGGCCACCGGACGCATCGAGTAGCTCAGGTCGCACAGCACGGTGATACGCGGCTTGAGATGGCGGCGGCGGTGGCGCACGACCATGGGCACCCCGCCAAAGCGCAAACTACTGCGTATGGTGCTTTTCGCGTCCAGCGTACCGCTTTTGCTGCGGTGCTGGCGCAGCGCAATGCGCGAACGGATACGCGCGGACAGCCGGTTAATCTCGCGGCGCAGTTGGTCAACATCCTGTTGCGAGAGGCGCTCGAAGGGGTGGTCGAGCATATCGCCCGGCGCGGCGGCGGGGGGGCCTTGCTCCTGCGCCTGCTCAAGCATCGCACGGGACACCTGCTGCGCTACCTGCTTTGCCAACGCCTGCTGATTCTCGCGGGCCATCTGCTCCACCTGTTGCAACGCCTCCTCACGCATACCCGCCTGGCGCAATTGCTCCAACAATTCGGCCAGCGCCTGCTCAAGCTGATGCATCTGCAACTGGCGCATGGCCCGCCGCGTCATCCACTGCTGCTCGGTGGGCGCAAACCCGGCAAAGGGCAAAAAGGTTTGCTGATCCAGCAAATCGCGCATCTCCTCCTGGCTGAAGGACTGCCCCGACATCATCGCCTGGAAGAGGCGGGCCAACGCTTCGGGCGACATCTGCTGAAGCATCTGTTCAAGCATCTGTTGGAGCATCTGCTGCTCTTCGGCGCTCATGCCCCCCTCATCCGGCTGCTGCATCGGAGGGGGGGCATCGCTACCAAAGTAGACCGCAAACAATTGCTGGAAGGGGGCCAGGTGGTGCGCCTCCTTCACCAGCGCCGTTTGTAACGCCGCGCGAAACAGCGCTTTGTCCGCCAGGCCAATCTCCTGCACGGCCCGCATCGCGTCGGCACTCTCCGCCACGCTAATACGCACCCCCACCCCCCGCAGCGCCGCAATAAACTGAAGCATGTGCTGATCCATACTACCGCCCCCCCCTCACTCGTAGCGCTCTTCAACGTACTGCTGTGGCATACCAATACGGCGGCGGGCCCGCTTCAGGTCGCCCTCATACTTCAACAACACATTCAGCGTATCGTTCAAGGTATCGGCATCAAGCGATTGCACATTTAACGCCAGCAACGCACGGGCCCAGTCTAGCGTCTCGCTCACGCTCGGATGCTTCTTCAAATCCAGCTTGCGGATATGCTGCACAAGCTCAACCGCCTGGCGGGCCAGGTGGGGCGCCAGGTCGGGCACCTTGAGCTGTACAACGCGCAATTCCGCATCCAGATCGGGGTAGTCTATGAAGAGGTAGAGACAGCGCCGCTTGAGCGCCTCGCTCAATTCGCGGGTATTGTTGCTGGTTAAAATAACCGTCGGAATATGTAACGCCTGCAAGGTGCCCATCTCCGGAATACTCACCTGAAAATCGCTCAGCACTTCGAGCAAAAAGGCCTCAAATTCGGCGTCGGCCCGGTCTATCTCATCAATCAGCAGCACCGACGGCTCTTCGCTGGTGATAGCGCGAAGCAGGGGACGCGGCAGCAAAAAACGCTGCGAGAAAAAGACATCTTCTTCAGCCGCGATAAGGTCGGCGGCGTGGCGCAACGACTCGGCGCTGGTGAGCAATTCGGAGAGCTTATCGCGGAGCAACTGGGTATACAACAATTGCTTGGAATATTCCCACTCGTAGAGCGCCTTGGTTTCGTCCAGACCCTCGTAGCACTGTAAGCGGATCAGGTCGTAGCCGGTTGCGGCGGCCCAGACCTTCGCCAGTTCAGTCTTGCCCACCCCGGCCGGCCCCTCTATCAGCAATGGCTTATGCAAACGCCCGGCCAGAAAGACCGCGGTGCAAATGTCGCTACTCGCTATATAGTTCTGGCCGCTCAAGGCGGTGCGGACATCATCCGTGTTGGTTATCGTCATAGGTTCCCCTTCCCTTCGTCACGGTCTGGTTTTGCTGGTTACTTCTTGCCTTAGTAGCATTATACCATGCCCGGCCCTACCCGGCCAGGCCGGTGAGGTGCTCGCTCAGGGCCCAGAGCCGCTGGCGGGCCTCCACATCGTACGCCTGGGCATGGGCGCGGGACTCGTGCTGCTGGTCAAAATAGCCCCCCGTTCTGGCCGGTATCGCCTCGGAAGTGACCAGGTGGAGCAGCGCATCGGCCCCCGATTGGGCGCTGCCCCACGCGCTGCCAAACGTCTGGCGCACCATCTTGGTATCCAGCAGCGAGCCAGGGTGGACACTCACCACGGTAATACCGTCATCCCGCACCCGCTCCGCCAGATCCATACTAAACATTGTCAGGGCCAGTTTACTCTGGGCATAGGCTTGCATCGTGTCAAAGTGGCGTTCAACCATCAGGTCGTCAAAGTCAATGGGTTGTTGCGCTGTCGAGCTGACATTGACAATACGCGAGGGGGCCGCACGCCGCAAACAGGGCAACAACAGGTGCGTGAGCAAAAAGGGGGCCAGATAGTTGACAGCCATGCGTAACTCGTGGCCATCCTGGCTCAGCGTGCGCGGCTCGTCGCGCCCCCCAAGCACCCCCGCGTTATTGATGAGCACATCCAGGCGGGGATGGTCGGCCGCCACCGCCGCGGCCAGGTGGCGCACCTCGGCCAGCGACGACAGGTCGGCTTGATAGTACGCAAGCTGATCGTTGCCCGTGGCGCGGCGCACCTCCTCAAGCACCCGCTCGCCCCGTTCGGCGCTCCGGCCGTGCAACAACAGATGCACCCCGCGGCGGGCCAACTCATGCGCCGTCTGCTTTCCAATACCATCTGTCGCACCAGTAAGCAACATAACCTGTTCGCGCAACGGTTTCATAGCCTTTCCTCCATTTCCTCATAGATCTCTTGTGTTTTTTTTCTCAAAAGCAACAACGTCATCAACGTTTGTTCCGCTTTTCACAGCATTGCCCCGCCCAAAAGCCCGATTTGACAGCTACGATTCTTGTTTTATAATCATTAGGAATAAGAAAAATACCCTCAAGATATTATACCAGTCATGAGGAAGACATGCGACTTGACCACAACATACGCACTGACCCGAACACCCATCCGCCATCAACAAAATTTGGTATCAACTAGTATTTACTTTTTTAAACAGCAAAAACGACACGAAACTTGTACACCATGCACGATTGGCGTTACCATGTAGCGCATTGTTTGTCAATGGTGACAACCGTACATTCGGAGGAGAAATCGTTATGAACCACACCCAGAACATCCGTATTCTGATTGTAGATGATCACACGATTGTGCGCCAGGGATTGTTAATGGTATTGGAACAAGAACCCGATTTTGATGTGGTTGGGGCCGTTGAAAATGGCCGGCGGGTAATTGAATCGGTGTATGAATTGCACCCGGATGTCGTCCTGCTCGACTTGATTATGCCAGAGATGGATGGCGTAGCAACGGCTATGGCGCTCCGCTCAACGGCCCCCAAGGTACGGGTGCTGGTATTAACGGGGGTTGAGCTAAACAAAGGCTTTCCCAAGCCGTTGACCAGGGTTCTGGCGGCCGGTATTGAAAATTTCATTCCCAAAGATGCCAGCCCGGTTGAGCTAGGGCAAGCTATCCGGATGGTTGCTGCGGGAGCAGCCTACCTGCACCCCTCTGTCGAACAGCATGTCCTGCACCAGCACGCCGCGCTACCGCTCGAATGCTACCTGACGCCGCGTGAGCAAGAGGTACTCCACTGGATGGCTACTTCGGCCACCTACCGCGAAATTGCCGACACGCTTATGCTAGGGGAAGAAACGGTGCGGAGCCACGCCAAAAACATCCTGACCAAACTTCACCAACCCAATCGCTTCCAGGCCGTGCTCGAAGCTATTCGCTATGGCTTTATAGATGTGAGCTCGCCTTACACCGAACGAGCGCACACCAACGGCAATGGAAACGGCAATGGTCACGAGCGGGTGCCCAGATGTACCGCCGCAGACCAGGGGCTACCCCGCTGTGCCGCGGCAAACTATAACGGCCAGGATTGCCCCATCCGAAACGACAAGGTAAAGGTTCCCGGCTAACGATGGGGGCGCTTTAGACTAGCTAGATACCGCGCGGTGCCTGGACATAGGGGTAATAGTCGGCCGCTGCACCCTAGATGCGCGGCCGCAGATTGCCCAACACCGACGGGTCATCGTGCTTATCCTTGGACGACTCGCGTGTTTCCCAATGATCCCACATCAACGACGTTTCCTGGTCATCCACAGCATTCTGACTCTGGTATACACCAGCACCGCTACCTGTGCCAATAGATACACCAGTACGGGTATTATTAAAGAAATCGCACCCGTCTAAAATACCCTGGCTATTTTCAGCCACAATAATACCCATCTCTTCCTGGTCGTGAATCTGGCAGCGGCGGACAAAGGGATTGCCGCTCTGGGCAATGTGAATGCCGGCATTGGCATTGCCATAAATATCGCACCCTTCAATAATGCCCTCGCCGCGTTCATACACATCTATACCATAGCCATTGTGCTGGTGGTGAATGCGACACCAGCGGATGAAGGGGTTACCCTCCTGGTGTATCTCAATACCAGACTGCTCATTGTCAAAGATTTCGCACTCCTCAAGCGTGCCAGCACCCTTTTTCGCAATATACACCCCTTGCTGGCCGCCATGGTGAATCGTACAAAAGCGGATTACGGGGTTGCTGCTCTGGGTTATCTTCACACCAGCACGGCTATTCCCCACTATCTCGCACTCTTCGACCACCCCCTGGCCCTCTTTATAAAAGAACACCCCAATACCGCCCCGGTTTTGAATAGTACATCTCCACAACAAAGGACGCGCACTGGCGTTATGGATAGCCACCCCGGCCGTGGTATGCGACACAATCGTACAGCGTTCTAGAATGAGCCGGCCATGGGGAATATTCACGGCAAAAATGGTTTCATCCGAATCGCCGGTCGCCGCCCGCAGCGTCACCCCGCGCACCAGCGCATAATCGGTTTTCATTTCGAGACACGCTGCCCCGACACTTTCAATAATAATATCTTCCACCGGGCCATCCCCCACCAGTTCTATCGCCTTGTCCAGCACCAGCGACTCATGGTAGATACCGGGCTGTATCACAATCTGGGTACCATCCTGGGCGCTCTCGATAGCCTCGTTAATGCTATGGTAGTGGCCTTGGCCATGTTGCGAAACGATAAACTTGGGATAGGGCAATGCCGCCGTGCGGATACGATGAATGTTCCCCTGCTTCAGCTTGACCCGCAGGCGGTCGGTCATCGGTGTGGGTGGCGCGGGCGCAGCCGGCCCATCCGCAGGCTCCGGTTCAGCACCATCAACGGCGGATTGGTCGGCGAGAGAGTCTGTGGCCGTGCTGGTGACAATCGTATCATACCCGCCACTATTCAAGACGGTCGTTGGCGTGCCACTACTGGTAATTGTCGCGTCGCCGATGCTAGAAAAGGCTTCCGATAAGGACGAATCGGGCGCGGGGGGCTTCAGCGACGACGTTGGGACACCGGACGAGTCGGTCTTTGCGACCGGAATAGTGGGGGTAGTTGATGTTACCTGCCCGCTTCCGCTGACGGTTGAAATTGTCTTGCCGGACGGGTTAGCCATTGAAAGCGCCTTGCGCAACGCCGTCGCACTAGCAAAGCGATTGGATTTATTTTGATCCAACGCCTGGTGCAGAATAACCGCCACCACCGGCGGGACAAGCGGATTGAGCTCATGGGCCGAGCGGAGCGGGTCGGATTGGCCATTCAGCACAGCGGCCACCCGGGTCAACGTATCGGGCGGAGGCTCGCCCGTCAACAGATGATAGAAGGTTGCCGCAAAAGCATAAATATCGCTACGAGCATCGGTGCCAGTCCCCTGTATCTGCTCCAGAGGGGCATACTGTTCGGTATAGCCCCGCACACTCTGCGCCTGGGTACAGCGCGTCTGATCACCCGCGCTCTTGGCCATACCAAAGTCCAGCAACATGACATCGCCCTTACTATTCACTTTCAAATTTTTGGGTTTGATGTCGCGGTGAATAACAGGCTGCTTCTGGCGGTGCAAAAAGCTCAAGGCATCGAGAAGTTGATCGGCCCAGCGCATAATCCACGGAATCGCCGCCGCGCTCGGAAATTTGCGGCCCTTGCGCTCCAACAGTGTCCCCAGATCGTCGCCTGGAACATACTGCATCACCAGGTACTGATTCGTATCTTCAACAAAATAATCGTACACCACCGGCAGCGAAGGATGGCGGAGCCGCGTAAGCATGCGCGCCTCGCGCTCAAACGCCTTGCGCAAATCGGGGTCGCTAAGCAGCGATTGCTTCAGCGCAACGGTTTCTCCCTGCTGTTGGTCAATCGCCTGATAGACGGCCCCCATACCGCCCTGTGCTATCAGGCGCTCAACAAAGTAACGATTCTGCACGACAGACTCAAGTGGTAGAAGCATTCTGAACTGCCAATCGGTAGTATTTCAACTCGCGCCCGGTCTTTAAAAATAAAAATATCATTACAAGGCGTTTGAAGAGAAGTATACCCGGACTCTCCCCCGACACCCAATGTAATCTCCGAGTCTATCATATAGTATTGAACGGGGGATGTCAACAGGTAACGGCGTCAGGGCCCCCCAGGCTCCCCAGGCATCCTGGTTGACGTAAGACGTTGTAATCGCCCTGGACTCCCGACATAAAGGTTTGCAAAAGCCCTTTGGAAATGCTATACTAATGAACAGGTATACGGAGGCACTGTGCGTGGGTGGTTGATGATGTATTGGGAAGCGTACATGATCTTGAGTTGAAATTCAGGGTTATCTGTGCCATACATCCGTGAGAAGTGGGTAGCCCCCACTTTTCTTTTTGTAGGTTTGGGCTATGAAAAGCGATTTTTACGCAGCTATTTCTCAAATTGCGGCTGAACGGGGTATCCCCAGAGAAGCGATTGTTGATGTGATGGAGAAGGCCCTCGTCACTGCCTATAAGCGTACCCTTGGCAACAATCCGCCGCCAATGGAAATCATGGTCAAGATGGACCCGCAAACGGGGGTGGCACGAGTCTATGCCGAAAAGCAAGTTGTGGATGAAGTCTACGATGATCGCTTTGAAGTAGAGCTGTCTGTGGCGGCCCAGGTCAAGGCCGACGTCCAGATTGGGGAAACCTTGTTTGTCGAAAGTACGCCCAAAGATTTTGGGCGTATCGCCGCACAAACGGCCAAGCAAGTCGTGTTACAGGGCATAAAAGAAGTTGAGCGCGAGTACATCTATGGCGAGTTTATGGATCGTGAAGGCGACCTGGTTACCGCCACAGTACAGCGTATAGCCAAAGGCAACGTTATCCTGGAAATGGGCAAAGCCGAGGCGATACTGCCGCCCAAGGAACAGGTCGAATCTGACCGCTACTACCATGGACAGCGGCTCAAGGTCTATCTTTTAGAGATACGCCGCGAAGAGCGCGGCCCGCGCCTGATTGTATCGCGGGTACACAAAAATCTCATCTCGCGCCTCTTTGAGATGGAAGTGCCAGAGATTTATAATAGCACAGTTGAGTTGAAGTCGGTTGCGCGTGAACCGGGGTTACGAACCAAGGTCGCCGTAGCCGCCCGGCAAGAGGGCATAGACCCGGTCGGGTCGTGCGTAGGGATGCGCGGTATCCGCATTCAAAACATCGTCAACGAGCTCAATGGCGAGAAAATAGACGTGGTGCAATGGTCGCCAGAGCCCAAAGAATTTATTGCCAATGCCCTCTCGCCCGCGCAAGTGGTCGAGGTTAGCCTGGATGAAGAAGAGCGTTCGGCGCTCGTCGTTGTGCCCGATAAGCAACTCTCGCTGGCCATTGGGCGCGAAGGGCAAAACGTCCGGCTGGCCGCCAAGTTGACCGGCTGGCGTATTGACATCAAGAGCGCCACTGCCTTGTTAGAGGAAGAGCGCGAGGCCTCCAGCGCGCGGGAAGCGGCCGACGCCGAAGCGCTGGCCACCGAAGCCGCCCTGGCCAGTGCCAGAGTGGAAACCCGCAAAGTGCGCCTGGATGGAACGATTGTCTACCAGAACACCCATTATGGCCCGCTTGGTGATGATCTCGCTGGCGAGACGGTACAAATACGAACAACCGCGCAAAAAGTGTATATCTATCACCATGACCGGCTGGTTGCGTCGTATATTTTGCTTGACCAGCATGAGCCTGAGCAGCAGGAGGGAGACGTACTCGAACAGGAGGGAGACGTACTCGAACAGGAGGGAGACGTACTCAAAGCGGAAGCGACGCTATCGCCAGACGACGAGGACGAAGTGGCGCTCTCGCCAGACGATGTTGCAGCGGCGTTGTCCGTAGAAGAAAAAATAGAAGAATCGTAGTCTTCAAGCGTGTTTTATGCGTCTGCGTGAGAAACATATTCCGCAGCGCCGATGTGTGGCGTGTCGTACTGTGCGGCCCAAAGGGGCTCTCGTACGTTTGATGGTTTCTACTGGTGGTCGTATTGTGTTCGATCTCACGGGTAAGCGTGGTGGTCGAGGCGCTTATCTGTGCCCCAAACGGTCGTGCTGGAGACACGCTCTAGAGCGCCGACGCCTGGAGCGTGCTCTTCGTCTCGATATGCTTCACCCTGATGATCGGAGAACATTGGAGCAGTTTGCCCAGAGTCTGGAGGAGACTACCGTGAATATGGAATAATAGTGGATAGAACATACGCAAGGTCTTGGGGTAGGCGGAAAGCTGTCGCTCGAAGATCTCTAGCATTGGGAAGGAGCCGACATGACGAAAAACAAATCTCCCGAAGTACCCTTTGGTACCAGGTATAATAGTGTTGCTGGCGACTCGGAGCGTGGGTCGCCTCCGGTCAGTTCCAGTGAAGGTGGTTCTCGCAGCAATGTCGGGAGAAGTGGTTCTCGCAATGTAAGCGGGAAGAGTAGCACCCGCAGCAGTGGCTCACGAAGTGGTGGTAGCAATGGGAGCAATGGTGGCTCGCGGAGCAGCGGCAGCGGCAGCGGCAGCGGCAGCGGCAGCGGCAGCGGCAGCGGCAGCGGCAGCGGCAGCGGCAGCGGCAGCGGAACAGGGGGCGCACGGCCCACCACTCGTGGGGGAAGCAGTGGTACGCGCAGTTCCCGTGGGGGTAACACTGGCAACGACAGTACCAGCGGCTCCGCCACCGGCGGAACCGCAACGCGAAGCAGAACCCGACGGCCCAGCAATGGGCATACCAATACCAATACCAACGACCGGGGCCAGGTTTCGGCCCGTGGGAGCCGTGGTGGTGGCGGCGGCAGCGGCCCAGGCGGCGGACGCTCTGGGCGGGGGGGCGCCCCCAACCGTGGCGGCAATAACCGAAGTGGCGGACGATCCTCTGCTGGTGGGCGGGGTGGTGCCCAGGCAAACCGAACGGCGGCCCAACCGCGGGTCCCCCCGCCACGACAACGCGGCCCGATAGCCCTACCGACCGTTATGACCGTGCGGGAACTCTCAGAAGCAACCGGTATTGGGGCCTCAGAAATCTTGAAAGCCTTGATGAAAGGCGGCGTTATCGCCAACATCAACCAGCAGGTTGATTATGAAACGGCCGCGGTTATTGCCAGTGATTTTGAACTGGAAACCGTCGAGAAAGTCCCCGAAACCCACCCCAATGTGGTTGAGAATATTGCCGATGTGATGGAGCAGCAACGCGCCGAAGACCTCGTGACACGCCCACCCGTTGTGACCATTATGGGCCACGTTGACCACGGCAAAACCAAATTGCTCGACGCCATACGCTCCGCGCGCGTCGCCGAAGGCGAAGCCGGCGGCATTACCCAACATATTGGCGCCTACCAGATTGAAGTACAGGGGCGCAAAATAACCTTCCTCGATACGCCGGGGCACGAAGCCTTTACCGCCATGCGGGCCCGCGGGGCCCAGGTCACAGACATTGTGGTACTGGTCGTCGCCGCCGATGACGGCGTGATGCCCCAGACCATGGAAGCCATCTCCCACGTCAAAGCCTCTGGTGACCCGATGATTGTAGCCATTAACAAAATAGACTTGCCCGGCGCCAACCCCGACAAAGTCAAACAGCAACTCGCCTCAAATAATGTCCTGGTCGAAGAATATGGCGGCGATGTACCCGCAGTCGAAGTATCGGCGCGGCAAAAAATCAATATTGATGGCCTGCTCGAAATGATATTGCTTGTTTCCGATATGGAAGATCTCAAAGCCAATGCTCGTGCGCCCGCAGTGGGTACCATTGTCGAAGCCGAGATGGATAAGAACCGCGGCTCGGTGGCAACCGCGCTTATTCAAAATGGCACCCTGCGCGCGGAAGATACCGTTCTGGTTGGCAGCGTGGCCGGCAAAGTCAAGATAATGTTTGGTGACAATGGCAAGCGCATCCGCTACGCCGAACCCTCTACCCCCGTCGAAATATTGGGGCTAGACGATGTGCCCCAGGCCGGCGATATTTTGCAAGTGATGGACGACTTGCACGTCGCCCGCCAGATAGCCCTGCAACGCCAGCGCCAGAAGCGTATGGAAGCGCTCGCCACGCCCCAGGGACTCAATCTTGACGACGTGTTCAAAAAGATTGAACAGGGCGACGTAAAAGATCTCAACCTGATCATCAAAGCCGACGTACAGGGGTCGGTTGGCGCAATTGAGCACCAGCTTGAGCAACTCAATACCAAACTGGACAAAGTGCAATTGCGCGTTATTCACAAGGGCACCGGTACCATTACCGAAAGCGACGTCAACCTGGCCGTAGTCAGTAAAGCCATTATCATTGGCTTTAACGCCCGCCCACACCCGATAGCCCGCAAAGCCGCCGAACAGCGCGGGGTAGATATACGCTTTTACAACGTCATCTACCAATTGACCGAAGACCTGAAAAAAGCTATGGTCGGGATGCTCGACCCCGAATACCAGGAAATTGTCGAAGGCTTTGGCGAAGTGCGCGACACCTTCCGCCTGCCCTCGCGTGAAGTGGTAGCCGGACTGAACATTACCGACGGCAAGATCACACGAGCGCTCAATGTGCGCGTGCTGCGCAGTGGAGTAGTTATTCACGATGGTCACATTGACAGCCTCAAGCGATTTAAAGATGATGTCCGCGAAGTGATCGCCGGCTATGAATGTGGCTTGATTGTCCAGAATTTCAAAGATGTGCAAGTTGGCGACACCATGGAATTTTACCGCAAGGAGCAAGTCGAACGAGTAGCCTGACCCCCGGATGCAGCAGAGGGTAGTAGTTGCTGGATACGAACGTATGTCAAAACGAACGCGACAGGTTGCCGACACCATTCAACGAGTGTTGGGCGACGTGATACAAAATGAATTGAAAGACCCGCGCGTCGGGTTTACTACCGTCACCGGGGTAGACCTTAGCAAGGATTTGCACTACGCGCGGGTACGAGTCTCCGTAATGGGCGACGAGCAGGAGCGAGCCGAAACCATGGCCGGGCTCAAGAGCGCGGCCGGCTTCTTACAACGCTGTGTCGCACGCGAATTGAACCACCTGCGCTCCGTCCCAGAGCTGCGCCTGGAAATGGACACTTCATTGGATTATAGTATACACATTAACCAGTTACTCCGTGAGGTTGCAGACGAAGAACACCAGACCCGCCAGGATAGGGATACAACCGATAGCAGCGAGGCGTGAGGCACAGGCGCGTGGGGCGTGATGTCTACTTCAAGAAGCAGATAACGTATGCCTGTCGCGGGCATACGTTTGTTTTTGACCTGGCCCATACCCTCTTCTCCTCATTCGAGGTAGATAAGGGGAGCGATCTCTTGTTGCGCACCATAGACCTGCCCACCCCGCCCCACCACATCCTCGACCTGGGCTGTGGCCATGGCGTCCTGGGCATTGTGCTGGCCCGCCTCTTTCCTACCGCCCAGGTAACCCTGCTGGATAAAGATTTACTGGCCGTGCGCTACGCACACCATAACGCCCAACTCAACCAGGCCACCAATATTCAAGCGCTCGGCAGCGTGGGACTTGAACAATTGGCCACAACCCGCTATGATGTCATCGTCTCCAACATTCCCGCCAAAGTGGGCGACCAGGCCATAGAACAGGAATTTGTCCACCAACCGCTGCGCCATCTGCACGACGGCGGAGCCTACTGGTTTGTCGTGGTGAGCGGCTTGAATCATCTCATACCGCGCATCGGGACACACCATTGCTTAAAGCTCAAGGAGATGAAGAAGCGTTCTGGTCATACGGTCTATCGTCTGGTACAATGAAGCCATTGAGACAACCAGAAATGTGGTTAGTTTCCCAGAGAGGTTCCTATGATTCATACCGACCCGGCGGTTGCGGCTCCCGCAATTACCGCGGCGCTTGAAGAAGCGCAGCGGGTGTTGGTACTCTCGCATGTCAGTCCAGATGGCGACGCAATCGGCTCATTGCTGGCCATGTGGCATATGTTGCATGCCCAGGGCAAAGTCGCCATGGCGCTGGCCTCCTCGCCCATGCCCTCGTTTGTAAAATTCCTGCCGGGCATAGAGCATGTCCAGGTATATGACCGGGGCATGGCGCTCCCCGCGTTTGACCTGGCCGTGCTGGTAGACGCCAGCACCCTGGAACGCACCGGCCCCATCTATGAAGACTACGCCACCGTGCTCACCTCACAACCACTAGTCATTGTAGATCACCACGTCACCACCGTAGGCGAGGGCAAAGTAAACCTGATCCAGCCGCGATCGGCCTCATGCGCCGAACTAGTCTACCAACTAATGCAGGCGCTTGACGTCCCCATAACCCCACCCATCGCCACCTGCCTGTTACTTGGCGTCACCACAGATACCCAGAGCTTTCAAACCAGCGCAACCGGCGCAACCTCCCTGCGCGTCGCGGCCGACCTGGTCGAACTGGGGGCCAACCACCAGGCCGTGGTACGCTCGGTCTATTACGAAACGCCCTACAGCACCTTACGGCTCCAGGGGGCCGCGCTGAGCCATATTCAGCGCGAGGGCGCACTGGCATGGACATGGGTATCGCAAGAGATGATGCGCCAGACCGGCGCGGATGATGGCGCCAACGATGAACTGGTGCATGTCTTACAGCGCGTTACCGGTGTACGCATATGTGCGCTATTTAAGGAGCGCCAGAATGGGGAGACAAAGCTGAGTCTGCGTTCAACCCCCGGCATTGATGTTGCGGCTATCGCCCGGACGTGGGGCGGCGGCGGCCACTCGCAGGCCGCGGGGGCAACCTTGCGCTGTTCGCTGGCCCAGGCCCAGGCCGAAGTATTGCCGCTCCTGCTGCAACGCCTGCAAGAGGAGGCGTGAGCAGCACCGGACGCATACACATGGTAGGCTTTCTCAATATCCACAAACCAGCCGGTATGACCTCGCACGACGTTGTGGCGCGGGTGCGCCGCCTGGCCGGGCGCGGGGTCAAAGTAGGGCACGCCGGCACACTCGACCCGGCCGCTACGGGGGTGCTACCGCTGGCGCTTGGCGCGGCCACCCGCTTGATACCCTACCTGGTAGATACCCGCAAGGGCTACCGGGCGGTGGTGCGTCTGGGCCAGACCACCACCACCGACGACGCCGAAGGCGAACCGCAAGCGCAGCGCCCGGTGCCGCCGCTGGATAGGGCCAATCTGGAAGCGATGCTGGCCCCCTTTCGCGGAGAGATCATGCAAGTGCCGCCCATGTACGCGGCCATCCACCACCAGGGCCGCAAACTCTACGAACTGGCGCGGGAGGGACAGACCGTAGAACGTGCGCCGCGTCCCATCACGATAGATCAGCTTGACCTGCTGGCCCTGGATACGGAAAACGCCGCCCTGGAATTGCGGGTCGGCTGTAGCAAAGGCACCTACATTCGAGCGCTGGCCCGCGACATTGGCGCGGCGCTTGGCTGTGGGGCCCATCTCGCGGCGCTCGAACGTACCTTTGTGGGCCCCTTTCACGTAGACGAGGCGACCGCCCTGGCCACGCTCCTGGATGACCCCGCCCGCCTACCGGCCCTCCTGCTCCCGCCAGAGATTGTCGTAGCCCACTGGCCCATGGTCACCCTGGACGAAGCCCAGACGCGCCGCGTACAGCACGGCAATATGCTCACCTTGCCCCAGATGGAAGCAACAGCGGCGGGGCCCCAGGTACGGGCCCACGCCGCAGATGGAAAACTCCTGGCGCTGCTCGAACGGCGCGAGGACGGGTGGCAACCGGTCAAAGTATTTGGGTAGCCTCGCGGCCTCGCCCCTCGCCGCACGCCTCGCGCCGTACGCCTCACACCTCACGTAGCCTCGCGCCGCACACCTCGCGCCTCACCGCCGGTCGCCCAGAATACGCAACAGCAGCAAGAACATATTGATAAAGTCCAGGTAGAGCATCAGCGCCCCCAGAATAACCACCCGCCGTATCATCGTGTCATCGTTAGACACTTCCGCGCTCATCCGTTTAATCTTCTGCGTGTCCCAGGCCGTAAGCCCCACAAAGATAAGCACGCCCCCATAGGTAATAATCCAGTAGAGCATCTCGTTATGCCAGAATATATTGACCACAGAGGCGAGCAGAAAGCCGATAAGCGCCATAACCAGAAAGCCCCCAATGCCGCTCAGGTCGCGCCTGGTCATATAGCCATACGCGCTCATCGCCCCAAACATACCCGCGGTAACAAAGAAGGTGGTGGCGATAGAAGCCGACGTATACACCAGAAAAATAAACGAGAGCGTTAATCCGTTGAGCGCCGAGTAAAAGAGGAACATCCCCGTCGCAAGGAGACTGGACATCTTGTGAATATTGGCTCCCAGTATCCAGACCAGGGCAAGCTCGCCAATGAGCAACACCCAGAGCAGCGGTGTTCCCAGGATCAAGCCGGTGAGGGCGGGAACCGTGGCAACGAACATGGCGATAGCGCCTGTGACGAGCAGACCGGCGGCCATCCAGGCGTACACCTGGGTCATAATGCCCTGGAGCCGGAAGGTATCAACCGGGCTATAGGGGAGCGACGATTGCGACATCTGGTCTGGTTGCAAACTATTGGGTCTCATAGGATAACTCCTTTCCAATGAAATGGTTGATGGTTCAATACAAAGGCTTCCTGGCGTCGGCACCACCTACGCATAGGACTCTGGTCGGTGGTCGGGGTTGCGGGTATCTTCGTAGGACAATTGTTCAGCTTTGATAGGATTGCGCCTGGTAATACGCAAACTCGTGTTACAGTTAGGGTTGGCGCAAACAATACTAGAGCCAACCACGACATATCCTTGTACTGCCAGCTTTTGCTTACAAACTGGACATTGAACAAACTCTACGGCCATGGTTCTCGTTTCTCCAAACAGTACATGTGTCTTGTGGCAAGTGCCAGCGATTCCTGGTTACAAGAGCATTATACCACGTCTATGGGGAGCACTTATTGAACCTGGAAAACAACCGGTACGGTCGCCGGGGGGGCCTTCCTGGACAGCCAGTCGGAGTAGTTGGCAACCGTCTTTGCAAGATTGCCCCATACAGGTTGCAAACGCATTCTTGAACACCAGGAGCGCAGAAACACCAACGAAAGACGTAGCCGAAGCGACAGACAAAGCCAGAAACGCCCTGACAAACCGTTTTTTAATTATAGACAAATGGAGCTGTATCCCGTAGAATAGAAAACGTGAACGTGTACCCAACGTGAGCGAGAACCTTTATTTCAAGATGATGTCCCAAAGCACATGGGAACAAAGCATCACCTGATAGATAATGTGGAGGAATGAACAGGTCATGGCAGAAACGCTGGAAGAGCTACAGACCGCAAACGAACACCTCCGCCAACGTGTGGCGGAACTAGAGCAGGAACGAGAGGCTATCAAGGCACGACACCAATGGATGGAGGATTCACCGGAGCAACAGGAGTGCCACCAACAATCCCAGATTATTGAACAGGTACGCTGTTCCATCGTTGTGACCGACCTTGACGGTATCATCATCACCTGGAATCAAGCCTCGACTCGTATTTTCGGGTATACGCCAGAGGAAGCCCTTGGACAGCCGATAGCCAGTATGTCCCCCCCCAACGAGCGCGACTACTTGCGCAACGACATCATAGCCCCCTTGCAAGAACACGGCGAGCTTGAACTGGAAACCACCGCCTGTCGAAAATCTGGAGAGGTCTTCCCGCTCCATCTCTCGCTCTCCCTGCTGCGCGACGACAACGGTACCCCTATCGGCATGATCGGCTACGCTGTGGACATCACCGAGCGCAAGCAACAAGAAACAGCATTGTACAACCAGATGCAACTCTTTGCCAACCTGATCAATACGCTGCCCTTCCCCGTTTTCTACAAGGATGCACAGGGCATCTATCGCGGATGCAACCGGGTCTTTGCCGAAGATTTTATGGGCAAAACGATAGACGACATCGTGGGCAAGGGGCTGCATGATTTGCTGCCCCCCAAACCAGCAGCATTTTATCAGCAGGTAGATAGTGAATTGCTCGAACAGGGCGGGTTACAAATCTATGAACGCGATGTAAAGTTTTCCGACGGAACACGCCACACCGTCTTATTTCACAAATCGGTGTATGCCAACCCGGATGGCACGCCTGGCGGTACTATCGGCGCAATGATTGACATTACCGACCGCAAGCAACAGGAAGAGGAACTGCGTACCTTTCAGTCAGTTGTCGAAAACTCGCCCGATGGCGTCTCCTTCGTCTCGCCCGAAGGTATCATCACCTATGGCAACCTGGCCATGAAAGCGCTGCTTGGCTATGGCGATGACTATATCGGATTGCCGGTGCCCGCCGTATTTGGGGGCGACAGCGACACCCCTATGCACATCATCCAGCACGTCCTCGAGCACGGCTCCTGGGTAGGCCCACAACACTACCACCACAAAGACGGTTCTACAGTACCCGTACATCTCTCGGTCTTTGCCATCCGCAACGAGGAGGGCCAGGTACTCTCGTTCCCCGGCATCGTCCGCGATATGACCGACGTGCGACAGGCCGAAGCCGAACGCGCCGAACTACAACAGCAAATCATTGATGCACAACGGGCCGCCCTGCGCGAGCTCTCTGCGCCCTTGCTCCCCATCGCCAAACACACCGTCGTGCTACCGCTCGTCGGCTCCATTGATAGCCAGCGCGCACAGCAGATTATGGAAACCCTGCTAGAAGGGGTCGCAAAGCACCACGCCGAAACCGCCATCGTAGATATTACCGGAGTGCAGGTAGTAGATACCCAGGTCGCCAATGCGCTCATCCAGGCCGCACAGGCCGTGCGCTTGCTTGGAGCACAGGTGGTGCTAACCGGTATCGGCCCCTCTATGGCCCAGACCCTCATTAGCCTGGGTATAGATCTCAGCGATATTGTCACACGCGGCAATTTACAAGCGGGTATTGCCCACGTATTGCCCAGAGCCTAGCCCGCCAGCACCCACACGGAGCACAGGGTACCGGTTCACATTTGGGCCAACCCCCCCTGGGAGCGCGAGCATCTCGCTCCGGGGCAGACAGGATGTCCGCGCTCCCAGAACACGCCCCCCAGGTGTCAAACCTTGCGCCAAAGAGTACCATTGACGCCCGTACTTGCCCATGCTATGATAGCAAACCGCAAAGCCCGACACAGAAACATAAGGAAGTATCAAAATGGATCTCGGACTCACAAATAAAGTTGCCTTTGTCGCTGGCGCCAGCCGGGGATTGGGCAAAGCTATCGCCCACGAACTTGCGCGGGAGGGAGCCCATGTGGCTATCTGCTCGCGGAGCGAGGCAAACATCACCCAGGCCGCCAACGAGATAGCCAACGAAACCGGCGCCCATGTGCTGCCCATTGTCGCCGATGTCACCAGCGCCGAACAAATAGAGCAGGCTATAGCGGCCATAACCCGCCAGTGGGAAGCGCTCCACGTGCTGGTGGTGAATGGCGGCGGTGCGCCCGCCGGACGCTTTGAAGACCTTGACGATATACGCTGGCATCAGGCCCTCGAACTCAACTTTATGAGCGCCGTTCGCCTCATCCGTTCATCGCTTATCCCCATGCGGCAAGCCGGCTGGGGCCGCATCATCACCATTACCAGCACCACCGTCAAGCAACCCATTGACGATTTGCTGCTTTCCAACGGCGTGCGCCCCGGCGTGGTTGGTATCGTTCGTTCGCTTGCCACCCAACTGGCCGCCGAAGGCATCACCATCAACAACGTAGCCCCCGGCTATACCCTCACAGAGCGCGTCAACGACATTGTCCAGAGCCGCGCCGCCAATGCTGGTACCAGCGAAGAAGAGGTAATGCAAACCCTCACAGCCAGCATGCCGGCCGGGCGCATGGGAACGCCCGAAGAACTGGCCGCCGTAGTCGCCTTCCTCGCCTCTACCCGCGCATCGTACATCAACGGACAAACAATCCTGGTAGATGGCGGCACCTATCGGGGACTGATGTAACCAGATGAACGAATATCTCGAATACTGCATCCCCATCGTCCAGCAGACCGGCCACATGCTGCTAGAAAAGATGGCCCGCAACACCCTGGTATGCTCCAAAACGTCAACGATAGACTTGCTCACCGAAGCCGACCAGCACGCCCAGGCTATGATTATCAACCACCTGCGCCAACGCTTTCCCAACCACGGCTTCCTGGCCGAAGAAAGCGACCAACCACACCTTGCCCACGAGTATACCTGGGTGATAGACCCCATTGACGGCACAACCAACTACTGGCACCATATGCCCTACTTCTGCATCTCCGTAGCCCTCTGCCACCACCAGCGCCCCGTGGTGGGCATTGTCTCCATGCCCACCACCAACGAACTGTTTTACGCGGCCCGTGGGCAAAGCGCGTTCTTGAACGGCCACCCCCTGCACGTCTCGACAACCAGCGCCATCCACCAGTCGCTCCTGGCGACCGGCTTCCCCTATGACCGCACCCCCGGCAGCGACAACAACCTGGTGGAGTTTGGGCGGGTGATGCCCTTTGTGCAAGGGATACGCCGGTGTGGAGCGGCCGCGCTTGACCTGGCCTTTGTCGCAGCCGGGCGGCTCGATGGCTACTGGGAATTTCACGTGCGCCCCTGGGATATTATGGCCGGTATCCTGCTGGTCGAAGAGGCCGGCGGCACGGTAACAACCGTGCGCCCCACGGGAGATATGGCCGGCGCAGGCGGTATCCTGGCGACCAATGGCCATATTCATACGGCCCTGCACCGCCTTATTCTGGGATAAGGGTTCCCCACCCGTACAGGGCGAGCGCGCGCGTCTCGCTCGCTCCGGGGCAGGCAGGATGCCCGCGCTCCCAGGGGTGTCTCATCAACTATGAACACTGACGGCTAGGGCAAATAAATGCGCCCGGAGCGTACCTTCCACATATAATATTTCTCAAACAAATACTTCATCCAGTGCCAGTGGCGGCCCTCGCTGGCATAGGCAAACTTCCGCGGAGGAAAGACCCGGTTTGACAAGAGCGCAATGGCGCGGTCGCCACCATCCATCACACACAACAAGTTAATATCGCCAAAGGGCAACTCGCGCGGCGGCTTGCCCATAATATCCGCTTCAATATTTTGCGCCGCCACCTTCCCCATAATGTCCGACATATAGCCGGTCTTGGGCACCCCACAGGGGACAGGCGTCTGCTCCGGCTGCTTCACCGCAACAGCAACCCCGGCCCCATACACATTCTTGTAGGTCTGGTGCTGGTAGCGATCATTCACAGGGATAAACCCGCGGTCATTCCCCAGACCGGGCGATTTGAAGATAAAGTCGCGGCCCTTGAAGGGAGCCAGATAGAGCGCATACTTAAACGGAAACGTGCGCCCATCAGAGAGACGTACGCGGTCTGCGCTCAATTCCTCGGTAAAGGCATTCGTCACCCATTCAATATTGAATTCTGCAAAGAGCTTTTCCAAAATGTCCTTGACATTTCCAACGCCACCCATACCCAGGTGCCCCAGAAATGGCTCAGAGGTGATAAACGTGATGGGAGCCCGATCCTGCACCCTGGCCTTGCGCAAGGAGTGGCGCAGGTTCAAGACCATCTCATAGGCCAGACCATAACACCCCGTTGACTGGGTAGCCCCAACAACAACCGGCCCCGGATCTTTTATGACATCGCGCCAATCGCGGCGTGCGTTGGTTGCGTAGGGTACTGAGCAGACATAGTGACTAAACCCACTTACGGGCCCCAACCCCGGCACAGCGTCCCAGTCCGGGTCGGCGCCGGTTGCAACCACCAGATAATCATACTCAAACTTGCCCATGTTCGTTACGACCATATTTTTGTCCAGGTCAACATGTTCGGCATGCTGGTGGATAAAGTGAATACCCCGCGGCTCAAGCGCGGTACGCAAGTCAAACGAAATACGCTTTGGTTGGCACTTGCCGGGCACAACCCAGATGAGCGATGGAAGAAATACAAAGTTATCTTCCGGAGCTATGACCGAAACTTCCGCCCTATCTTTCAGCGTATGGTGGAGTTCGAACGCGGCATGCAAGCCCGCAAAATTCCCTCCAAGAATTAGTATTCTGGGTTTCATTACAGACAATTTCTCCTTATCTATCAGTAGCCCTCCTGCCATGCCTCTGTATCTTGCCAATTATACCGCATGTGGCGGAATTTGTTGCATAAAAGTACCGGCACACCAGGAAGGGGGCCACTGGTTTGCTCTATGAATATGGACACCCCCGCCGAAAAAAGCCCCCCATCCCCGTTTATGAACCCAGAGGCGCAGCCGGGGACCACCCCCCCGCCAATGACGTCGCCTTCGCATTTTACGTGTATAATCAAGAGTACAGGTGAAGGGAGGGCTGCATGGCAAGCCTGACGATAGAATTGCCGGAGCCACTAATAGCCACATTGCACGACCACGCTATTTCCGAAGCCGAGTTAGGGAACATCATTACGCAAGCACTGGAAGACTGGGTAGACCAGCAATGCAGCACCACACCCCACACCGCGGCGCGTTCCCCCTTTACCGAAAGTGCAATTGCCTTTACCAACCAGATCCTTGATCAAAACCAGGCTTTATTTGAAGAACTGGCCCGTATCTAAAGGAGCGATCCTGGTAGCGGGTGCTTTGAGGGTGGCGGCTTATGACGCTAGAACATGCCCATACCCAGACGGCGTCTGACTTGCTGGCGCGGGTGTATGAAATACACGACCAGATTATGGCCCGCACAGGCGGCCAGGAGGGGGTGCGCGATAGTATTATGCTCCGCGACGCGGTGATACGGCCCTTTGCCGCCTTTGCCGGCAAAAACCTCTACCCCGACGAGTTCGAAAAAGCCGCGGCGCTCTTTCACGCACTTATCAAATATCAACCCTTTGTGGATGGTAACAAGCGGACGGCGTTTGTAGCCGCGCTCTACTTCTTGCAAAATCGGGGGCACACGCTGCCCTACAAACTGCCCCGTGAAGAAGTCATCCGCTTTTGTATGGAAGTTGCCGACGACCACGCCCGCCGCGCCCAGGGCTTGCCGACCCAACCCAAAACGGTAGCGGCCATTGCCGACTGGTTCCGCTGGCTGCTGGCTGTCTAGCTCCCCCCCACCCGCACAATAGCGTTTCCACCCTACGCTTCGGGCAAAAATTCCGTCTCGCTCTGCACCGAGCGCACAAACGCCAGCAAAAGCTGAATAACCCGCTCAACGTCCGACATATCAATCATCTCATTGGGCGAATGCATATAGCGGTTGGGCACGCTCACCGTCGCCGTAGCAACCCCCGCCCGCACCGGAAAAATCATATCCGCATCGGTAGCGGTATATTGCGGAGTCACTTGCAAACTATAGGGCATCTGTTCCTGCTCGGCCAGATCACACAGGCGCTTGAACACCAGCGGACTATTAGCCGAACCCCGCGACAGCACCGGCCCATGCCCCAGTTTCACATCGCCGGACTGCTTCTTATTCGAGTCGGGGTGGTCGGTAGCCGGCGCCACATCAACCACCAGCGCAATATGCGGCTCGTAATGGAAGGTCGCCACCGCCGCCCCCGCCGAGCTAATTTCCTCATGCGTTGTCGCCACAGCGGCCACGCTGGCCGTTGGCCGGTCTTGCGCCAACTGCCGCAACACCTCAAGCACAATAAAAGCCCCAATACGGTTATCAATGCTGCGGCTCACCAGGCGGCGGTTTGGCAATTCGTAGATAGCGGTATCTACCACCCCCACACAGCCGGGGCGAATATGTTCGAGCGCCTCGGCCCTATTCTTCACGCCTATATCAATCCAGAGATCGTCAAGTTTACTGGCCGGCTCCTGATCCTCGCGTTTAATCCAATGAATAGGCTTGCGCCCAATCACCCCGATGAGATGCTGGTTATGTCGCCCGATCAAACGGACACGCTGCCCCACCAGCACTTGCGGGTCCCACCCGCCGATAGGAAGCAACGACAGGTAGCCATCCTCATCAATATGGCTAATCATAATCCCAATTTCATCAATGTGCCCGGCCAGGAGGATGCGCGGGCCCACCTGGAAAGAAGATTCGAGCAACGCAAAACTATTGCCATGCACATCAGTATGCACACGGTCGGCAAGGGTACGGGCTTCATCGCGCCAGAAACGCGCAACCGTGAGTTCGTCGCCAGAGGGGCCGGGTATACCAAGCAACTGCTTGAGGAACTGTAAACTATGCTCGTCCATAGATTGGGGCCTAGTATTTTCTATCAAATTATGGTGAACTTTGTTCCATTGTACCACAGAACGCAGCGATTTTCGGGGTGTATCTACCACAACATCTTGCACGACGCCCATGCTATGGTATACTATGGGTGAGATCCTTTGTATACCCGGAGAGGTAGCAGAGGTACCCATGAAAGATCAGTATCCGCTCATCTTCATCCACGGGCTGCAAGGGAGCAGCCAGGGTTTCAAAGCAACACTGCTGCGCCAACGCTTCCCCCACATCCTTACCCCCGACTTCGATGGTGAACTAGAACAACGCATGCAGGCGCTCACCCCCTTGCTGCTTCAGCAAGATGGGTGGGGTATCGTTGGTTCAAGTTTTGGTGGTCTGATGGGCACACTCTTCACCACCCAACACCCCCGCCACGTGCGCCAACTCATCTTACTAGCCCCCGCCTTCACCAACCCCTTTTTCGATGGCCCACTCCCCCCGCCAGTCGCCACCCCCACCACCATCTACCATGGATACCACGACACCGTTGTACCGCTGGAACCAACCCGAACGCGCGCCAACCAGCGCTTCACCAACCTGACCTTTCATGCCGTCAACGACGATCATGCCTTGCACACCACCGTACAGAGCATCAACTGGGAGACCCTCCTATACCCACCCGCACCGCACTAGCAGCACCCAGGGAGAACACGCACACTATGCGCATACCCATCCACATACTGTACTATAAGGAATGCCCCTCGTACGAGCTGGCCATCCAGCAACTACGCCAGATTATCACCGAAGAAGGTATCAACGCCGACATCACGATGACCAGCATAACCACCGAAGAACAAGCCCAGGCAGTCCATTTCGTTGGTTCGCCCACCATCTTGATACACGGCCACGACATCGTACCCCCACCACCCGACACTCCCGCCCGGCTCAGTTGCCGGGCCTACCACCATGAGGACGGACGGATCTCCCCGCTCCCCTCCGACCAGCAAATCCGTATGGCCCTCATTCGCGCAGCACACAACCAGGTCCAACCATAACCCGTAAATTATGCGAAATAGTCTGGAGTAGCACATGGCTAAAATCAAAACCGGAGCACCGGCCCTACCCTTTACGCTTCCAGGAACCGACGACCTGAACCACGCGCTATCGGACTACTGCGACAACGCCGTGCTGGTTCTGATCTTCAGTTGCAACCATTGCCCCTACGTTCGCGCCTGGGAAGATCGGATGATTGAAATACAAAGCGACTATGAACATCGGGGAGTACAACTCATTGTCATTAACGCCAACGATGTTACCAAATATCCCGAAGATAGTTTCCCCAAAATGAAAGAGCGGGTGAAAAACAAAGGCTACAACTTCCCCTACCTCTACGACGAAACCCAGGAAGTCGCCCGCAGCTATGGAGCGGAACGCACGCCGGAAGTCTTCGTCTTCGACCAGCAGCGCACCCTGCGCTACCACGGAGCCATAGATGACAACTTTCAGGAACCCGACAATGTAAGCAAAACCTATCTCCGCGATACGCTCGACGCGCTCCTTGCTGGTGAAACACCCCCAATGGCCGAAACGCGGCCCGTCGGATGTACAATCAAGTGGAAATAAGCGCCCTTGAACACAAGAAATCGGTTGGGGACAGGAACAAACCTGCACGCCCCACTATTCTGAAAGGAGAACCTTGTTATGCGTCGGTGGCTTATGTCCGTAGTCGTCGGTCTGCTGCTCCTCATGCTACTCAGCGGTTGTATGACCGTCCAATCCAACACCACGATTGCCAACGATGGCAGCGGCACAAACCAGATGTCGGTTGGTTTTACCAAAGAGTTTATCGAATTTATGCAACAAATGGACGAAAACGCGGAAGACCCGTTCGCCGATATTGAGCAGGATATGGACGATGTGCCCCCCGAATGGGATGCCACGGTAGAACCATGGGAAGACGACACCTACAAAGGCGTCAGTATCTCTACGAAATTTACCGACCTTGCTATGCTCGAAACCCAACTCAACAAGTTATTGGGCCCCGATTCAGACGAAGAGGGCGATAGCATGTTTGAGGAATTTACCGTCACCCAGGAAGGAAACACCGTCATCATCACGACCCGCATGGTAGCCGAAGGCGTAGACGAAAGCCAGGACTTGCCCTTCTCCGTAGACGATTTCAAAGTAACCTGGAGCGTGGCTATGCCCACCCTGGAAAGCTATACCGAAGAAGACATCGCCACCCAGGATGGCGACCGCGTTACCTGGACCTTCCCCCTGGCCGTAGCCCGCACATACAACATCGAAGTGCGCGGCACACTGGAAGGAACCGCCCCCGTGGAACAACCCACCGAACAACCCACCGAACAACCCTCCGCCGAATTGCCCGGCGAACGCTGCTTCGACGAAGTGCCCGACTGTATAAGCGGCCGCATCCGCCAGTATTGGGAGCAAAACGGCGGGCTTACCGTCTTTGGCTACCCCATCGCGCCCCAACAAGAGGAGATGATAGAGGGCGAACCCTACCAGGTACAATGGTTCGAACGCAACCGCCTGGAATTGCACCCCGAAAACGAACGCCCCTACGACGTGCTGCTAGGCCGCCTGGGCATAGATATGCTTGAGCAGCAAGGCCGCGACTGGAACGACTTTGAACAGAGCGAGGCGCAAGAAGGGTGTGTCTACTTTGAACAAACCGGCCACAACATCTGCGGCGAATTTCTGGAAGCGTGGCGGGCCAACGGCCTGGAAACCGATGGAACGCCCGGCCTGAGCCAGCAAGAAAATCTGGCCCTCTTCGGCCTGCCCGTCAGCGACCAGATGACCGAAACGCTGGAAGACGGCAACGAATACACCGTCCAATATTTCGAGCGAGCCCGCTTCGAATTGCACCCGGAGAACGACCCGCCCTATAACGTACTCTTCGGCCTGCTTGGCAAACAAATACGCCAACCGTAACCAGGGCTAACGATGCAACCGACCAGCAGCAGACCACAGCCTACCAAACCCATTACGCCGCTCCGCTTCCTCTGGCGTCTGCTGCTGGCCTTTGTCCAGATTGCGCTGCTGGCAACCCTGCTGCTGGCCGCCTTTACGGCCTGGCTCTACCACGAATATGGCAAAAACTTGCCCGACCCACACGAGATAGGCCAGCACCACCCCTTTGAAACCGGCTATATCTATGCCCGCGACGGCACAACCCTGCTCTACGAACTCCGCGACCCCCAGGGCGGCCACCGCACCCTGGTACCGCTTGAACAAGTACCCGACATCCTCAAACAAGCCACCATTGCCGTGGAAGATGCCAACTTCTACCAGCACCCCGGCGTTGACATGCAGGGTATTATCCGCGCGCTCTGGCTCAACTATACCCACCAGGATATTGTCAGCGGCGGCAGCACCATTACCCAACAGCTTGTGCGGGCCGTGCTGCTCTCGCCCGAAGAGACACGCCAGGATCTGCCCGAACACCAGCAGTACGAACGCAAAATGCGCGAAGCCATCCTGGCCTACCGCGTGAGCAAACACTATACCAAGGACGAAATACTGCACCTCTACCTGAACGAAGTCTACTACGGGGCCCGCGCCTATGGCGTCGAAGCCGCCGCCCAGACCTACTTTAACAAACACGTCTGGGAACTTTCAACCAACGAGGCCACCTTGCTGGCCGGCCTGCCCCAATCGCCAAGCCGCTTCAACCCCTTTACCAACATGCCACAGGCCCGCGAACGCCAGCGCACCACCCTCTCGCTGATGGTCAAATACGGCTATCTTCCCCCCCAGGAGAAGCACCAGACCCTCTCGCAGACCATCACCCTGGTAACCCCAACCGTCCAGATACAAGCGCCCCATTTCGTCTTCTACGTACGCGACCTGCTCGAAGAGCGCTATGGCCGCGAGGTACTCTATGGCAGCGGCCTGCGTATTACCACCAGCCTTGACCCCCACTGGCAAGCCCGCGCCGAAGCGGTAGCCGGCCAGCACATTGCCGCCCTACGCGAACGCAACGCCCACAACGCCGCGGTGGTGATGCTCTCGCCCCAGGGTGAGATACTGGCTATGGTCGGCAGCGTCAACTATACCGACAATAGCGCCGACGGCCAGTACAACGTCGCCCTGGCCCCACGCCAGCCCGGCTCGGCGCTCAAACCCATCGTCTACGCCGCCGCGCTGCAACAAGGGTGGACCCCCGCCACCGTTATCTGGGACACCCCCACCAGCTTTGACCAGGGCGACTGGAGCTACCAACCGATGAATTATGACAACCGCTGGCACGGAGCCCAACGCCTGCGCATGGCCCTGGCCAACTCGCTCAACATCCCCGCCGTCAAGGCGCTTGACTTTGTGGGGATAGATACCTTTGTCGAACTGGCACAGCAGATGGGTATTACCACCTTTGACGACCCCGCGCGCTACGGCCTCTCTATGGCCCTGGGCAGCAACGAAGTGCGCCTGCTCGACCTCACCGCCACCTATAACACCTTTCGCAACGGCGGCCACTACCAGCACCCCAACGCCATCCTGAAGGTAGAAACAAGCCGCGGCGAAATGCTGGAACAGCACGGCGACACCCTGGAACCCCAGGTGCTTGGCTACCACGGCGAACAGATAGCCTACCTTATCAACGACATCTTGAGCGACAACGAAGCCCGCTGGTATATGTTCGGGCGCGGCAATGTGATGGAATTGCCCGACGGCCGCCCTGCCGCCGTCAAAACGGGCACCAGCAACGACTGGCGCGACTCCTGGGCCATTGGCTATACCCCCGCCGTAACCATTGGCGCGTGGGTTGGCAACAACGACAACAGCCCCATGCACGAGATTGCCGGCTCCAACGGTGGCGGCCTCATCTGGCGCGACCTGATGATCGCCTACCACGAACACCAACCCATCCAACCCTTCCCACCGCCGGGCGGCATTGTGGAGCAGGAGATATGCGCCGTCACCGGCACCCAACCCCACCCCACCTGCCCCTACGTCATCAACGAAATCTTTATCCGCGGCAAGGGCCCGCCGCCCCCCAACGTTACCGAACAGACCTTCACCGTCGCCGGCGACGGCCTATGCCTGGCCGCCTCGTACACCCCACCCGACCAGGTGCGCCAGCAAACCTATACCATCTACCCCCCCGAATTTCGCGCATGGGCGGCCCAGAGCGGCATCCCCCAACCGCCCACCCAACCCTGCC